>DATAPF010000277.1:0-12198 GCA_036265355.1 Kofleriaceae bacterium | reverse complement strand
AGCTTCCAGGCGCGCAACGACAGCAAGCTGGTCGATGACGCCGCCCGGGCGGTGACCGAGCCCCACGATGGTGACGACGAGGCAGCGGTGACCGCCCGCCTTGTCGCCACGGCGCGCGACCTGTGCAAGGCGAGCAACGCGGTGTTCTGGGCCTATAATAGGGACAGTCGGCAGTTCGCGCCCCAGCCGGTCTCGGCCAACCGCGATGCCGCGGCGGGGACCGAGCTCGCGCAGCATGAGGCCCACATGCTGCGGACCACCTGGCGGATCCTCGACGATCACTACCTCCGGGTCGACAGCGTCCGCGACGCGCCCGTGCTCGACGATCCGCAGCGTGCGTTCCTGATCGGGCGCGGTGTGCACAGCTTCCAGGGCATCGTCCTGCAGGTCGGCAACGAGCCGCTCGGCGTGATCTACGTCCACTACGCCCAGCCGCGTGACTTCGAGGACGCCGATCGGCAGCGCTTGACCCGGTTCGCCATGCAGGTCGCGCTGGCGCTGAAGACCGCCCGGTTGGTGCGCCGCATCGAGCTCGATCAGCGCACCGAGACGGTGCTGGAGAAGCTGGCACCGCTCCCGTACCTGGAGAACACGCTCGAGGTCGTCGCGCAGCAGATGAAGGACGTGGTGGGGTGCGATCTGGTCACGCTCCATGCCTACAATGCAACGATCGACGCGTTCGAGCGTCCGCGCTACGCGGGCGCGCTCGTCAATCGCGCGGCAGCCGACCGCGATCTGGACGACGACTCCAGCCTGGTGCGCTGGGTCATGGCGCAGACCGAGCCGGTCCAGGTCGAGGACTTCGCGCAGCACGAGGCGTTCCGGCGCACGCGGTTCGCCGACGTCGAGAACATCCACAGCTGCCTGGCGTTCTCGTTGCGGGCGTTCGGACCCCCTATCGGAGCGCTGTTCGCGAACTACCACGACAAGCGCCGATTCACGCCCGATCAGGTGGCGCAGGGGATCAAGTTCGCCCATCAAGCCGCGATCGGGATTGCGAACGCGCTCATGCTGCGCGATTACGAAGATCAGGCCTCTGTGCCGCGTGCGCTGCTCGAGACCCAGACCCTCGGCGAGACCCTGAGCGTAGTCGCTGAGCTCACGGCGACCCGGCTCGGACGCAAGGGCGCCAGCCCGGTCATGAGCCAGGTCGTGCTCAAGGAGGCCGATGACGGCCGCGGGACGTACGACCTTGTGGTCCGGGCCGTCCACGGCGGCGATCAGGGCCTGATCGGCACTACGTACCCGCGCGATTCACGCTCGCAGACCCGCTACACGGCGGAGGATGCCAAGGAGGTGGTGGTCGCGACCTACGACCGCCGCGAGACCCGATTTCCCACGCGCGACGAGGAGCAACGCGGCTTCCAGTCGGGCATGAGCGCGCGGATGTTCGCCGGTGGTGACCTCGTTGGCGTGCTCGAGGTCCGCAGCGGGCGTCGCCGCGAGTTCGGAGAGCTCCAGCAGCACACGCTGTCGTTCATCGCCGCCCAGGCCGCGATGGCGATCAAGAGCGACCAGCACAGCGCCCGCGAACGACGGCGCCACGGATACCTGAGGGCGATCCAGGAGGCCGAGAAGAGTGCGGAACGAGTTCGCCGCGGCAAGCTCACCCGCAAGGACGCGCTCGCCGATCTGCTCCGGATCACCGTGAAGTGCTTCCGCACCCACAGCCTCGATCCCAGAACCACCACCTTCGGGACGCTGCTGCTGTTCCGACCGCCCGACATCCTTGTCCTCGAGGCGGTCTACCCGCTCGGGCTGCGGAAGCAGTTCGAGCAGGTCGTCGGTCCCGAGCGCAGCCTCCGGGTCGGACAGGTCGGGATCACCGGCACGACCGTGCTCACCGGCAAGTCGCAGCTCGAGCTCGACCTGCCGCGCGGCAAGAGCCAGCACTTGCCGGTGGTCGCGACCACGCGGTCGGAGATCGCCGCGCCGATCATCTCGTGCGAGCGCGTGGTCGGCGTGCTCGACGTCGAGAGCGAGTCACCGCGCGGCTTCGACCGGTCCGACCTCGAGACCCTGGAGACGCTCGCCGGCCTGGTCGCCGTCGCGCTCGCCAACCATGGGATCGAGCACATTGCCCGCGCCGCGCATGACCTCCGCAACTCGATGACGCTCTCAGTGCCGCGAATGGGCCGCATACTGCACAGCGCCCGCACGCGGGACGCTTCCGCGCTGGTCGGCAGGCTCAAGTACCACGTCGAGGAGGCGAGCTTCCAGTACCGGTTGACCCAGGACATCATGGCGGCGGCGCTGGTGCTCAACGAGGCGCCGTTGAAGCTGCGGCGAACCTCGCTCGCTCGGCTGGTGCAGTCCGTGGTCGACAGTGTGCGAGATGTCGCCGAGCGGAAGGACCTCCACGTGACGCTGCCGGTCGGCGACCCAGTCAAGCTCTGGATCGACAAGGACCGCATGAGGCAGGTCGTGATGAACCTGATCGCCAACGCGATCAAATTCACAGGGCCGTACGGACGGATCGACGTCCTGGTGTCGGCCGAGACCGAGCAGGTCCGCGTCGAGGTGACCGACGACGGTCCGCACCAGCTGTCCGCGGACGACCTCGAGCGGCTGTTCGAGCCGTACTATCAGGCATTGGCAGTCGCCGCGACCGGCGCGCCGGGCTCGCCCAAGCGGCAGGGCCAGGGGCTCGGCCTCAGCATCGCCAAGACGTTCGTCGAGCTGCACGGCGGCCACATCTGGGCGAGGTCCAACCAGCCGGCCGGCCTCACCGTCGCATTCGAGCTGCCGGCGCGCAAAGGAGGGATTCGGCCATGAAGCCGGTCGTGCTGGTGATCGATGACGACGAGCCGTGGCGAAACAAGCTCCGCAAGCTGCTGGAACCGAAGTTCGACCTGATCCTCGAGGAAACCGGCGAGGCCGCGCTGGCCTTGCTGGACGCCCAGCAGCCAGAGCTGATCGTCCTCGACGCCCAGCTCAAACGCGGCAAGCTTCAGGGCCGAGACGTGCTGCTACGGCTCAAGAGCGATCTTGCGCTGCAGCGCATTCCGGTGCTGGTGCTGACCGGGGTGATCGGCGCGGACGAGCCGCTGAACAGCTGGAAGGCCGATGAGTACCTGAACAAGGCGCAGTACCGCTCGCAGCTCGTACCGCGCATCGAGCACCTGCTGAGACGGATGGCGACCTGGCCGTTCGTGGCCGCGGCCGAGCCGACGCTGTCGCTGTTCGTGACCGACCGCGCGCCCGTCGACATGGTGCTTGGCACGATCGAGTTCCACGAGCGGACCGAGGACGATCTCCGGTTCAACACCGACGAACTGCGCGCGCTGGGCCGCGCCGCTTACGGTAGCAACTGGCAGCTCCTCACCCGCACGATCGGCGGTCAGCTCTACCGGCTGGTGATGAGCCATGACGAGATCCAGCGAGCGATCGGGAGCGGGATCGCCCACGCTCGCCGCGTGAACGTTGCCGGGACCAGCGACCTGCTCGACGTGCCGCTGGAGTTCTTGCCTGATCTGTCCGGGCGCGACTACCTCGTCTTGCACCATCCGTTCTCGCGCTCGGTGCTCGACGTGCAGCCGACAGGGCGACCTGCACCCGCGCTCTCCCCCGTGCTACTCAACGAGCTCCACCGCCGGGGACAGCCGCTGCGCGTCCTGCTGATCGCAGCGAACACGGGCGGGATCCCCAGAGTCGAGGACGAGGTCGACGAGATCCGGCGGCTGTTCGAGAGCCAGCGCGCCCGCATCCCGCCCAGAGTCAAGGTGCTCAAGACCGCCGATGCGACGGTTGAGGCGGTCGCGCGGGAGCTGGAGAGCGTGCCGTACCACATCGTCCACTTCGCCGGGCACGGCGACTTCGTCGACCAGCGCACGACCGAGCACCGGCTCGTACTATCCGGCGCACGGGATATCACCCCCGGCCGGCCGACGCATGACGGGCCGGGCTACCTGACCAAGGACCAACTGCTCAACCTGTGGAGCAAGCACCGGCCGAGCCTGTTCTACATGAGCGCATGCCAGAGCGCGGCGATGCTCGCCCGCAGGGACCTGATCAACAACGACCTGCTCGGCATGATCGACGCAGCGCTGCTCGCCGGCGTCTCATCGGTGATCGGCTTCCGGTGGCCGGTATCGGACGACGGCGCCTATCAGCTGTCGACCACGTTCTACGACGAGCTGCTCAGGACCGGCCGACCAGACCATGCGCTGTGCATCGCGCGCCGCAGGGTGGAGTTCATGAACAAGGCCGACCCTGCCTGGCTGTCCCCGGTGCTCGTGATGCAGCCGTTTCACGACCCGCGCAGTAGCGGGTCCAACCTGGCGCCGGGGTTCGGTTAGCCCGCCGCGGCGTACATCCGCGCGACGTAGTCCTCGACCTGGCGATCCGACGAGAACCGCCACTGCGACATCGCGACGCTGGCGCGCATGATGTCCAGCCAGCGCGGCCGCTGGGCATAGGCGGCGAGCACCTCGTGCTCCACCACCTGGTGGAGCAGCTCGCGGTCGCGCCGGTCGATCCGCGCGGCGTCCTGCTCGTCGAACGCGTCGTCGTTGGGGTCGGGATCGCCGATCTTCCAGCCGGTGACGCCGTGGACGCAGCCCTCGGGCCACCAGCCGTCGAGCACCGAGACGTTGGGCACGCCGTTCATCGCCGCCTTCATCCCCGAGGTCCCGGACGCCTCGAGCGGCCGCCGCGGATTATTGAGCCAGACGTCGGCGCCGCGCGTCATCAGCGCTCCGACCCGCATGTCGTAGTTCTCGAGGAACACGACGTGGCGGGGGTGGCGCCGCGCGGCGTCGAGCAGCCGGCCGACCAGCGCCTTGCCCTGCAGGTCGCGCGGGTGCGCCTTTCCGGAATAGACGATCTGGATCCCGCGGTCGAACAGCCGCGCCAGCGCGGCCTCGTCGCCCAGGATCAGGTCGGCGCGCTTGTAGGCCGCGGCGCGCCGCGCGAAGCCGATCGTCAGCTGGTCGAGCGCGAGGTGGACGCCGGTGCGGCGGGCGACCTCGGCGAGCAGCTCGCCCTTCATCTGCTGGTGCGCCGCCCACAGCTCGGCGTCCTGGCGCTCGCGCGGCTTGTCCGGCACCAGCGCGGCGCGGATCCGCGCGTCCTGCCAGGTCGGCTGGTGGACCCCGTTGGTCACGCTGATGATCGGCGCGGCGCCGTCGACCTGCTTCCACATCTCGCGCGCGGTCTGGCCGTGGAGCTCGGCGACGCCGTTGGCGATCCGCGCCAGCCGCAGCCCGGCGATCGTCATCGAGAACGGATCGCCGCCGATCACCTCGAGCTCGGCGTCGGTGAACCCGAGGTCGGCGCCCATCTTGCGCATCAGATCCAGGTCGTGGACCTCGTTGCCCGCCGGCACCGGCGTGTGTGTGGTGAACACGACGTGGGCGCGCAGCTGGTCGATCCGCTCGGTCAGGGTGGTCCCGCCGAACCGCTGCTGGCGCAGCAGCTCGAGCCCGGCGAACACCGCGTGCCCCTCGTTGAAGTGGAACACGTCGGTCTTCTCGCCGAGCGCCGTGAGCAACCGCACGCCGCCGACCCCGAGCACGATCTCCTGCGCCAGCCGGTCCTCGACCCCGCCGCCGTACAGCCGCTGGGTGATCCAGCGATCCTCGTCGCGCTCGGGCTCGAGCAGGTAGAGGCTCGCGGTCAGGTAGCGGTCGACCCGCCAGGCGCGCAGCGGCACCTTCTTGCCGCGCACGGTGACCTCGACCCGGGCGTCGAGCCGGCGCAGCACGTCGCGCGCGGTCCGGGGGTACTGATCCTCGATCGCGCCGCCGACTCCGACCACCTGCCGCGTATAGCCCTCGTCCCACAGAAGCCCGATGCCGGTGACTGGCACGTGCAGGTCACCGGCGGACTTCATGTGATCGCCGGCCAGGATCCCCAGGCCGCCGGCGTAGATCGCGAACGCGGGGTCGAGCCCGTACTCCATGCAGAAGTACGCGACGCGGGGACACGGAACCATCGAAGGACTGCCTCCAGGGCGCACGGTGCCGAACCCGGCGCGCCGCCGCAAGCGACCGCGCGAAAAAGCCGCCGGTGTTGCCAAATACAACGCGGGTTTAGCGGTGATGGTGCGGTTGCCCGACGGGGTGGGGAGGCAAAGCCCGCCGCGGGATCGACGCCGGCTGTCAGCCGATGCCGTGCGATTTCTTGGCAGCATCCCCCGTCGTCGAGTACAGAATGGGGAATGAGGTCGCGCCGTCCCCCCGTGTCCCCGGAGGACCAGGCGCTGTTCCTGGCCGCGGTCGACGGTGCGCGCCCACTGGACACCCGCGACCGCCTGCCGATTCCGCCGCCGCCGCCGTCGCCCGTCCGGGTCGCCGAGCTGCCGCCCGAGGTCGAGCTCCGGGTCGAGGGCGATGCCCAGCGCTACTCCGCCCGCGCGCCCGGGGTCAGCCGCGCCCAGCTGTCCGAGCTGCGCGCCGGCAAGCTGCGCGCCGAGGACACGCTCGACCTGCACGGCCAGAGTGTCGAGATCGGCAAGCAGCAGCTGCGTGAATTCCTGCTCGCCGCCCACAAGCTGCGCCGGCGCTGCGTGCTGGTGGTCCATGGCAAGGGCACCCACTCCGAGCACGGCGCGCCGCTGCGCGAAGCGGTGCTCGCCGAGTTGCTCGGTCCGCTGTCCGGTCTCATCCATGCGCTGACCACCGCCGTGCCGTCGCACGGCGGCGAGGGCGCGACCTACATCATGCTGCGTGGCTCGCGGTGAGGGCGCTGCTGGTCGCCGCGCTCGCGGCGGGGATCCTCGCGCCCGCCGGCCCGGCCGCCGCCCGGCCCGCGACCGTGCGCGCCCGCAGCGCGGCCAAGCCGGCGACCGCGCCGGTGGCCAAGGCCGCGGCCGCCCGGTCGCAGCACGACGGCGGCCACGCCCGCGTCGCGATCGGCCGGCCCGGCGACCTCCGCCCGGGGCACGACGTCGTCGGCCGGCGCGAGGAGCCGCTCAGCCCCGAGGAGGACACCGCCCGGCAGATCGAGAACCTGCTGCGCGGCCCGCTGCGCTACGGCGTCACCGGCCTGTTCGTCGCCGACGCCCGGACCGGCGAGGCGCTGTTCTCGGTCAACGCCGACGACCCACTCAACCCGGCGTCCAACGTCAAGATGATCTCGACCGCGACCGCGCTGGAGCTGCTCGGCCCGGACTTCCGGTACCCGACCCGCGTGCTCGGCGCGACCCCCGACGGCGGCGCGGTGCACGGCGACATCTACCTGCTCGGCAGCTACGACCCGACGCTCACGGTCGGCGACCTCGACCAGCTCGCGGCCACGATCGCCGCGCGCGGCATCACCCGGATCGACGGCGACATCGTCGTCGGCCCCGACCCGACCCGCGACGGCGTGTACCGCGCCGTCATCCCGATCGACGTCCGCGCCGGCGAGCCCGGCGCCCCGGCGATCGCGGCGGCGCCCCCCGGCATGGACCTGGTCGCGCTCACGGTCACCGCGCGGACCGCCCACGCGCCGGGCCGGCCGCGCCTCGGCTACCAGGTCCAGCCCACCACCGACGCCGCCGGCCACCCCCGGCTCGCCGTCACCGTCACCGGCACGATCGGCAAGGGCGGTGCGACCCGCCTGGCCGTGGTCAGCCGCGAGCGCACCGCGACCGCCGGCTACACCCTGCGCGCCGCCCTGCGCGCCCACGGCGTCACCGTCGGCGGCGAGCTCAAGACCGCCGAGCTCGCCGCGTTCGTCGCCGCGTCGACCGCCGGTCCCGGCCTGCCCGTCGAGCTCGCCCGCCACGAGTCGGCCCGGCTCGCCGACATCATCGCGCACGTCAACAAGTGGAGCATCAACTGGCTCGCCGATCGCGTGATCATGACCGCCGCCGCGCTGGTCAAGCGCGAGCGGCCGTCGATGGAGCTCGCGCTGTCGGCGATGTACGACTGGCTCGCCCGCCACCCCGGCATCGCCAGGTCGGACCTCGTCGTCGACACCGGCTCGGGGCTCTCGTACCACACGCGGATCACCACCCACGAGCTGGTGTCGATCGTCCGCGCCGCGGCCGGCTTCACCCCCGGCGGCGATCTCGCCCAGTCGCACGCCTGGCTCGACTCGCTCTCGATCGGTGGCACCGACGGCACGCTCGCGAGCCGGTTCCGCGCCGGCGACGTCCGCGGCCGGCTCCGCGGCAAGACCGGCACGCTGTCGACCGCGATCGCCCTGTCCGGCGTGCTCGAGGTCGATCCGCAGCGCCCGCTCGCGTTCTCGCTGGTCACCAACGGCGACACGCCGCTGTCGCCGCGCTACGTCCGGCGCGCCCACGAGCAGGTGATCGGCCTGCTCTGCCACTACCTCGCCGTGACCCGCAAGCCGGGAGCCGCGGTCGACGAGCCGCCCCCGCCGCTGCCCGCCGCGAATCCCGTCCCGGCCGACGCCGATCGCTCCGATCTCGAGGATCTGGAAGACCCCGACCTCGACGCCGAGATCGCCCCGACGCCCTGATTACTTCTTGCCGGCCTTGCCCTTGGCGGCCCTGCCCGGCTTGACGAACCGCAGCACGAAGCGGTCGCTGGTGCCGCGCTTCTCGCCGGCCTTGGTCGGTGACGCGTTCCAGTCCCGCGGGTCCTCGGGGTTGCGCAGGACGTCGCTCTCGCCATCGAGCTTGAATCCGGCGGCCAGGATCTCCTTCTTGACCGCGTCCTCATCGATCCGGTGCAGCGTCTGCACCTCGGTGACGCCGGTGCCCGGCTTGCCGCTGTGGTCGACGATGCCGTACACGCCGCCCGGCTTGAGCGCGGCGAACACCGCCTTGTTCAGCTTGGCGCGGTCGACCTTCTGCCACACGAAGTCGTGGTAGTTGAGGATGCAGATCACTGCGTCGAGGTTCTTGGCCTCGGGCGGGAACGGCTTCTCCGCCGGCTGCTCGACCATCACCGTGTTCTTCATCACCGGCTTGGCCAGCCGCGCGGTCAGCGGCTCGCGCGCGAACCGATCGAGGATGTCCTTGGAGTTCTGCGCGTAGACCTTGCCGCTGTCGCCGACCACGCGGGCGATGATCTCGGTGGTGTACCCCGTCGCGGAGAACAGCTCGCCGACCTTCTGGCCCGGCGCGATGTTGAAGAACGCCAGCACCTCGGCCGGCTTGCGCCCGGCGTCGAGCGCGCGGTCTTTTTCGTCGCGATCCTCGGCCGTCACCGCGTCGCGGATCGGCTGCGGCAGGTCGGCCGACGGTGTGTATGCCGGCGGCTCCGGCGGCTTGGGCGGCTCGGGCGCGGGCGGCGGCGCCGGCGGCTCCGCCGGCGTGGCGGCGGGCGGCGGCTCGGCCTTCGCCTCCTGGGGCGGCGGGTTGGGGGGCGCGGCCGGCGGTGGGGCGCTCTTCCCTCCGCAGGCAGCGAGCAGCAGCAACGAGGCAAGCAGGATGTTCTTCACGCGCGTACCTTAGACAAGCTCGGCCGACCGCGCGAGCGCCCGAGCGCGGAACCGTCCGCTCAGTCCTCGTGCGCGAACGACTGGGCGAGGCGCTCGAGCACACCCTGGTCCTCGAGCGTCGTCGTATCGCCCCGCGCCTTCGAACCGGATGCCACCTCACGCAGCAGCCGCCGCATGATCTTGCCCGATCGCGTCTTGGGCAGCGCCTCGGCGAACCGCAGCTCCTCGGGGCGCGCCAGCGCGCCGATCTGCGCCACCACGTGCTCGCGCAGCTCCTTGGCCAGCACGTCGTCGGCCGGCACGCCCATCCGCGGCGTGACGAACGCCACGATCGCCTGCCCCTTGAGGTCATCCGGGCGCCCCACCACCGCCGCCTCGGCGACCTTGGGGTGCGAGACCAGCGCCGACTCGACCTCCATCGTCGACAGCCGGTGCCCCGCGACGTTGATCACGTCGTCGACCCGGCCCATCACCCAGAAGTAGCCATCCTCGTCCTTGCGCGCGCCGTCGCCCGCGAAGTAGCAGCCCTCGACCTCGCCGAAGTACGTCTTCGTGAACCGCTCGTGATCGCCGAAGATCGTCCGCAGCATCGACGGCCACGGCCGCTTGATCACCAGGAACCCGCCCTCGTTCGGCGCGCACGGCGTGCCGTCCTTGTGCACGACGTCCGCCGCGATCCCCGGCATCGGCCGCGTCGCCGAGCCCGGCTTGGTCGACGTCGCGCCGGGCAGCGGCGTGATCATGATCCCGCCGGTCTCGGTCTGCCACCACGTGTCGACGATCGGGCAGCGGTTCCCGCCGATCTTGTCGCGGTACCACATCCAGGCCTCGGGGTTGATCGGCTCGCCGACCGATCCGAGCAGCCGCAGCGACGACAGGTCGTGCTTGGCCGGCCACTGATCGCCCCACCGCATGAACGCGCGGATCGCCGTGGGCGCCGTGTACAGGATCGTCACCCCCCACTTCGCGATGAGCTGCCAGAACCGATCCGGCCCGGGCTGGTTCGGCGCGCCCTCGTACATCATCACCGTCGCGCCGTTCGCCAGCGGCCCGTACACCACGTAGCTGTGCCCGGTCACCCAGCCGATGTCCGCCGTGCACCAGAACATGTCGTCGTCGCGCAGGTCGAACACCATCCGCGTCGTGTACGCCGCGTACGTCAGGTACCCGCCGGTGGTGTGCAGGATCCCCTTCGGCTTGCCCGTCGTCCCGCTGGTGTACAGCGTGAACAGCGTGTGCTCGCTGTCGAACGCCTCGGGCGTGTGCCGGGGCGACGCCGCGTCGACCGCCTCGTGCCACCACACGTCGCGCGCGTGCCACGAGACCGGGCTCGAGCACCGCCGGACCACCAGCACCTTCTCCACCGCCGTCCCCTCGACCGCCTTGTCGACGTTGTCCTTGAGCGTCACGATCTGCCCGCGCCGCCAGCTGCCGTCCGCCGTGATCACCAGCTTGGCCCCGGCGTCGACGATCCGGTCGCGCAGCGCCTCCGCCGAGAACCCGCCGAACACCACCGTGTGCGGCGCTCCGATCCGCGTGCACGCCAGCATCGCGATCGCCGCCTCCGGGATCATCGGCAAGTAGATCGCCACGAAGTCGCCGCGCTTGACCCCGAGCGCCGTCAGCGCGTTCGCCGCCTTGCACACCTCGCGGTGCAGCTGCCCGTACGTCATCACCCGCGTGTCGCCGGGCTCGCCCTCGAACACGATCGCCGCCTTGTTCTTGCGCCACGTCGCCACGTGGCGGTCGAGGCAATTCACGCTGACGTTGAGCTTGCCGCCCAGGAACCACTTCGCGTCCGGCAGCTTCCAGTCCACCACCTGCCGCCACTTCTCGGCCCACGACAGCTCGCCCGCGACCTCGGCCCAGAACCCATCCGGATCCGCCGCGGCCCGCGCGTACAGCGCTTCGTACTCGGCGAAGCTCTTCACGTGCGCCTGCCGCGCGAACTCCGGCGGCGGCGGGAAGCTCCGGGTCTCGGTCAGCACCGACTCGATCGACGACGAGGACATGGCCGACTCCTTGGCTCAGAGGACTGCGATCGCGTCGATCTCGACGCGGACGTTGCGCGGCAACCCGGCGGCTGCCACGGTGGCGCGCGCCGGCGGATCGCTCGGGAACCGCTCGCCGTAGATCGCGTTCACCGTCGCGAAGTCTGCCATGTCCGCCAGAAAGATGGTGGTCTTCACGACGTTGGCGAAGCTCGCCCCCGCCGCCGCCAGCACCGCCCCCAGGTTGTCCAGCACCTGCCGGGTCTGCGCCGCGGTGTCGCCCTCGATCACCGTCCCGGTCGACGGGTCCAGCGCGATCTGCCCGCTGCAAAACACCATTCGCTGATCGCCGACCGGAACCACCACCGCCTGGGAGTACGGGCCGATCGCCGCCGGGGCATGGGCCGTCCGTATGATGCTGCGCTTCGTGGTCATGGCCGTGTCCTAACACGCCTCGCCGATCCTCGCAGGGAGTTGACAGCGCCCTGGCGGGGCGGTAATTCCTCCGGTACCGGGCGTTTAACTCAGCGGGAGAGTGGCACCTTCACACGGTGCAAGTCGTAGGTTCAATCCCTACAACGCCCACCACTTTAGTCCAGCGATTCCGATACTTTCGCTCTGATGTAGCAAGGTCTGTAGCAAGCTCGAGGAGCTTCCCGTCGAGGATGCTCACCTTGAGCTTGGCGACTTCGGCACAAAGCGCCGCCCACGTCGCGCGCGTGTACCCGCTGACGATGTCGCCCTTCGCGGTGTGCGTGACCACGCGGAGCAGGTCGCGGTGCGCGCCGTGCTCCTGGCAGGACGTGATGAACCACGCCCGCAGGTCATGCCCGCCGCGATCCCGGAACTCGCCGGCCGACGTGCGCAG
>DATAPF010000276.1:0-4582 GCA_036265355.1 Kofleriaceae bacterium | reverse complement strand
GTGAGCGAGCCGCTGGGGACGATGCTCTCGAGTGCCTGCGCGTAGGCCGCGCTGACCAGCCAGATGCGCTGTCCGGCGATCAGCTGGACGTTGTTCGCGCCTCCGCCGACGATGTTTGGCGACTGGAACTCCCCCTGGACTCCGGTGCGACCGCGCTCGCGGTTCACGTACAGCAGGATGTTCTCGTAGTAGCGCAGGTCGTGACCGTCGCGCACCGCTGAGGCGTACTGCTGCCGCGCGAGGCCCTCCGCGGTGTCACCGGCGATGATCTGGTGGAGCCGTGCGGTGGGTTCCGGCAGATCTGTGGTGACCCGGAAATGCTGGACATAGCCGCGCGCGATCATGTCCGGGAGGTACGCCGTGACATAGAGCCACTCGGCGGACTGGGGATGTCGGCCGCTGACGAACACCCGCGTGGCCGGAGGCAGAGGCGCCGGCGTCAGTGTGCTCGACCCCGGCAGCTCCGCGGGGCGCGTGCGGATGTTGGAGCCCTCGTCGTGATCGATGTAGCCAGACAGGTTCACACCGGCCGCGGGTGGATCGATCACCGGCGCCGCGCCCACCGGATCGTCGGCTCGACACATACCCCCGTCGCCGGTCGGGGCCGGGCTGGTCTCGCCGGCATCCTGTCGCTGGATTCCCTCCGCCGCTCCCGGCGATACCGTGGCAGCGCTGCCCTGCATCATGGCGTCGGCGGCGCGATCGGCCTCGACCTCGAACGCATCCCCGGGGGGCTCACCGCAGACCTGGCCTGCGGCGTCGCCGGACCACCGCGTTGCTGCACGGTGTGGGCAACCTCGTGAGCCAGGAGGTGCATGCCGGATGAGTCTTCGGGCCTGTGGCGGCCGGCCGCGAAGTGGATGTCCCGTCCAACGGTGAACGCGTGTGCACCGAGCTGCTGCGCCGCCGCTGCCGAGTCGCTCCCGGTGTGGACGCGCACCTGAGAGAGATCCGCGCCGAGGCTGCCCTCGAAACGTGCGCGGGTGTGCCCCGCCAGTGGTTCGCCATCGCCGCTGAGCTGCGCGACGGCAGCGTGCGCGTCGCCGTGCGCCGGAGCGCCCGCTTCCTTGCGCTGAACGACGAGCTGCTCGGTCAGCGTGCGCTTGCCGGGAGCGATGGGTGGTCCGGGCTCCTCGAACGTCTCCTGGACCAGGCTCCGATGCCCCGGCTTCGTCGTGAAACCACCGCCCATTGTTCGCTCCTTCCTGCAGGACGCGAGGTCTCCGCCGTACGTTCTCGCCGACCCAGATCGTCGGGTCGGACGAATAACGCGATTGTCGTGCTGTGTTCGTCCGCATGTCAAGCATGCGCCGGGTGTGGCGCGGATGGGGAGCTGGTGCTCCAAACCATGATCGACCTCGGCGTGATGAGCGAACGCAGCGACGGAAAGATCGACGTCCCCGACATCTATCGCTACGGCTTCGTCATCCTGCGAAAGAGGTTTCGATCGCCGCTTCCGGGAGTGCGCCCCCGATCTGCCTCGCGCCGCTTGCCACCGCGAGCGCAGCGAGCGGATGGATCGACCGAGACGTCGTGGTGAAGTTTCTGGGCTCGCGGCTCAGTTGTTGGCCGCGCCCTGACAGATCCACGCCTCGATCGTGGCCATGCTGGCGTCGGACAGCGGGGTGGCGAGCGGTGGGGGCATCCGCGTGCCGTTGCACAGGTTGACGCCGAGCAGCTTGTCGACCAGGTAGCTCGCCGACGGATCGCCGGGCTTGACGATCACGCGCGGGTCGCTGCAGTCGGCGGCGACGACGTTGATCAGCGCCTGGTAGGGCCAGGTCGTGAGCCTACCGATCCCGTGGCACCCGTCGCCGTTCGTGCAGTGGCCGATCAGCGGCACGACGTCGGTCTTGAACGAGACCGGACCGCTCGACGGACAGGTGACGAGCGCGGCATCCGGCGCGGGCGGGGCGGGCGATGCGTCGGTCGGCGCGCGATCGGTGCCGCCGCACGCCGCGAGGGCGAGCACGAGCCCCGGTCCCCACCGGCGCATGGCGCGGGTCCCGGGGGAGAGCGACGTCGCCGCATCGGTGATCCGTCGACCGATCATCGAAGCACCTGCCCCTTCTGTGGCCGGATCTCGGACCGATGTCCAGATCGGGAGGAGGTTCTTGCCGGGCGCCGCGGCGTCGATCACGTGCGGCGGCGCGCGCCGCGGTCCCGGCGACGCGCCGGGCGGACCAGGGCGAGCAGCGCGAGGCCCAGCCATGGCCCGGCGCCGGCGCCCGCGCTGCACCCGCCGCTGGCGTGCGCGCCGCCATCGTCATCCTCATCGTCGGGCGGGTAGTGGTTGGGCAGGTCGCACTGCAGCGTCACCTCGACGGAATTCGACATCACCACCAGCGAGGAGCCGGGCAGCGTCGCGCGCATCGACACGACGTGCTTGCCCTCGGCCACGCCGCGAAACACCGTGTCATCCATCGACGAGCAGACGTGGAACACGCGATCGCGCCCGGATCCGAGCGAGGTCTTACCGGGCGCCAGGACGCCGACGGCGCTCGTCTGATAGGACCACGGCTTGTCGTCGACCCAGGTCTCGAACTGCAGCACGTCGAACCACGGCCGCGCGGACTCCGATGGCTGGAGCTCGAGGTCCGCCGAGGCGACGGAGGTCTGCACCGAGCACGAGCCGAGGCTGGTCGACAGATCGATCTCCCGCAGGATGGGATCCACGTATGCGCCCAGCGCGCCGAGATCCGACGGCATCGGGGCGGCAGGTGTGACGGTGAACGTGGCCTCCGGGCCGGTCAGTCCGAGGCACAGCGTGTGGTCGGTGAGGAGGTAGTCGCCCGGCGTCAGCGGAGCATCGGGCGCGAGCAGGAAGTCGCCGGACGCCAGCAGCTGCGCGGTCAGCGGGAACTGCCTCGTCGGGTCCACCGCAAGCGCCAGCACGACGTTCATCGGATCCGGCGTCACCTGGTGGCCGGCCATCGGCCGCCAGAGCAGCGCCGGCGCGTTCGCCGGCACCTGAGCGTCGTCGCCGGGCACGAATGCGCCGCTCCAGCACAGCGGCGGGCTGCACGCGTCAGCGGGTCGGGACGTGGACAGCACCAGGCTCGTCGCCGCAAGCACCAGGACCATCGACCGCATGCCGCGTATCAAATCAAGATCACCGCCGTTCCGCCAGCGGATTTCCCGGGTTCCGTCCTCACCGTCGCCGGATGGCCAACCCTGCCATCGGCCGGGCCGCGGGTCGGACCGCGGCGCCTCGTCGCGAGCGGGCCTGGCGCCGTCAATCGCCCCCTCGGGTGGGTTGCTGACCTGGAGCGCGCGATTGTAGACTGGCCGGGGTTGCGCGTGAGCATCGAGCACTTCGGCGGGGTGAGGCGGTGGAACACGGTGACCGTGCCGATGGACGCCCGCGCGATGGTCGCGCGCATCGAGGAGACCGCTCCATGACCCCAGCCGAACCCAGCGCGGACGATCTGCTCGACATCACAACCGCGGCCACCACCGCCGGGACCGGGGAGGATGCGGTGACGGTCGAGCTCGCGGCGGCCGATGCGGCGCGGCTCGCCGAGCTGGCGCAGCGGGCCGGCGTCGCCACCGACGCGGTCTGGCGCGCCGGGTGGGCGCTCGTGCTGGCGCGGCTGATCGGCGTCGCGCGGGTGCGGATCGGCATGTGGCCCGCCGGCGGCGCGGCGGAACCGGCCGCCGCCCCGGTCGCGGTCGCGGTCGACGTGCCCGGCGAGGGCGAGCTCGCGCCCTGGCTCACCGGGGTCGCCGCCGCGGCGCCGGTCCGCGGCTCGAACGGCGTCGGGCGCGTGGGCACGGCCTCCGGTGAGCCCGCGCCGCACACCGCGTGGAGCGACGGCGAGCGCGCCCCCTCCGGAGCCGGCGGCCCGGCGGTGGTGTGGCACAGCCGCGGTCCGTCCGCGACCGCGCGGTTCGCCGCGCAGCGCATCGATCGCGCCACCGTCGAGCGGATCGGGGAGCTGCTGCATCACGCGATGACCGCGCTCGTGGCGCCCGGGGCGCGTCTCGAGACCGTGTCGCCGCTGTCGCCGGCCGAGCGCCGGCGGGTCGTCGAGGACTGGAACCAGACCACCACCGAGTACCGCACCGAGGCCACGGCGCATGGCCTGTTCCGCGAGCAGGCCGCCGCAGGACCGGAGCGCGTCGCGCTGATCTGGGACGGCGGCCGGCTGAGCTACGGCGAGCTCGATCGCTGGAGCGACGCGCTGGCCGAGCGGTTGATCGCCGCGGGGGTCGCGAGCGACCAGCCGGTGGCGCTGTGCCTCGAGCGCTCGCCCGAGGCGGTGGTCGCCGCGCTCGCGATCCTCAAGGCCGGCGGCGCGTACCTGCCGCTCGACCCCGATCATCCGGTCGAGCGGCTGCGGTTCGCGATCACCGACGCCGGCGCCCGCGTGCTGGTCACCCGGCGCGCCCGGGCAGGCGCGCTGGCGGCGCTCGCCACGAGCACGGTTTTCATCGACGATGTTGTGGCGGTGGCGAGCGACCAGGCCGCGGCGCCGCGGGTCGAGCGCGCCACGCCGCGCACGCGCGCCTACGTGATGTACACCTCGGGCTCGACCGGCCAGCCCAAGGGTGTGCAGATCGAGCATCGCTCGATCGTCCG
>DATAPF010000275.1:0-107786 GCA_036265355.1 Kofleriaceae bacterium | reverse complement strand
CAACGGAACCCCACGTTGTTGTTACGGTTCGACGCTTCATTCCTGTTGCGGTACGCGGCGCGAACGTGGCCGGCGTCATTGTTGTTCCAGGCGCCGCCGCGAAGCACGCACGCTGTCCGGGACGCGGCGAGCTTACCTGTGGCGTATTGCGCCATGCGCGCGATCGCTCGCCCTACTGGAACTTGATCGTCCGGTAGCCGAACAGGCGGACGCGCTTGGCGTAGAGGTCGAGCAGGAACAGGGCGAGCACGCCGAGCAGGACGTAGGGCCAGAGGTCCTGGGTGTAGCTGACCTTCTCCTGGCCGGGGTCCCAGACCTGGGCGGGCGGGGCCTGGTCGTGGCCGCCGGAGACCTGGGCAGCGTGGCGCAGCGGCTCGGGATCGGGGGTGGTGCGCAGGTACTCGAGCGGATAGGACAGGGCGACCGAGCCGAGCGACTCGGCGACGGTCTGGCCGCCGCGCTGGTGGACGGCCTTGAGCAGGTAGCTGCCGTACTTCTGGAGCCGGAAGTCGGCGGTGTAGCGGCCGGCGGCGGTCTGCGGCATCGGCAGCTTGTCGATCGTCTTGTCGGTCGCGGGATCGATGACCTCGAGGTGGGTGTCGAGCTCGTTGACGAACTTGTCGCCCGAGTCGATCGCGTCGACCACGACGTGGGCGCGGCCGTCGGCGACCTTGGCGGTGAGGTCGTAGCTGTCGTAGACCTTGCGGCGCATCGACGAGCGGATGACCTGGGCCCAGAACTTGGGGTAGCCGTTCCACCGGATCCAGTCGGTGGACCAGCGGTTCTTGACGTCGGAGGTCCAGGCGACGGCGGTGCCGCCGCCGTAGCGCCAGCGGGCGAGGATCGGCTCGCCGAGGTCGGAGATCAGGATGGTCTCGGCCGTGGGCTTGGGCTTGGTGGTGACGTAGCCGTGCAGCGGCGGGGCGTTCTCGACGTTGGTGCCCTCGATCATCTCGACCCGCTTGGCGATCCGGACGTGGATGACGTCCTCGACCAGCTGGCTCTTCTGCGCCTCCTGGGTCTCCTTCATGAAGATCTTGGGGAGCGCGCCGATGTCCTCGACCATGTAGAGCCGGCCGTCGCCGGCGTCGGCGATCATGGACAACAGATTTCGATCGGCGCCCTGGACGCCGACGCACGAGACGGTGATCCGGCTGGCGCGCATGTCCTGGACCAGCTCGGCGATGCCGTCGGACGGGGCCTCGCCGTCGGTCATCAGGATGACGTGCTTGACCTTGGCGTTGATGCCCTGGAGGATCTCGAACGCGTCCTTGAGGCCGGGGTAGATGTTGGTGCCGCCGCCGGACTGCAGGCGCGCGATGTCGTTGGAGATCCGCATCTTGTTCTGGGCCCGGGTCGGGTGGACGTAGATCTGGGCCTCGCTGTCGAACGCGACGACGGCGATGTAGTCGTTGGGGGACAGGACCTCGGCGGTGGCGCGCGCGGACTCCTTGGCGGCCTCGAGCTTGGGGCCCTGCATCGAGCCGGAGCGGTCGATGACCAGGACGACGGCGACGTCGGGCTGGGTCACGACCTTCTCGGAGTCGAACCGGACCGGCATGATCTGCTCGATCCGGGTGCGCTCGTAACCGCCCGAGCCGAACGAGTCCTCGCCGCCGGCCATGATCAGGCCGCCGCCCATCTGGCCGACGTAGGCGTCGAGCGCCTGCATCTGGCCGGCGCCCATCAGGCGGGCGGGGACGTCGGAGACCAGGACGAGGTCGTACTTCTCGAGCTCCTTGGCGGTGGCCGGGATGCCGCTCGGGCCGCGCACCGTGACGTCCATGTTCTCGTGCTGCAGGGCGCGCTGGAGGTGGCCGGCCTGGCCGGGCTCGCGCAGGATGCCGCCCTCGACGTAGAGGATGTTGGGCCGGCCCTTGACCGGCGCGGTGGTCACGGCCTGGTTGTTCTGGCTCTCGGTGTCGTGCTCGAACCTGGCGAGCCGGAGCCGGTAGGTGGTGGCGCCGGCGTGCTTGGCGTCGGACTTGAACTTCACCAGATTTTTGCCCTCGCGGAGCTCGACCTCCTTGACCGGCTCGAGGCCGTTGGGGAACTCGTCCTGCTGGAGCGCGAGCGTGGCCTTCTGGGCCTCGGTCGACCACACCTCGGCGGTGACCTCGTAGGGCTGGCCGACCTTGAGGTCGTCGGGGAGGGTCAGGCCGGCGACGCGGATCTCGCTGGTCTTGTCCTGGTCGAAGGTGCGCCAGGACACCCGGACGCCGAGCTCCTTGGCGCGGTAGGCCTCGACCGCGACGTCGCCCTGGGTCTGGTTGCCGTCGGAGACGATCACCATGCGGGGGACGTAGCCGTCGGGGTACATGCCGTAGGCGAGCTGCATCGCGGCCTGGGTGTCGGTGCCGGCGCCGGCGCCGGGGTGGCGCGCGATGCGGGCCGACAGCGGCTGGCCGTCGGCCTTGCGCACGGCGATCGGCTGCTCGGCGAACGTGATCAGCTGGAGGTTGCCGTCGCCGGCGGCCGCGGCGAGCTGGTCGACGTAGGCGCGCGCGGCGGCGAGCTGCTTGTCGGACACCGAGTCCGAGACGTCGACCAGCGCGATGGTCGCGACCTTGCTCTGCTCGGTGATCCACGACGGCCGGGCCAGGGCGATCGCGATGCCGGCGATCACGAGCGAGCGCAGCGTCGCCTGGGTCAGCTGCTGGGCGAGCGAGAGGTCGGTCAGCGACAGCGTGCGCAGCAGGTAGAACACGGGGACGATCGCGACCAGGTAGAGCGCCGACGGGCGGAGCAGATCGATCGGCCGGGTCGGCAGCCAGTCGACGTGCAGGCTGGTCTGATCGGCGATCCACGCCGACAGCGCGATGACGATCGCGACGACCGCGGCGGCGGTGATCGCGATCCGGACCAGCGCGGGGACGGTGAGCAGCGAGCGAACGGCTTGGCGGATGGGCGTCACACGGTGATCCGTCGGTGATAGGTGATCCACTCGACGAGGATGAGCCCCGCCGCGAGCACGATGAGGTAGATCCACAGCTTCTGGCTGTGGCTGATCGCGAACGCCTCGGGCTCGGCGAGCTGCTTGCCCCCCGGACCGCCGAGCGTGAGCTTGGCCGACGGCGCGATGTCGGACTCCTCGGGCGACGCCAGGTTGGCGGCGAGCTCGATCCGGGCGAGCACGCTGCCGTCGGGCGCCTTGGCCGCGAGGTCGTAGTAGCCGACCCGCGAGCCGTAGAACGTCGCGAGGCCGTCGATCACGGGCGTGTGGGTGAGCTGGCCGTCGGGGCCGCGGACGTCGGCCTCGGTCGCGCCGACCACGCCGTCGAGCGGCACGCGCTCGCGGGTGCCGGTCGGGTAGGTGGTGAGCAGATCGGTCTGATCGCCGGCGAACCAGTCGAGCGCGTTGACCAGCAGCATCGGGAACGCGACCCGCATCGGCAGGTCGGTCGCGCTGTCGCGGCCCTGGGCCGGCAGCGAGAACCCGATCGCGAGGATCTTGCGCTTGCCGTCGCGCTTGGCGGCGACGATCGGATCGCGCACCGAGAACGCGAGCGTCGACTCGCCCTTGGTCGCGTCGGGCGCGAACGCGTCGGACCTGTCCATGTAGACGTCGGACAGCGTGACCCAGCGCATCACCGGGTGGCCCTCGTCGACCTCGGTGATGTGAGGGGCGGCGACCTCGCCGCGCACGGCGATCGGGCTGTGCGGGCCGCTGGGGTGGAAGTACAAGAGCGAGATCGGCGGCGGCGGCATGACCTCGGGGGTGACGTCGTCGAACACCACGACGTCGAGGCCGTCGGCGACCGCGGGCCGGGCGGCGTACTCCTCGGCGGAGATCCGGCCGACCAGGTCGATGTTCTCGTAGACCAGCAGCGCGCCCTCGAGGTAGAGGTTGGGCGAGCCGACCACGAGGACCTTCTGCTTCTTGCGCGCGGGCAGCAGGGCGTAAGCTTGGTCGTCGAGCGCGAACGGGTCCGAGCCGCCGGGTCCGTCGACCGGGCGCAGCGACGCGCGGAGCTTGTCGTCGGCGCTCGCCGGCAGCTTGGCGTAGATCTGGTGGATGCGCTGGCCGGGCGTGAGGTCGATCCGGCGGACGTCGACCGCGGTCTCGCCGTTGAACAGCGTGAGCTGGCGGTGCGCCGGCTCCTGGCCGAAGTTCTGGACCTCGATGTAGACCTCGTAGGCGGCCTTGTTGGCGATGTAGCGCCGGACGTTGAACGCGACGATGCCGACGTTGTCGCTGCGCCGGCCGACCGGCAGATAGCGGACGTCGATGCCGGACAGATCGACGGCGGCGAGGTTCTTGGTGGCCCAGGTCGGCCCGGCGCCGGGAGCGGGGGCGGGGGCGGCGCTGCCGGCGGCGGGCGCGGCGGGCGAGGCGGGCGCCGACCACCGGACCAGGCTGAGCTGCTGCTCGGGGAAGGCGCCGTCGGACACCAGCACGATCAGCGGGCTGGGCCGATCGCGCAGCGCGTCGGCGGCGGCGCCGAGCGCGCGGGTCAGGTCGGCCGGGGTGTCGCTCGCGGCGATGCCGTCGAGGATCTTGTCGAGCATCGGCGCATCGCCGGAGAACCGCGACATCGGCGTGGCCTGGCCGTCGACCTTCATGATCATGGCGACGTCGCCGCCGCCCATGCCGTCGATCAGGCGCCTGGCGCGCGCCTTGGCGGCGTCGAGCCGCGACTGGTCGCCCTTGTCGTTGCCATCCATCGCCTTCATCGACGCCGAGGCGTCGAGCAGGACGACCACGCTGCGCGCCTTGCGGTCGACGGCGCCGAGCGTCGGATCGAGCGCTGCGAACAGCATGATCGCGATGATGAGCAGGATCAGCAGCAGCGACAGCAGCCGCTTGAGCTGCTTCCACAGCGCGTTGGCGTCGCGCTGCTCGAGCACGCGCTGCCACAGCCGCGAGAACGGCACCTCGAACCGGCGGCGCCGCATCTTGATGATGTAGGCGCCGATCGCGAGCACGGCCGCGCCGCCGGCGACCCACGCGAACACCACGAACGGGATCGGGCCCAGGATGCTCACCGCAGGAACCCTCCCGACCGGAAGATCTGCAGCACGAGCTGGTCGAACGGGATCGCCGTGTGGGTGCGGAAGAACGCCATCGCGTACTTGGTGCAGTACGCCTCGAGCTCCTTGCAGTAGCGCTCGTGCTCGCGCTGGTAGGCCTCGAGCAGCGCCCGGGACACCGTCACCTCGCGGGTGTCGCCGGTCTCGCAGTCGACCAGCGCGAGGTCGCCGTGGAGCTGGGGTTCGGCCTCGCGCTGGTCGTAGACCTGGAGCACGAACGGCTCGAACTTGTTGTAGCGCAGGGTGTTGAGGCCCTGCTCGAACCCGACCGGGTCGTAGAAGTCGGAGATCAGCACGGCGAGCCCGCGCCGCTTGTTCTGGCCGACGAACGTCTTCATGCACTCGGCGAGGTTGGTCTGGCCGCCGATGTCGCAGCTGCGCAGGAACTCGAACACCCGGAAGATCCGGTTCTTGCCGCGCGACGGCGGCAGCCGGTCGACCAGCTTGCCGGCGAACGGGACGACCGCGACGCGGTCGAGGTTGGCCAGGCCCACGTAGGTCAGCGCGGCGCCGACCTGCATCGCGTAGTGCAGCTTGGGCAGCGGCGTGCCGATCGCCATCGAGTCCGAGACGTCGATCAGGATGTAGATGTAGAGGTCCTCCTCCTCCTCGAACAGCCGGAGCAGCAGCTTGTCGAGCCGGCCGTACAGGTTCCAGTCGATGTAGCGGAAGTCGTCGCCGCGCGCGTAGGTCCGGTGGTCGGCGAACTCGATGCCCGATCCGACCTTGCGGGTCCGGCGCTCGGCGCGCAGGTTCCCGGCGAACACCTTGCGCGACACCAGGTGGAGGTGCTCGAGCGTCTTGAGGAACCGATCGTCGAACAGCGCCGAGCGATCGCGGGCGCGGCCGACCGGGCCGCCGGGAGCGTTGCGGTCGGGCCGGTCGGGACGGAGGGCGGCAGCGGAGCGAGCCAAGCGACTATCCCTCCCGGGTCGCCTCGAGGACTTCCTCGATGATCGCGTCGGTCCGGATGCCCTCGGCCTCGCCCTCGAAGTTCATGATCATGCGGTGGCGCAGCGCGGGCGCGGCGACGTGGCGGATGTCGTCGATCGCCACCGCGTAGCGGCCCTCGAGCAGCGCGCGGATCTTGGCGGCGAGGATGATCGACTGCAGGCCGCGCGGCGACGCGCCGTAGCGCATGAACTTCTTCGACCGCGCCGTGGCCTCGGGGTTCTCCGGGTGGGTCGCGAGCACGACGCGCACCGCGTAGTCCTGGATCTGGCGGGCGAGCGGGACCTTGCGGACCAGCTCGCGCATCTCGAGGATCCGGCTCTTGTCGATCACCGCCTGCGGCTGCGGCAGGTGGTCGGTGGTCGTGCGGTCGAGGATGGTGTGGAGGTCCTCCTTGCCGGGGTACTCGACGACCAGCTTGAAGAAGAACCGGTCGAGCTGGGCCTCGGGCAGCGGGTAGGTGCCCTCCATCTCGAGCGGGTTCTGGGTCGCGAGCACGAAGAACGGCTTCTCGAGCTGGTAGGTCTGCTTGGCGACGGTGACCGAGCCCTCGCTCATCGCCTCGAGCAGGGCCGACTGGGTCTTGGGCGTCGCCCGGTTGATCTCGTCGGCCAGCAGGATGTTGGCGAAGATCGGGCCCTTCTGGAACTCGAAGCGCTTGAGGCCGTGATCCTCGGTGATCACGTTGGTGCCGACGATGTCGGCCGGCATCAGATCGGGAGTGAACTGGATGCGCGAGAACGTGGCGTGGATGGTCTCGGCCAGCGTGCGCACCAGCATGGTCTTGCCCAGGCCGGGCACGCCCTCGAGCAGCGCGTGGCCGCCGCCGAGCAGGCACATCATGACGCCCTCGATGATGCCCTCCTGGCCGACGATCATCGTCGAGATCTCGGTGCGCAGCCGCTGGAGGTCGGCGGTGAAGCTCGCGACGGTGGATTCGACGTCGCGCGCGACGGCGGCTTGGGTCATGGCCTGGGTCATTTGGCGTCCTCTGGAGATGCGGGCGGTCCCGGCGGGGCGCCGGATGCATCACCGGCGTCGGCGCCGCCCGCGGTGGCCGGATGGATCTTCGCGAAGTAGCGCTTGACGTAGTACTTGTAGCTCGACGGCAGCTTCTCGGTGCGCATCACGTCCTCGACGATCTGGTGGTACTTGCCGTAGACGTCGCGGTAGCGCTCCGACGCGAAGCCCTTCTGGGCGGCGGCCAGGATGGTCTCTCGGGTCCCGCCGCCCTGGCTGCCCTGCTTGCCCTGCAGCTCGCCGTCCTTGGTGTTGCCGGACTTCTGGGTCGGATCGCCGACCAGGTTCTCGTCGTGGCCGATCCCCCATTCCTTGCCGGCCTGGGGCTGGCCCTGGCCCTGCTGGCCCTGGCCCTGCTGGCCCTGGCCGGGCTGCTGGCCCTGGCCGGGCCGCCACGCCTGGCTCTGGCCGCGCTGGCCGCGTGCGCGCTGCGCGAAGTCCTGGTTCTTGTTCTGCCGGCCGAACGGATCGCGGCCATCCTTGCCGCCCTTCTGCTTGGCGCGCCGCATCGCCTCGCGCAGGTCCTCCATCTGGGACGACATCTTCTTCTGGGTCGCCTGCTTGCGGCGGTCCTGATCGACCCGGCCGGTCTCGCGCGCCGCGTCCTTGAGCTTCTGCGACGCCTGCTGCTGCTGTTGCTGCTGGTCCTTGTCCTGCTTCTGGTCTTTCTGGTCTTTCTGGTCCTTCTGGTCCGGCTTCTTCTGCATGTCCTCGGCGGCCTTCTCGAGATCGCGGCTCAGCCGCTTGAGCGCCTGGCGCTGATCGGACTGGTCCTTGTCCTCGGCGTCCTTGTCCAGCTTCTTGAGCTCCTCCTTGAGCTTGTTGAGCTGGCGCTCGGTGTCGAGCCGCTCCTGCTCGGTCTTGGCCTCCTGCTTCTTCTTCTCGAGCCGGCGGATGTCGTTCTCCAGCTTCTGCTGGTTCTGGTCGTGCTGCTTCTGCTGTTGCTGCTGCTTGTCGTCGAGCTGCTTGGCCGCCTTCTCGAGCTGGCGGGCGAGCTCCTGCTGCTGCTTGTCGGTCAGCTCGTGGTTGTCGAGCTTCTCGGCCAGCTTCTCGAGCTCCTGCTGGGCCTTGTCGAGGTCGGGCTTCTGCAACGCGTCGCCGAGCGGCTTGGTCAGCTGGTCCTTGGACAGCTGCTTGCCGAGCTCGGCGAGCTGCTTGTCGAGATCGCCCTGATCGGGCTCGGCGTGCTGCTCGAGCTTGGCCTCGGCCTTGGCGAGCGCCTCGAGCAGCTTCTCCTTGGAGATCTTGCCGAGCTCGGCGTCCTGCAGCAGCTGCTCGACCTGCTTGGCGAAGTCCTCGAGCTCGGGGACCTGGTCGCGCTTGGCGACCGCCTTGATCTCGTTGAGCAGCGCGTCGAGGTAGGCGCGGTCGTCGGGATCGAGCACGACCGAGTCGGCCTTGTGGTAGCGCGGGTCCTTCTTGTCGACCACGGTGAACGCGAGCGGCCCGACCGCGCGGCCGCCGAGCCAGGCGGTCAGCGTGGTCGGACCGATCGGCGCGCCGTCCGGGATCTGGATCAGGATCCGGTCGGCCGCCCAGTCGAGCACGCGGACGCGGTGGTCCTTGCCCGCGCCGAGCGTGACCTGGGCGTCGCTGGGGACGAAGCCGCGGATCATCGGGCCGGTCTGCCCCGGGGTCGGGATCGTCGCCGCGGTCGCCTCGGCGGGGACGCCGGGCGCGCCGAGCGAGGCATCCAGCGCTCCGCGCGCCGGCAGGCTGGCGAGCGGGTGGGCGATGCCGTTCATCAGGTGGGCGCCGATCAGCGTCACCTGATCGCCGGCCGCGCCGTGATCGGGCTCGACCCGGTAGAGGTGCGGCGCGCGATCCACCGTCGGGATCGCCAGGCCGGCGGCGAGCGCCGAGATCGCGAGGAAGCCGAGCGCGGCCCGCAGGTCGGCCGGCGCGCGGAACGGCGTGGCGCGCGCGACGTCGGCGCGCGGCACGGCGCGCACACCGTCGCGGATCGCCGCGTGCATCAGCTGGTGGGTCTGGTCATCGTCGGACGGCACGCTGCCGCGGCTGAACGCCACCGCGGTCGACAGCCGGTCGGCCAGGTTGGACGCCCGGTCGATCCGCCGCGCGATGTGCTCGTCGTCGATCCGCCGCGCCGCCGCTCCTACCGCGCCGAGCACGATGATCCCGGCCGCACCGGCGAGCAGCGCCAGGCCGGCCGCGCGATCGACGACCTCGATCCGGATCAGGAAGACCACGGCGAGCGCGGCTGCCGCGGCCAGGATGGTCGCCGTGGTGGCGCCGTCCAGCGCCCGCTGGCCGCGGAGCCGGCGCCGCGCCCGCGCGATCACCTGGTGAATCGGCGATGTATCCGGCGCAGCCCCGCCCTCCGGTTGCCCTGGGTTGTGACTAGCTTGCACGGTGGGCTCCCTGCGTGATGGACCTCCAGGGGCCCAACAATCGTCCAACGGCTGAGGATAGCATCATCATTCCACGTGCCACCTGCCGGGATGGTCTATTGCCCGGCCGGGCCTGGTCCGTCCCTGTTGCGACACCGGTGCCAGGCGGATGGTTGCCGCCGGGGGGAACCTACACGTAGCACCCACCGGCCGGGAGCGCACCGGGGCGAGACGTGTCGGCGGGCCAGGCGGTGGGCTGCGGCTGGATCGCCGGGTGGGACGCGGCGCGACCAGGGAGGGGCGCACACAGCCGACGTCACGGCGCAGGCGGCGGTGATCCGTCGCGGCGGGCGAACACCGCCATGGGGGGCGGATCGCCCGGAGTTGCTCCCGCTCGGACGGGCGCGATCCTGCCGCGGAGCACACCGATCGTCGCGCCGACGGCTCGCGCCGACCGCCGTCGCAGGCGCTGTGACTGCCCCCCGCGGCCGGCTCGCGGTGCGGGACCTGCGGCGACGTCGGGCCGCAGCCAACCAGCGCCAGCGCTGCGCTCGACCCGTGCCACCCGCGCCGCGTCGTGTCGCGTCGCCGGCGGATGACCGCCGGTGCCCTCGCACCGCCGCGATGTCGCGGAGCAGGCGCGATCTCGCACGTGGGCGCCGCGCACGCGCGCAGGTCCACGTTGATCGGTCCGCCATGACCGCCGTCATGACCGGCGTCACGCCGCGAAACATCGGGTGTTCCGGTGTTCTGACTCAGCTGTCGCGCGGAGCGCGGATCCGCCGTCGCGCACACCGGTTCGCCCAGTTCAGGAGGCCTCGATAAAACATTCATCGGAACATCATCAGAACATCAGTCGTGATCTGGCATTTTTCGGAATGACTCTCTGGGGACACTATTTATGAATATCCATGCGGTCTAGGTTCGTGCCGGCCGCGAACATGGCTCGCGGCTCAAGGAGGAAGGAACATGGAATACATCGTGATGAGGCGCGAACGAGCCCTGTTGCTGGCCGCCGCGCTCGCCGGCGCGACGAGCACCGGGTGCAGCGGCGAGCCGGATCTCGCCACGCAGACCGCCGCGGTGGCGAGTACTCCGGTGATCGCCGGGCTGCGTCCCGACGGCACGACGGGATACTATCGGCGCGGCTGCGCGCAGCCGAGCGCTGCCGGCACGGCCGGCTGCAACTTGCTGCGGCTCAGCGATGCGCAAGGCGGCAATCCGGCCCCCCGCTCGCGCCCCGATGGGTCGCCGGACGGCCTGCACCCCAGCGAGATCGAGGCCGCGTACAACATCCCGACCTGGGGCGGCCTGGGCACGACCGTCGCGATCGTCGACGCGTTCGACAACCCGAACGCCGAGGCGGATCTGCAGGTCTATCGCGCGCAGTTTGGATTGTCGTCTTGCACGACTGCCAATGGCTGCTTTCGCAAGGTCAATCAGAATGGGAATGCGTCTCCGCTGCCCGGCGGCGACGCCGGCTGGGGCACCGAGATCGCGCTCGACCTCGATGCGGTATCCGCGGCCTGCCCGAGCTGCAAGATCCTGCTCGTCGAGGCGAACAGCAACAGCTTCGGCGATCTGCTTGCCGCGGAGCGGACCGCCGTCAACCTCGGCGCGACCGCGGTGACCAACAGCTGGGGCGCCGGTGAGTTCGCGTCGGAGACCACGGACTCCGCCAGCTGGAACTTCCCGGGTGTCGGGGTATTCTTCTCGTCGGGCGACGCCGGCGGGGTCGTCCAGTACCCGTCGTCCTCGCAGTACGTGACCGCCGTCGGCGGCACGAGCCTGACGGCGTCCACGACGTCGGCGCGCAACTGGCGTGAGACCGTATGGTCGGGCGGTGGCTCGGGATGCAGCGCGTACATCCCGAAGCCGAGCTGGCAGTTCGACGCCGGCTGCCCCCGGCGCACGACGGTCGATGTCGCCGCCGTGGCCGATCCGTTCACCGGGCTCGCGGTCTACGACACGTACCAGGAGAGCGGCTGGCTGGTGTTCGGTGGAACCAGCCTCGCATCGCCGGTCGTCGCTGCGATCTACACGGCGTCGGGTACCGCCGGAGCCGGCGCTTCGCTATCGTACGGCGGCGCCAATGCGTTCTTCGACGTGACCGGCGGATCCAACGCCAGCTGTGGCACGTATCTATGCAACGCCGGCATCGGCTACGACGGTCCGACCGGGAACGGCACGCCGAGCGGTACGCTGCTGCTGAATCCTCCTAGCCCCGACAACGTCGTCGGCGGCGGGGTGTCCGGAGACTTCGACGGCGATGGCAAGGCCGACGCGATGGCGATCTACGACAACGGCAACGCGTCCGCGTCGCTCTGGGTGTTCCCCGGCACCACGGGACAGACCGACGGGGCCACGGCGCCGTACCGCGCGTGGTTCGCGCCGGGGCCCAATGCGTTCGACGCCAATCGCGCCAAGGTCACCGCAGGCGACTTCGACGGCGACGGCAAGACCGACGTCCTGATGGTCTACAACTACGGCAACGCCTCGGCCGGGCTGTTCGTGTTCCCGGGTGCGGCCAGCCACGCCGAGAATGCCTCCGTGCCCTACCGCGTCTGGTTCACGCCCGGGCCCAATGCGTTCGATGTCGGACGCATGCGCATCACGGCGGGCGACTTCGACGGGGACGGCAAGGCCGACGTGCTGGTGCTCTATGACTACGGCAATGCCTCTGCCGGCGTGTTCGTGATTCCCGGCGTGGCGAGCCATGTCGAGAACTCCACCCAGCCCTATCGCGTGTGGTTCACCCCCGGGCCCAACGCGTTCGACGCCGGGCGCACCAAGATCACGGCGGGTGACTTCGACGGGGACGGCAAGGCGGATCTGCTCGCGACGTACAACTACGGCAGTGCCTCTGCCGCCTTGTTCGTGTTCCCGGGGACCACGGGGCGCAGCGACGGCTCGTCGGTGCCATACCGGATCTGGCACACCGGCGCCAACTCGTTCGACCTCGGGCGTGCCAAGGTCGCCGGCGGCGACTTCGACGGCGACGGCAAGGCCGACGTCATGATGCTCTACGACTATGGCAACACCTCGGCCGGCCTGTTCGTGATTCCAGGCGTGAGCAGCCACGTCGAGAACGCCACCGGGGCATTCCGTGTCTGGTTCACCCCCGGCCCCAACGCATTCGACGTATCGCGCACCAAGATCACCGCCGGCGACTTCGACCACAACGGCAAGAAAGATGTGATGGCGCTCTACGACTACGGCTCCGGGTCGGCCGGCCTGTTCGTGTTCCCTGGCACGACCGGCCGCACCGACGGCTCGACCGCTCCGTACCGGGTGTGGAACCCCGGCCCCGGTAGCTTCGATCTTCGGCTGGTTCGCGTCCCGTGACGCGTCGGCGCGCGGACAACCGCGGGACGGTCGCGGCCGGGGGGCGGCATCCCCGCGGTCAGTGTAGCAGGTCGAGATCGCGGTCCACGAAGCCAGCTGCTGTCACGGCGCGGGCGGCGGCGCATCGTCGTAGGGGGCGAACACCGCGGTGGAGTGGCGGATCGCGTTGAGCCTGGCCAGCTCGGCCGCGGAGTAGGCATCGCCGCCGCGCAGCCGCGCGCGGATCACGCCGGTCACGATCGCGCGGGCCGCGGCGCCGCCGGCGACGAGCTCGTCGCTGCCGGTCTCGGCGCAGTCGTCCCACAGCTCGAACAGCCCCTGCTTGCGCGCCGCGAGATCGCGGGTGGTCGCCCACAGCCGGTCGATGTTGTTCTGCATCAGCGCAGGGGAGCGCGCCAGCTGCTCGCGGGCGTGGCGCGCGCCGATCGCGGCGCGCTGATCGCGCGTCCGGTCGAGGAACGCGAGCTTCGCGCGCGCATACGGATCGATCCCGTGGCGCTTCATCAGGTAGTCCTGCGCGTCGAGCTCCCACGGCTTGTCCTCGAGGTGGGCGGTTCCGCCGGCGTCGATCCGGGCGGTGAATGTCGGCTTGTCGGCCTGGTAGCCGCCGCCGGCCGCCGGCTTGAGCTCCTCCGTCCTGGCACGGAACTCGGCCCGCGCGATCCGCCGCCACGTCGCGCCATGGTCCGCCGCGACGATCTGGTCGTGGATGTCGGGCTCGCCGGCGAGGTCGGCTGCGCTGTCCTCGTCCGGGATGCTGGGCTGCGGCACGAGCGGCCGGCTGTGGTCGAGGAACCGCCGCACGAACTCCGGAGACAGCCCGGTCGGCGGGGGCACCGCGGGCGGGCGCAGCGTCATCCAGGGCGAGTGCCCGGGCGCGGCTCCCGGCCGCTCGCCCGGGGCCGCGACGCCGGTCGAGATCGCCGGGGCGGCGCCAGACCGTTCCGCAGCGTTCGGTGCGCCGGTGGACGTCGCCGGCCGGCCGCCCGGCACGGCGGGCCGCCGGGGCGGGGACGGGGTCGGCGGCACCTCGCGCACCGCGCTCGGCGGCACGTCGGCTCGCTCGTCGTGCGGATCGAGCAGCACGAGCGAGATTGCCTCGGGCGGCGCGGGTGTGACGGTCGCGGACGCTGGACGCGCCCGTAGCGGCACGGCGAGCACGTCAGCCCCCGTGATCCACGCGATCGCCACCAGGTGCCCGGTCACCGACACCGCGATCGCCGCTGACAGCCGCCGCATGGCGATGTGACCGCGAACCCGCTTCCAGCGTTGCAACTGGCGGTCCAGGATGGCGGTCCAGGATGGCGGTCCAGGATGGCGGTGCTAGGCTTCTCGATGGCGAATGGACGCTGCACCTGCGGCCAGGCGGCACGTCGATGTCGCGGTGATCCGCCGATTGCTGGACCGAATCATCGCCCACTGGAACCCGCAGCAGGTCTGGCTGTTCGGTAGCCGTGCACGGGGCGACGCGACACCGGACAGCGACTGGGATCTGTTCGTCGTCGTCGATGACAGCGCCGAGGATGACGAGCTGGATCCGGGCGTCGGGCGTCGAATGCGCCGAGAATGCGGGTTGCGTGCCGATGTCATCCCGTGGCGCGCGAGCGAGTTTGCGGAGTTCCGGCACACGCCGAACACGCTGGCGTACTCGGTGGCGAACGAGGGCGTGCTGCTGCATGAGCGCTGAGGTTCTGATCGCGAGCTACCTGCGTATCGCGAACGAGGACCTCGCCGGCGCCCGCCAACTCGCGACCACGGGCAATCGCAACGCGATGTATCTGTGCTCACAGGCGGGCTACAGCAGGCTGAGCTGGCGCTCGCCGCCGGGCCACGCCGGGAGCTCGCCGACGTCGGCGTGGCGGCGGACCATGGCGTGGAACGCGTAGGCGTTCTCGGGGGCGAACGTGTCGTCGGGAGCGTGCATGAAGAAGTACGGCCGCTTGCCCTCGGCGATCCAGCGCGCGATCTGGGCCGCCCACGGCTCGACGAACGGGCGGGCGGCGTCGAACTGCTCGTGCGGGACGCAGCGCACGATCGGGCGGTCGGCGGTCGCGCGGACGTGCACCGGCAGGTTCGGCTTGCGGGCGCGGACCTCGGCGAGCGCGAGGCTCTTGCCGGTGTGCAGGCCGCGGGTGTCCATGGTGACGAGATCGGCGCCGCGCTCGCGCAGCAGGGCGAGCAGGTCGCGCTCGGCGGCGCCGGCCGCGAAGAACGCATCGTGGCGGACCTCGACCGCGTAGCGCGGGCCGGCGGGCAGGGCGGCGAGGAACGCGCGCAGCCGGGGCAGCTGGGCGGGGTCGAACCGCGGCGGCAGCTGGAGGAACAGCGTGCCGAGCTTGTCGCCGAGCGGCGCGACCCGGTCGAGGAACGCGGCGAGCTCGGCGCCGCAGTCGATCAGCAGCTTGTCGTGGCTGACCTCGCGCGGGAACTTGAAGCAGAACCGGAACTCGTCGGGCACCTGATCGCGCCAGCGCGCGACGACGTCGGCGGTGGGCAGCGCGTAGAACGTCGTGTTGCCCTCGACGGTGTTGAACACCCGGGCGTAGCGCTCGAGGAACTCGGTCGGCCGGGTCCCGGTCGGAAACAGCCGGCCGACCCAGGTCTTGACGCCCCAGCCGGGGCAGCCGAGGTGGTAGCCGCGGATCGGCATGGCTGCGTTGTGGCGTGAAGCGGCGCGCGCCGCAAGCGCCGGCGACGGCGGACTCCGACCGCGACCCCGGGCCGGTTGCTCCACGGCTCGGTCGAGGTCCCGGCCCCGATGCGGCCGCCCGGCGCGAGGCATCCGCGGTGCTAGAGCGCGACTCCCGAGAACAGCGCCGGCTCGCCTCCGGTGTGCAGGAACACGACCCGGCCCGTGATGCGGCCGGCGCGCACCAGGTCGATCAGCCCGGCAAACGCCTTGCCGGTGTAGGTGGGGTCGAGGAAGATCCCGCTGCTGCGCGCGACCGTCCGGATCGCGTCGTTGCCGGCCGCGGTCGGAATTCCATACCCCTCCCCGAGGTAGCCGTCGTGGATGACGACGTCCGAGGCGGCGATGACCGCCGGCAGACCCGCGCGCGCCGAGGCCTCGCCGGCGAGCTCGCAAACGCGGCGCCGTGCCTCCTCCGCGGGGCGGCTGACGGTCACACCCTCGACTCGCCAGTGCGCACCGGCGAGCCGGGTGCCAAGCAGCCAGCCGGCGAGCGTGCCGCCCGAGCCGACCGCGAGCACCACCACTTCGGGCGCGATGTCAGCCTCGCGACACTGCGTGCTGAGCTCGTACACCGCCTGGACGTGGGCGATCACGCCGAGGGCGCATGCGCCGCCGCGCGGGATCGCGTACGGGCGGCGGCCCTCGCTGCGCAGCCGCTCGGCCGCGGCGAGGATCGCGCGGTCGACGCTGGCGCGGTCGGCGTCGCCGGTGAACTGCGGGAGTCCTCCGAGCAGGCGGGTCAGCGCCAGGTTGCCGGTCGCGCGCGGCGGCTCGGCGCCGGAGTACACGGCGACGAAGTCAAGGCCTACGTGCGCGGCGGCGGCAGCGGTGGCGCGGACGTGGTTCGATTGTGGACCGGCACCGCTGACCAGGACGTCGGCGCCGGCGGCGAGCGCATCGGCGACGATGAGCTCGAGGCCGCGCACCTTGTTGCCGCCGAACCCGAAGCCGACGAGCTCGTCGCGCTTGATCCACAGGGCGGGCAGGCCGAGCGCGGCCGCCAGCTCGGGAGCGGGCGACAGCGGCGACGGCAGGATCGCGAGCCGCCGGCGGCCGAGCCGCGCGATGTGATCGAGGGCGGAGCCCGCGGTCATGGCGCGACGCCGAGGAACCGATCGACCAGCGCGGCGCACTGACCGGCGTGGCGTCGGAGATCGAACGCTGCCGCGACCTCGTCGCGCGACAGCCGGGCCATGATCTCGGCGCTGCCGCGCACCGCGTCCTCCAGGCCGCAGCCGGTACGGCGCGCGTCGTCCGCCGCGGCGCTGACCAGCCGGTGCGCGGTCTCGCGGCCGACGTGGGAGGCCAGCGCGAGCATCACGGCCTCTGACAGCACGAAGCCGCGCGTCGCCTCCAGGTTGCGCAGCATCCGGTCGGCGTGGACCACGAGCCCACGTGCGAGGTCGGCGAGCAGCTCGAGAGCGCGCGCCGCGAGCATCGTGATCTCGGGCACGATATGCCACTCCACCTTCCACGAGCGGCCGTCGCGCTCGTGATCGTGGACCAGGCCCTCACCGAGGCACGCGGCCTGGTGCCGGACGATGCGGGCGAGGCTGCCGATGTGCTCGGCCGCCTCGGGGTTGCGCTTGTGCGGCATCGTGATGCTGCCGATCACGCCGGAGGGGAGCGACTCGCCGAGCTCACCGATCTCGCTGCGCGCCAGGTTGTAGACCTCGTGACCGACGCGGTCGGCGGTGCCGGTGGCGAGCGTGAGCACCGCGCCCCACTCGGCGATCACGTCGCGGCTGGCGGTCCACGGCAGCACCGGCGCGCGCAGGCCCAGCCGCTGGCAGAACGCGGCCTGGACCGCGAGCGCACGCGGGCCGAGCGAGGACAGGCTCCCGACGCCGCCCGCGAGCTGTCCGGTGTCCATGCGCGCGGCGAGCTCGTCGAGCCGACGCCCATGCCGGCGGAGCTCCGCGGTCCAGCCGGCGGCCTTGAGGCCGAACGTGATCGGCAAGCCGTGCTGCCCGTGGGTTCGCCCGAGCATCGGCGAGGCGCGGTGGCGCGCGGCGTGCGCCGCCAGGGCATCGCCGGCGACCACCAGCGCCTCGGCGATCGGCGCGCGAGCGTCGCGCAGTGCGAGCATGAGCCAGGTATCGGTCAGGTCCTGCACGGTGGCGCCGAAGTGGACCCACTCGCCGCTGGTCCCCGGGCAGCGGCGCGCGATCGCGCGGAGCAGACCGGCGGTCGAGTGCCCGGTCGCCTCGCGGCCGGCGCGCAGCTCCTCGAGCAGGGCGCCGTCCACCGGGATCGAGCGACACGTCGCGGCCACGTCGAGCGCGGCCCGCCGCGGGATCAGCTCGGCTTCGCCCTGGGTCTCGGCCAGCACGGCGAGGATCTCGAGCCAGCGGCGGGTGCGATTCGTCTCCTCGAAGATCGCCGCGACAGCCTCGCTCGCCCACAGCCCGCCGTAGACCACCGAGTCGATGATCGTGGCCGACATCAACCGCCTCCTGCCGCTGCCCGCGCGACGGTGACGAGCGCCGCCTCGGCGGCCGCCGTGTGGCGCGCGGCCGTGGCGTACCAGGCGGCGTGCTGGTCGAGCCGGGATCGCAGCTCGGCGACCAGCGCGTCGACGGCCTCGGGCGCGGCGCCGCCGGGACCACCCCGCGCGCGCACCGCCGCCGCCGGGTCGAGGGCGGACGCGAGCGCGCTGGCATCGACCGCGAGCGGCGCGCCCAGGACGCGCGCGGCCGTGGCGGCCACGTCCGCGGGAGTCAGCGCGGCCGGCGAGCGGCCGGATTCCGCGAGCTCGCGGGCCAGCGCGCCGACGACCCGGTGCGCGGTGCGGAAGTCGATCCCCGCGGCGACGGCGAGCGTCTCGGCGAGGTCGGTGGCCGCGATGAAGCTCGCCGCGACGTGCCCGGCGGCGCGCGATGGGGAGAACCGCAGGCCGGTGAACACCGCAGCGCACAGCTCGATCGCCGCCGCGGCGTCGGCGATCGCCTGCGGGACGGCACCGTAGGCGAACAGGCGGTTGTCGACCTGGCCCGACGGGGTGCGCCCGGAGGCCGCGATCTGGGCTTGCACGCCGATCGCCCGGTTGGCGGCGGCGCGGATGTAGGCGAGCGCGTACGGGTTCTTCTTGTGCGGCATGATCTTGCTCGCCCGCGCGTGCGCGTCCGATAGCTCGACGAAGCCGACCTCGGCAGACGAGAAGAACAGCAGATCCTCGGCGAGTCGGTCGACGTTGACCAGCGCGGCGACCACGGCAGCGGCGGCCTCGATCGGCAGATCGGCCTGCCACATGGCGTCACGCGCGTGCTCGACGATGCCGGCGAACCCGAGCAGCTCCGCGATCCGGTGCCGATCCTGCGGCACGCGCGAGCCGTTCGCGCTGCCGCAGCCCGCCGGGCTCAGGTCCCAGCGCGCGAAGCACGCCCGGACCCGGTCGAGGTCGCGGACGATCCCGGGCACGCTGGCGAGCAGCGTGTGGCCGAAGCTGGTCGGCTGGGCCGCCTGCAGGTAGGTGTAGTCGGGCGCGAGGGCATCGCGCCAGGCGGCGGCCTTGTCGGCCAGCGCGCGGCCGCAGCCGACCAGCGCGCGGGCCAGGCCGAGCAGCCGCGTGCGCACGTTCAGGTGCAGCGCGATGGTCGTCGCTTCGCGGCGCGCGCGGCCCGCGCCGAGCCAGCCGGTCGCGGTGGTGCGCTCGACCAGCCACGCCTCGCGGTTGGTGTAGAGATCGCCGCGCCGCGGGTCGAGCACCAGCTGGTCGGGCCGGTCGTGGAGCGCGAGCAACGCGGTGAGCAGCGCGGCACCGGGTTCGCGCGGGATCACACCGCCCTCGACCAGGGCCACGGTATGCGCGAGATCGGCGAGCCCGATCTCGCGGCTCAGGCCGCGCTGCGCCTCGAGCTCGGCCGCGAACGCGCTGGCGACCAGCTCGTCCGACGGAGCGTCCGCCAGGCGCGCCCCGACCTCGAGCACGTCAGCGGTTGCCATGGCCCTCGTGCAGGCGGAGCTCGGGCCCGGCCGGTTCTCGCAGCTCCGCCGGCCGGCGACCGCCGCGCTGCAGCGCCTCCGCGATCGGCTTCAAGGTCTCGAACCGCAGCCCCGCGCGCAGCGCCTCCAGCGCGACGACCTTGTGCGGATCGATGTTACCGAGGCCGACGTTGGGGCCGAAACGCTTGATCAGCTCCGACTGCTGCGCCTTGAGCGGTGCCTCCCAGATCAGCCGGTCGACCCGATCGCCCATCGTGCCGGCGATCGTGTCGACCGCGGCGAGGCTGATGTTACCGTTGTCGTCGTAGACGCCGATGCCGAGGCCCGACTCGCGTGCCTCGACGATGACGTGCTCGGCGCCCCACGCCAGATCCTGCAGCGCCTGGTCGGCGAGCTCGCTCGGCGGCGGCTGTTCCTTGGGATCTTTCTTGCCGACCTCGCAGATCGGGATGAGGCCGAGCTCCAGCGCGCAGTCGATCGCGTGCTGGCGGCGCAGCGGCGCCAGCGGGATCGTGCCGTCCGAGATCTCGACCGCGGTGAACCCGAGCGCGCGTGCGCGCGTCATGAAGTCGCGTGGGTGTTGCTGGACGATCGCGGCCTCGAACAGCGTGCCACCGGGGCAGGTCATGATGCCGCGCGCGTTGATCAGCGCGAGCTTCGGCGCAAGCACCGACATCGGCATGAACACCGACGTGCCGAAGCTGAGCTTCCACAGATCGATGTGCGCACCGCTGATCTCCACCACGTCCGCGGTCTCGCGTGCGCCCAGTCCGCAGTCGAGGATCATGGTGAGCCCGGCATCGCGTGGCGCACGGGTGCGGCGGCGCCGCAGCTCGTCGATGACCGTCAGGCCGCTCCAGGGTTCTTCAGGCACGAGGTACCTCCATCGGTTGGCGGTGCGCGTTCATCGGCCGAGCTCCGCGAACAGCGACTTCAGGCGCGCACGATTGACCTTGCCCCGCGAGGTCTTGGTCACGGCTTCCACGAACACGATCCGCTCGGGGCACTTGTACGCCACCAGGCCGGCGCGACAGAACTGCACGAGCTCGCGGTCGGACACCGTGGCGCTGGTCCGGCGCACCACGCACGCGGCGACCTGCTCGCCCAGCACGGCGTGCTCGAGGCCGAGGACATAGGCCTCGGCGACGTCGGGGTGCGCGAGCAGCCGGCGCTCGACCTCTGCGGGGTAAATGTTGGCCCCCGCGCGGATGATGAGCTCCTTGATCCGGCCGCCGAGGGACACCCGACCCACCTCGTCGACCGCACCGAGATCGCCGGTCGACAGCCAGCCGTCATGCAGCACGCGCGCGGTGGCCTCGGGATCGCCGTGGTAGCCGAGCATGATGCTCGGTCCAGCGATCTGTAGCTCGCCGATCTCGCCGGGCGGCAGCGGCGTGTTGCTGCCGTCGGTCGTGACCGCACGCATCGCGCAGCCGACCGGGAAGCCGATCGAGCGGAGCTCGCGGTCCGGCGTGTTGGGCGACAGCGCCGCCCACGTTCCCGCCTCGGTGAGGCCGTAGCAATTGAGCAGCGGGACACCGAACCGTTCCTCGAACTGGACGATCTCCTCGGGGTGAAGCGGCGCCGAGGCGCAGGTCACGAACGACAGCCGCCCGCTGCGCGGCGGCGCGATCGCCGAGTTGCGCAGCAGGAGCCGGATGACGGTCGGTACCGACGACAGCGTTGTGACGCCGTACTCGTCGGCGAGCGCGAACACGCGCGGCAGGAGCTCGAGGTCGAACGGCCGGCACAGGACGAGCGTGCCGGTGTACGACAGCGTCGTCAGGCAGACGCACACCAGGCCGTGGCCGAAGTGGGTCGGAAGCATGCACAGCGCGGAGTCGCCGTCACCGAGGCCGAACCAGCGCGCGATCGCCTCGACCTTGGCGAGCACGCCGGCATGCGAGTGCACCGCGCCGCGCGGGGTGCCGGTCGTACCGGAGGTGTACAGGATGAGCGCCGGGGGGAGCGCGCCAGCCGGCGCCGGCGGTGGGGGGCGCACCGCGGCATCGGCGGGCACCTCGAGCAGCGTGGCGCCGAGCGGCGCGAACACGGCGGCGGATCGGGCGTCCACGACCACCGCGTGCGGGCGGACGTGCTCGAGCATCGCCGCGAGCTCGGTCGCGGTCAGCCCGGGGTCGATCGGCATCGCGGTCAACCCCGCGCGGGCGGCGCCGAGCAGCGCGACGAACAGCTCGGGCGTGTTGCCGTTGGCCAGGACAAGCACGTCGCCGACCGCCGCGCCACGCTCGCGCAGCGTCCACGCGAAGCCGGAGACGCGGCGATCGAGCTCGGCGTAGCTGACCGGGTTGCGGTCAGGGACCACGATCGCCGGATGATCGGGGCGGCGCACCGCGCCACGCGCCGCGAGCTGATCGAGCGTCGCCGTCGCGGTGGTCATGACACCACCGTTCCGCGCGGCTCGCCGCGCATCGCGGCGCCGATCGCGGCGACGAGCGTGGCCACCGTGGCGACATCGCCGAGCTCGAGATCGAGCGTGATGCCGAGATCGAGCTGGAGCGCCGAGACCAGCTCGATCGCGCCCACCGAGTCGACAAACCCCGATGCGAGCAGCGACTCCTCGACGGAGCCGCGCGTCCGGTGGATCACCGCCTCGATCCGGGGCCGCAGCACCGGCTCGCTGTCGGGCGCGGGCGTCGGTGCGGCGTGCGCCGGATCGATCGTGAACACGTGTGATGGATTGCGAAACGACTTGAACTCGAGCGCGTTCCCCGAGGGATCGTAGACGAACAGGGTGTCATGCTCACCGACCTGTCCGACCATCCGCGTGTGCGGATACTCGCGAAAGTTGCATCGCGAGCGCTTGAGGCGCTCGGCGAGCTGCTCCCACGCGGTGCGCTCGAGGTTGAGGCCGAAGTGCGGCACCGGCACCTCGTGGCCGTCGAACTCGCTGGCCGACGCGCGCTGCTCGTGTCCGCTGAGGTGCGCGACGACGTGGTGGCCGAACATGTTGAGGTCGACGTGGTTCCAGGTCTCCCGGCCGATCGTACATCCGAGGACATCGACGTAGAACGCCTTGGCCTCTGCGAGGTTGCGCACCGGGAAGGCGAGATGAAACTGCGCGATCGACATGGCTGTCTCCTGGGTCAACTCCGGCTCGTGACCTGCCCGCGGGGCGAGGGGGTGGGCGCGAGCATCGGCATGGCGCTAGCGGGCCCACCGCGCGACGTCGACTCCGTCACCCGCAACAGCGATCTCCGGCTCCGCGCCGGTCGCGAGGATGGCGAGCGCGTTGCAATACACCAGCGCACGTGCCGACATGACGATGCGCCGGCCGATCGGGCGTCGGGCTGCCGTCGCGATCCCGAGCATCAGCAGCGAGTCGGCGGCGCCGATGTGCCCCAGCACCGGGATCGTGGCCATCGTCCGATCGCGCGGCACGCCGAGCTCCTCGAACAGCCGGAGCTGCGGCTCGGGGTTCAGCGGCGAGCACGCGATGAAATCGATGTCGGTGAACCCGGTCTGCCGCCGGATCTCGGCGTAGTTGTGGCGGTCGGCCTGCGCGGTGAACTGCGCGATCCCGTCCAGCTCCCGGACGGTGAGCTGGCCGCGCCACTGGTGCAGGTGATCGGCCACGGCGGACGGATCGAGCGGACGCCGGCTGCCGCCCGCCAGCGGCGCTCGCAGCCGGTGCAGCGCCAGATCGCGGTTCGCGCAGCTCGAGAACCCGACGATCGCGTTGCGCGCGCCGCGCGACACGATCGCCGTTGCGGCGCCGGTGCTGTACACGGCGCCGGTCGCGAACTCCGCGCGGCGATCGTCGCCGACGAGGTAGTCGAACCGCTCGGCGCAGCACACCGCCACGTGGCGATGGCTCCCGGCGTCGATCAGCGCCCTGGCGAGCCACAGCGCGTCGATCCCGCCCGCGCAGCGATTCGACAGGTCGAAACCCGTGGCGCGGGTTGCGCCCAGCTCGTGGAGCACCCCGAACGCGGCGATCCACGGCGCCGGCCAGTCCCGCGTGACCCCGACGAAGATCAGCAGATCGAGATCGTCGGCGGTCAGCCCCGCGGCGCGCAGGGCGTGGAGGGTGGCGCGCGCACCCATGGTCGATGGATGATCGCCATCGCCCGCCACCGGCTGTCCGAGCAGGCCGAGCCGAGCGACCGCTTCGCGAGGAATCCGGTAGGCGTCGGCGAGCTCGTTGGCCGATCGGTACGCGCCCGGGATCCACCAGCCGATGGAGCGGATCCCCACGGCCGGGGACGGCGCGCTGGGCACGGGAGCGTCGGAGGCTGGCATCGCTGGTCCGTCAGGTCTAGCGGTCAGTTCTGCGACCGGAAGTGTTCGGTGTACAGCGTGGTCCAGAACGTATCCCAGGTCGCCGTGCCGTAATCGAAGCCCTCGGACAGCTCCGCGACGTCGTGCGCCTCGCCGGTACGGTGCACGAAGTCACGCACCGCGGCGCGCACCATCTCGTTGTGCTCGAGGTCGGCGTGGCCGGCGTGAATGTCCCAGAACGACCAGTCGATCTGCGACTCGTGCTGGATGATGAACGGGTGTTGACGAAGGTGCACGTACATGACGCTGAAGTACACGCCGCACACGCACTCACCACCCACTCCGCGCATACCGATCGCGTAGAGCAACGGGCGGTGGGCGGTGCGATCGCGCAGCTCCTCGAGCAGCGTGTTCACCCGCGGATGGACCCGCTCGCGCAGCTGCGCCGCCAGCGCACCCGGCTCGAGCGCGCCGATGCTGCACAGGAAGCGATCGTAGAGCGACATGTGCGCGGCCTCCGCGTTGCCCTCGCCGAGCTCCTCGTGAAGCAGGCGGCCGAGCAGCGAGCGCAGCGGTCCTTCGGGGCACCGCGCGATCAGGACCGCGAGGTCGGTCGCGAACGCCTGCGTGAAGTAACGGTACTGGAACACGATGGCCCGGAGCTGCTGGATCGACAGGCGCGGGATCGCCTCCATCTCCTTGGCAACTGCAAACTTCGCTTCCAGCTTGCTGATCGCAGCCCGGTCCCAGAATGCCTCGAGCGAGGACATGGATCGGTTCGGGGAGACTGACATGTCAGAGATTCGAGACAAGGCGTTCACTCCCGACTAAATTTGTAATGCAATCAACATGCAGCCGTTGCACCATCTCTCGGATTGCCGGCGAAGGAGTCTCTGCGGCGAACCGTCACGGCCCCACGCGGTGGTTGTACTCTAACCGAAAGATTCCGCGGAAAGAAAGGTCGGTCGATGCCGCATAATGCTTCGCTCGGCCAAAATTGTTGCCGCGAGGTGATCTCCAATTCTCGGCACTCCCGTGCAATCCAACGTTGGTCACGTGCGCATGCGCTCGGTCACGGGTGGTATCGCGAGATCGTCACGCTCCGTGGATGCCTCGACTGTCGTATTCGATGTATGACAGCCCGCGAGCCGGTAGTGCCGGATTCGCTTCAGTGCCGTCCCTGGATTCCCCAGAACGCCAGTCTCGCTCGCCGCGGCCGCGCTCGGCGAGCCGGTTCGGCGCACTTCGCCACCGCAACTACCGGTTGTTCATCGCCGGCCAGGGCATCTCGATCCTCGGGACCTGGCTGACACGGTTCGCGACGCCGTGGATGGCGTACCGCCTCACCGGCTCGCCGCTGATGCTCGGCGTGGTCGGGTTCTTCAGCCAGGCGCCGACCCCGCTGATCGCGCCGTTCGCCGGCGTGCTTGTCGACCGCTGGGATCGCCGGCGCACGATTCTCGTAATGCAGATCGCGGGAATGCTTCAGTCAGTCGCGCTGGCGACGCTCGCGCTGGCCGGCACGATGGCGATCTGGCACCTCATCGTGCTCGGGGCGGCGCAGGCCGTGATCAACGCATTCGACATGCCGGCCCGGCAATCGTTCATGGGCCAGATGATCGATGATCGCCGCGACCTGCCGAACGCGATCGCGCTCAATGCGTCGATCGTCAACGGCGGTCGACTGGTCGGTCCAGCGCTCGCCGCGGTGCTGGTGGATCGATTCGGCGAAGGAGCGTGCTTCTCGGCCGACGCGGCCAGCTACCTCGCGGTGATCGGTTCGCTGTGGATGATGCGCGTCGACCGGCGGCCGGCTCGGCCCCGCAGCGGTCACGTCCTGGCCGAGCTGGTTGACGGTGTGCGTTACGCGGGCAGCATGCCGCTGGTGCGCGCGGCGTTGATCCTGCTCGCCGTATCGAGCGCGCTGGGCGGTGCGTACGCCACGCTGCTGCCGATCGTCGCCGCGAGCACGCTGCACGGTGGGCCTGGTACGCTCGGCGTCCTGATGGCGTCGACCGGGTGCGGTGCGCTGACCGGTGCGCTCTACCTCGCGGGCCGCAACACGGTGCGTGGTGTGCCGACGCTGATCGGGCGCTGCGTGTTCGGCCTCGGTGCCGGCATGGTTGCACTCGAGCTCGTGACCGCGACGTGGATCGCGGTTGTCCCGCTGTTTGTGATCGGCCTGACGATGGTCATGCAGATCGCCTCGACCAACACGCTGGTGCAATCGCTGGTCGAGGACCACATGCTCGGCCGGGTGATCAGCCTGCACGCGGTCGCGTTCGTCGGGGGTGCACCGCTGGGCGCGCTGCTCGAGGGCGCGCTCGCCGATCGGATCGGTGCAATTCACACCTTCGGGATCGCGGGAGTGCTGTGCCTCGGGGCCGCGGCGGTCTTCGCCTCGGCGCTGCCCGGGCTGCGTCGGGCCAGCCGACCGCTGTATGCCCGGTTAGGCCTGTCCGACGATGAGCGGTGACTGATCGACGCCATGCCACGCGCGGCCATATGTCGCAGAATATGTAAGCTGCGCAGCCTCACGGGGCGAGCTTAATAAGCTGCAACAGTGGCATAGCGAATCCGGATCCCGCTCGCACAGCGTTTCCTCCGTGTCTATCGAGAAGAGTGTTTTGTCCAGTCGGCGAATAATCGCGTTGTTGAAGGTCTCTTGCATTGCAATTCGATCAGTGCGAGAAATGACTGCATACATGGTAAGCGCGCAGTCCTCGGTGTCGCTCGGGCCGCTGGTGTGTCTGACTCTCGGGCTGACCGGCTGTGGTGAGCCGACTGCGAGCTTGGGTGTGACGGACAACACCTTGTCCGGCGCAGAGTCTCACGAGCGTGGTGTTCGGCGTCACGGTGTGTTGCACGCCCGCGTCATCGCGACCGGCATCCCGGGGGCCGGGGCGATCACGGAGATCGGCGTGCACCAGCCGGGTGGAGCGATCCACGACACTCCCGCGCTCGCCGCGTTCACGCAGCCTGGCCAGGTGTTCGATCCCCGGCGCCTGCTGGTGGCCACGACCTCCAACTTCGGCGCTCCGCTCGCGCGGTCGACCGACGCGGCGGGTGCCATCCTGTCGATCGATCCGAGCGGTGACCCGGTCGCGGTGCCGCCGGAGTTCGCGGTCGACGGCGGGCAGTCCTCGGTGCTCGATGGCAGGGTTCAGCTGTTCACGGCACAGAGCCCGCTGTTCAGCAACCCGCCCAATACCCCTGCGACCGGCGCGCTGACCTCGGTCGGCCTCGCGACCGGGATCTCGCTCAACAACGGCAACGGCCGGCCGTGGTTCTCCAACGCGCCGACCGGTAGCGCCGGGGACGGCACGGTCACGATCCTCAACCCGAACGGCTTGCCGCTCTCGGTGTTCGCAGGGAACCTGACCAACCACGGTACGACCGCGCAGGGCCTCACCACCGGCGCGATCGGTCTGGCCCTGCTCACGAAGTCACCCGACGCGACCGCGAAGCCCGTGTTTGCCACGGTGACCGCCGACGGCAGCGTGCTGCAGGTCCACGCGACCAACGGGGTCGACGCGCTGGCGCCGCCGGGCACCACGACGCCGCTGCCCACCGTGAGCGTCGACTCCGCGGAGTCGACCGCGCCGCGGGTCGCCGCGCGCGCCGGTGTGGTGTTCAACTGGGCGCCGACGAGCAACGTGATCATCGCCGATCCGGTTGCCAACCGCCTGGTCGTGCTCGATCTCGGCGATGACGGGCTGCTGTTCACCGTCCAGCGGGTCCACGAGATCAGGGCCGACGAGCTCGACGTCCCGATCGACCTCGCGCCCACCACCCGCGAGGTCGCCTCGGCGAACTTCTCGGGCAACACGACGCTCGGCGGCGGCTCGGATCTCTACGTGCTCAACCGCGGCAACAACACGATCGTGCGGATGCGGCTCGATGGCAAGGTGACGGCGGTACGCGCGATCGATGCGCCGGTGCCGGGATTCCGGGCCAACGGGATCGCCGTGTCCTCGGACAACCAGGTGGTGTATGTGACCGCGACCACGCCCGGCCGTCAGGGCGTGGTGCTCGCGATGCCCGCGTTCGGTGCGGGCGAGACCACCGAGCAGCTGGTCGCAGCCGCGCAGGCCGCCGGTGCCACCGACATGACGACGATCGGCGCCGCGCTGTTCTCGGCCGAGATGACTCCCGAGCAGGGCCTCGGCCCGCTGTTCAATGCGCTGTCGTGCGCCAGCTGTCACAGCACGCCGTTCCCCGGAGGGATGGGTGTCACCGCCGAGGCGACCGAGCGCCTGGAGGGCCACCTCGACCGCGACGGCACGTTCGAGCCGCTGCGCGGCGACCGCGGGCCGGCGGTGCGCACGCACTCGGTGGCCGAGCTCGGCGTGCGCTGCGATCTGCCGACCGCCCCGGCGCGCCACGCCAATGTGCTGTCGCTGCGCAACACCATGACCCTGCGCGGCGATGGCCTGCTCGACACGATCCGGCTGCGCGACGTGGTCGCCAACCAGGCGCTCGAGCCAGCCGAGGTGCGCGGGCGGCTCAACCTGCTCGCCGATGGCCGGTTCGGCAAGTTCGGCTGGAAGGCCAACGTGGCGACCGTGGTCGAGTTCATGGGCGACGCGTACCGCAACGAGATGGGGGTCACCAACCCGATCGCCTCCGACGACGAGGTCCGCGGCTGTGGCGCACGCGACGGCATCGAGTTCGACGGCGTTCCACTCACCGCGGTCGCGGCGTTCCTCGACACGCTCGATCCGCCGGTGCCCGCGGCGGCGTGCACGAGCTCGACCGGCGCCGCGGTGTTCCAGTCGGTCGGCTGCACCGGTTGCCACACCCCGGTGCTGCCGGGCCGCAACACCCAGGTCCACCTGTACTCCGACCTGCTGCTGCACGACATGGGACCGGGGCTGGCCGATCAGATGCAGCAGGGGGCGGCCACCGGCAGCGAGTGGCGCACCATGCCACTGTGGCGGACGGTGGAGCGCCAGCGGTTCCTGCACGACGGGCGTGCCACGACGGTGCGGTCCGCGATCGACGAGCACGGCGGTCAGGCTGCCGCGGCGCGCGCGGCGTTCGATGCGCTCGACGCCGCCAGCCAGCAGGCGCTGCTCGACTTCCTCGACTGCATCTGACGCGATCGCGCCCGGTCGCTCGACACGACCGGCGCGGTCTCCAAGGAGTGATGGCCATGCAGATGATTCGCCGGCAGGTTCTGGGATGGGCTGTGATCGCCGCCGCGCTCGCGGTCGTGCCCGCGGCAGGCGCCGACGAGCGTTCGTGCTGTGCATCGACGCCGGGCGCGTCAGGCAGCGAGGAGAAGGGCTGGACGATGACCTCGGAGGAGCTGGCCAAGCTCGGCGAGGTGAAGTTTCCGATCTCGTGTAGCGCCGCGGTGCAGCGGCTGTTCGCACAGGGCGTCGCGATGCTGCACTCGTTCTGGTTCGATGAAGCGGGGCACGCGTTCGCCCGCGTCGCGGCGCTCGACCCGTCATGCGCCATGGCGCACTGGGGGGTCGCGATGTCGCTCTACCATCCGCTGTGGGCGCCGCCGACCAGCGAGATGCTGGTGCGCGGCGCCGCGGAGGTCGACCGGGCCAGGGCGGGCGGCGCCAAGACCCCACGCGAGCGTGACTACATCGCTGCGATTGCTGCGTTCTACCAGGACTGGAACAGCCGCAGTCACGCGGAGCGCGCGGTCGCCTACCTGAAGGCGATGGAGCAGGTGCACCGGCGCTACCCCGAGGACACCGAGGCCGCGCTGTTCTATGCCCTGTCGCTGATCTCCAACGCCTCGCCGGCCGATGTCAGGCTGACCGACCAGCGCAAGGCCGGCGAGATCGCCGAGAAGATCTTCGCGAAGCAGCCCGATCACCCGGGCGCAGCGCACTACATCATTCATGCCTACGACTATCCCGAGCTCGCCAGCCGCGCGCTCGCGGCGGCGCGGCGCTACGCGCAGATCGCGCCTTCGGTGCCGCACGCGCTGCACATGCCGTCTCATACGTTCACCCAGGTGGGGTCGTGGCAGGAATCGGTCGATTCCAACCTCGCCTCGAAGGCCGCGGCCCACGCGTACGGTGCTCGGACGCTCATGACGGGCGCCTGGGAGGAAGAGCTCCACGCCATGGACTACCTGGAGTACGCGTATCTTCAGCTGGGCAACGATGGCGAGGCGCAGGCGATCGCGCGCGAGCTCGCGACGATCCGCCAGTCGTCGCCGGAGAAGAGCCGCAAGTCGGCCTACGCGTTCGATGCCATCCCGGCACGCTATGCGATCGAGCGCCGGCGCTGGCGAGAAGCCGCCGCACTCGAGCCGCGGCCGGGGCCGTTCCCGCGCGCCGCGGCGCTGATCTACTTCGCGCGTGGCTATGCCCGTGCCCGGCTCGGGGATCTCGCCGGCGCGCACGCCGACCTCGAGCTTCTGACCGGCACCCACACGCGGCTGATGATCGCCTCCGAGGAGGGCGCCAGCGCCGCGACGTTTGTCGAGATCCAGCGCCTCGCGGTGGCGGCATGGATCGCGCATGCCGAGAAGCACGACGACGAGGCGACCAGGCTGATGCGCAACGCGGCCGACCTCGAGGATGCCACCGACGATGGACCGATCACGCCCGGTCCGATCGTGCGCGCGCGCGAGCTGCTCGGCGAGCTGTACCTGGAGCTCGGGCAGCCCAGGGCGGCGCTGGCCGCGTTTCAGACCGCGCTCGCCAAGGCGCCGCTGCGCTTCAATGGCCTGCTCGGCGCCGCGCGCGCGGCGCGGGCGCTGGGCGACCGCGAGCATGCCGCGACGCTCGTTCGCCAGCTCGACGCGCTGTGCAGCCACAACCACTGCGATCGACCAGAGCTCGCCGAGCTCAAGGCCGCGCTCGACCATCGCTAGATCCCGGCGGTTACTTGAGGTTCTTCTTGAAGAAGTCGATCGTGCGCCTCCAGGCCAGCGCCGCGGCGGTCTTGTCGAACCGCGGCGTGGTGTCGTTGTTGAAGCCGTGCTGGGTGCCGTCGTACTTGAAGATCTGGTACCTGACCTTGGCGGCCTTGAGCGCGTTCTCGAAGGCGGGGATGCCGGCGTCGATCCGGTCGTCGTTGCCGGCGTAGTGGATCAGCATCGGCGCCTTGATGTGCGCGACCTCATCGGCCTTGGGCTGCGCGCCGTAGAACGGCACCGCGGCGGCGAGATCGGGCAGCTGGGTTGCCAGGAAGTTGGTCATCCCGCCGCCCCAGCAGAACCCGACGACGCCGATCTTGCCGGTGCAGTCCGGGCGCGCCTTGAGCGCGGCGGCGGCGGCGAGGAAGTCCTGGCGCGCCTTGTCCTGATCGAGCTTGCCGAACGCCTCGCGCGCCTTGTCCTCGTCGCCGGGGTAGCCGCCCGAGACGGTCAGCGCGTCGGGGGCGAGCGCCTCGAAGCCCTCGAGCGCGATCCGGCGCGCGATGTCCTCGATGTGCGGGTTGAGCCCGCGGTTCTCGTGGACCACGAGCACGCCGGGCAGCTTGCCCTTGGCGGACGCGGGCCGCGCGAAGTACGCCTTGACCTTGCCGGTGCCCTTGGGCGAGTCGATCTCGATCGTGCTGGTGGTCAGCCGCTTGTCGTCCTTGGGGATGACCTCGGCCTCGGCGAACCTCGGGTTGAGCTGGTCGAGCAGCATCATCGCGGTCACGCCGCCGACCGCGTACTTGGCGGCGCGGTCCAGGAAGCCGCGCCGGTCGATGTCGCCGTGAACGTACTTGTCGAACAGATTCAAGAGCTCCTGGTCGAAGTCGCTGGCTTGCTTGCGTTCCATGGAGACCTCCGGTGGCGCGCAGGATATCCGCGGCGCGGCCCCGCCGAAACCCGCCGGGGCGGCCGTCTCGCCCGGGAGTGGGGCGGGGCACCCCTGCCGGCCGGGCGGTCACGGGCCGATCGCGTCGGCCGTGTAGCTGGTGGCGTGGGCGATCCAGTCGCGGAGCTGCGCCGGGTCGTCCGGCAGGTCGAAGTGGACGATCGCGGCGCGCTCGCGGTCGACCATCATCGCGGTCCGGCCGCTCGGCGACAGCGACGATATCGGCCCGGTCGACGCCAGGTGCCACTGCGTGCTCCGCATCAGGTCGAACACCGTGGTCTCGCCGGCGAGCGTGTTGACGACCAGGTAGCGCCCGGTCGCGTTGACCGCCAGCCCGGTGTTCGACCGGAAGAACAGCCGGGCGGTGCGGCGGGTCTCGTCGGGGAGATCGGGCGCCACGGCGTAGATCTCGTGCTGCTGGGTGGTGGCCAGGATGCGATCGCGGTCCGGGATCGGGTCGATCGCCACGATCCGCGTCGGCAGGGCAGCGATGGGCTCGAAGCCGCGGCCGCGCCAGCGCAGCACGGCGCGATCGGCGGACAGGTAGACGTCGCCGGTCGGGGTCACCATGATCTGCTCGGTGGCGGACGGCGGGCGCGCGGTGTCGGCCGTGCCGGTCGCGGTGTCGACGCGGACCACCGCTCCGGTCGCGGCGCGGGCCGCGATCCACCGCCCGTTGCCCACGACGGCGTCGACCGGGGCGTCGAACCGGTGCACCACCCGGGGCGCGGCGCCATCGCCGATCACCACGACCTCGCCGCCGGTGGTGCCGGCGATCAGGTCGCTGCCGGCCAGGTCGATCCGGTTCAGCCCGGGGAGGTCGATCGGCGTCACCTCGGCGCGGCCGCGGTGGGCGACGACCGCGACCTGATCGGGGCCGGTGCGCTGCAGGACGAGCAGCTCGCGGCCGGTCGCCGGGTCGGCGCGATCCCAGATCACGAACCCGTGCGGCGCGGCGATCGGGGTGCGCGCGCCGGTCGCGAGGTCGAGCCACGCCACGCTCTGGAGGTCGGACACCAGCGCGGTGCGATCGTCGAACAGCCAGGCGCGCGGGGCGTCGCGGGCGACCGGCTCCGGGAGCACCTCGGCGAGGTCCCAGGTCAGGATCGAGCTGCGCGCGTGGACCGCGAGGTAGCGGGCGTCGCGCCGGCCGGCGATCGCGAGGAACTGGTCGTGGACCGGCGGCGCCAGGGTGCGCCGGTCGGGGCCGATCAGATCGACCTGGTCGGTGACGACGGCGACGTGGCCCTGCCAGGTCTCGCAGCTGCCCCAGACGTGGCCGAACTCCGCGCGGCGCGCGTCGAGTGCGTGCAGCGGCCGCATCTGGATCGCGTCGTCGAGGTTGACGTAGAGCTGATCGTGGACGTACTGGAGCCAGATCACCCGCCATGGCGGCGTGGTCCGCCGGACCGCGGGCTTGCCGCCGGTGACGGCGATCTCGAGCACGACGCCCTGGCGGGTCAGGATCGCGAGCTGGCTGGCCGACGGCGAGGCGACCAGGGTCTCGGACCGCAGGTCGCCGGTCTCATGCGCGATCTCGCGGCCGGCGCGATCGACGACCCGCAGCTCGCGCGACGACGCGAACGCGGCCCAGGTCCCGTCGGGCGAGACCGCCAGCTCGTCGATCTTGCCGGTCAGCCCGGACAGGGTGTGCAGCCCGGTGGCGTCGAGCGTCGCCGCGCGGCCGTCGCGCAGCGCGACGGCGGCCAGGGTCGCGGCCGGATCGGCGCGCAGCTGCATGATCTTGTCGTCGGAATGGATCGGGGCCCGGTCGCTGGCCAGCTCGTCCGGCCCGACCGCCAGCAGCGGCAGGCGGCGCGCCCCGGTCGCGGCGTCGACCGCGTACAGCCCGCCGGCGGCCGGCCCGATCCACACCGCGGCGCCGCCGTCCGCCCACGCCGCGATGCAGCGACCGGCGCAGGCATCGAGCGTGCGTGCCCGGCGCTGCTCGAGGTCGATGATCTCGACCTTGCCGGCGGTGCTGCCGGCGACGAGCAGCCGCCGCGGATCGGGGCCGAGCACGAACGTGCGCGGCACGCTCTCGCCCTCGCGGTAGACCTGCGCGATGCCGCGCAGCCGGGCCTCGGTGGCGATCGCCAGCGCATCGTCCCACCGCCGCGACCGGGGCCCGAGCATGGCGAGCGCGGTGACCGCCGCGGTCGGATCGCGCTCGACCGTGGTGCGCGCGCGCACGATCACCGCGTCGTCGGCGCGATCCGCCTCGCGCTCGCGCGCGGCCTCGGCGGCGCGCTGGCCCGCGATCGCCGCCTGCTCGGCCTGCCAGGCGCGCGCGCGCTCGCGCAGGATGCCGCGGAGCGCGAGCGCGCCGCCGGTGATCAGCACGAGCGCGGAGCCCGCGATCACCGCGACCAGCGCGCGGTGGCGGCGGACGAACCGGGCGAGCCGCTCGGCGGCCGTGTAGCGGTGGGCCGCGACCAGCCGGCCGGCGAGGAAGCGGTGGAGGTCGTCGGCGAGCGCCGCGCCGTCGGGGTAGCGGCGGCCCGGGTCGAACTGCATCGCCTTGTCGACGATCGCGGTCAGCTCGGGCGGCAGCGCGAGCTCGGCGAGCTGCGCGAGCGCCGGCGCGGCGCGTCCCGGGTCGTCGGCCGCGGCGAGCACCTCGGTCAGCGCGCCGGGCAGCGGCGGCCGGCCGGTGAGCACGTGGCACAGCGTCGCGCCGAGCGCGTAGACGTCCGACCGCGCGTCGAGCGGCTCGCTGCGCGCCTGCTCGGGCGCCATGTAGCTCGGCGTGCCGAACACCGCGCCGGTCTGGGTCGCGATCTCGCCGCCGGGCGCGAGCGCGCCGTCGATCGGCGGCGCCGGTCCGGCCTCGGGCTCGCTGACCACCTTGGCCAGGCCCCAGTCGATCACGAAGGTCTCGCCGAGCTCGCCGACCAGGATGTTGGCGGGCTTGACGTCGCGGTGGACGACGCCGCGGCGGTGGGCGTGGCCGAGCGCCTGGGCCGCGGCGAGCACGTGCGGGACCAGCGCCAGCCGCTGGTCGGCGGCGCGGCGGCGGCGCGGGTCGAGCCGCGGGCCCAGGCCAGGCTCGGACGGTGCATGCTCGGCGATCCGCCGGTCCAGCGGCTGGCCCGAGACCTTGCGCATGACGTAGAACGGCCGGCCGGTCTCGCTGACCCCGGCGTCGTAGAGCGGGACGATCGAGGGATGCTCGAGCCGCGCCGTGATCCGGACCTCGCGCTCGAAGCGCTCGAGATCGCCGCCGGCGGGCAACGCCTCCTTGATCGCGACCTCGCGGCCGAGCCGGGTGTCGGTGCCAGCCATCACCCGGCCCATCCCGCCGCGCGCGATCTCCTCGCCGGCGACGTAGCGCTCGACCGGGCCGCTCGGCCGCAGCTCCACGGGCGCAGCCGTGGTCGACGCGGGGGTGGTCAGGACCTGGGTCTTGCCGGCGTCGAACCGGCGCGTGTTCGGCGAAAACTCCACGAGCCCGGAAACAACTCCGGGCTACCGGCCTGCATTCCATCGCGCCGCCCGCCGAGCGTGAGGTCAGCCGGCACGGAACTGCAAGGGCAGGCGGACCACGCCATGCAGGAAGTAGCCCGGTGCGGGCTCCAGCGCGCCCGGCTCGGCGAGCCGGAGCTCCGGCAGCCGGCGGACGATCGCCGGCAGCGCGATCCGCGCCTCCAGCCGGGCGAGCGGGGCGCCGAGGCAGAAGTGAGCGCCGTAGGCGAACGCCACGTGGTGGGTCGGCTTGCGCTCGAGGTCGAGCCGGTCGGGCTCGGGGAACACCGCCGGATCGCGGTTGGCCGCGCCGATCCACAGCATGACCCGCTGGCCCGCGTGCAGCGCCTGGCCGCCGAGCTCGCGGTCGTGCCGCAGCCAGCGCCCGACCGCGATCACCGGCGAGTCGAACCGCATCAGCTCCTCGACGAACGCCGCGGCCCGCGCCGGTTCGGCGGCGAACCTCGCCAGCTCGGCGGGGTGGTCGAGCAGGGCACGGATCGCGTTGCCGATCAGGTGCGTGGTGGTGAGGTTGCCGGCGATCAGCAGCAGCACGCAGAACGCGACCAGGTCGAGCTCGTCGAGCGACTCGCCGTCGATCTCCGCGGCGATCAGCGCCGAGATCAGATCCTCGGTCGGACGGCGCCGGCGCTCGGCGATCGCGGCGCGCAGGTAGTCCTCCATCGGCGTGAAGGTCTCGACCAGCCGCCGGGCGCCGCCGACCGGATCGACGACGACGGCGTTGGCGGCCTCGCCGACCGCCTCCGACCAGCGCCGGAACGACGCCTGGTCGGCGGGAGGTACCCCGAGGAGCTCGGCGATCACGATCGTCGGCAGCGGGCCGGCGACGTCGGCCACCAGCTCGGTCCGGCCGGTGGCGGCGACCGCCCCCAGCAGGTCCTCGACGATCGCGGCGATCCGGGGCTCCAGGCGGGCGACCGCCGATGACGTGAACGCGCGCGACACCAGCTTGCGCATCCGGGTGTGGCGCGGGGGGTCGAACGCGACCAGGCTGGCGAACCGGCGCGATCCGGGGTCGGGCATCGCGCCCGGCTCGGCGAGCGAGTTGGCGAAGCTCTCGTGATCGGCGAGCGCAGCGACCACGTCGGCGTGGCGGTACACCGACCAGCAGCGGGTCCGGTCGTCGAACGCGATCGGGTGGTTGCGCCGCATCTCGGCGAAGAACGGGTAGGGGTCGAGCAGCTCCGGGCCGGCCGGGAACGTGCGCATCGCAGCATGCTAGCGCCGCCCGATCGGCCGGGGTCGCGCTCCCCCTGCCGTCGATCAATGCACCGAGTTGTCGATCGAGCGGATCACGTCGACCGGCTCGTTGCGCGACGCGGCGGCGACCTGCGGGCGCAGGTCGATGACCCGCTGCACGATCGACAGGTCGGTGATCGGGCCGACCTTGACGTTGGGGAAGTCGCCGGGGTTGACGTCGACGGGGACCGGGCCGAACGACTGGATCGCGTCGACCAGCTTGGGGGTCATCGGGAAGATCGTGATGCACGACGTGCAGTGCGACAGGTCGAACAGCCGCTGCAGCCGGCGGTTGAGGTCGGCGAACGGCCACGCCGGCGCGCCGAACTGGGTGTCGTTGACGTTGAACGTCAGGCCGGGGCCGCCGCCGGTCAAGAACTTCGACAGCGTGACCGGGATCGTGGAGAGCGGCGTGACGTGGGTGAAGTTGGTGCTGCCGCCCAGGCCGTTGGTGCCGCTGTCATTGTGGTGGCAGCCCTGGCAGGTGTTGAGCGAGAACTGGTGGCGCGCGCAGATCCCGTTGGGCGTCCCGGGCACCGCGTTCGCCAGCCAGAAGTCGGGCGGGGCGACCAGCGCGTGGCCGCCGCGGACCGCCACGCCGCCGAACGAGTACGGCACGGTGTACGACGCGTCGCACTGGTTGGGCAGCACCACCGGCAGCTTGAGGCCGGCGGTGACCGGGCCATTGACGAAGTTGTTGATGGTGACGTTGGCGCCGGTCGGGCTGAACAGGGCGTCGTCGGGGGTCTGGGCCACCGTGTGGGTGCGGAGCTCGCCGCTGGCCGGCGGATCGATGTTGGCGGGGGGCTGCTCGTTGGTCAGCGTGAACTCGCGGAGCTCCCACTGGCCGCCGAGCGCGATCTCGTTGGTGCGGATCTGGTCGATCGCGTTCTGGTTGCCCTTGGCCGGCGCCTTGCCGTGCAGCACGACGCTCTCGGTCATCGACTGCAGCTGGGTCAGGTACGCGGCGGTGAAGCCGGGGAAGGTCTGCAGCGAGCTCCACTGCTGCGCCCAGTTGACGACCGCCGCGCAGCCGGTCCGCGGCACGCCGTACTCGAAGATCGTCGTGAACAGCTTCTTGCCGCAGGTCGCGTCGTTGCCGCCGCCCCACGGGTTGGGCTGGACCACGCCGAAGATGAAGCGCAGCTCGCCCGCGGTCACCGGCGAGCCGGTCACGCTGCCGTAGGTGCCGCCGCCGCCGGCGGTCGTGGTGCCGAGGTCGATGCGGTTGACGATCGAGAGCAGCCGGTACGGCGCGATGTTGAGCTTGAGCGGGCCGGTGAGGTTGACGCTGCGCACGCCGGTGATCGGATCGGTGACCAGGGTCGCGACCACGCCGCTCGCGGTCGCCCACGGCTGGATCACCTGGTTGAACATCTGGGTCCGCGCCGCGACGGCGTCGCCGTTGACCGTGTAGGTGTTGAGCCAGAGCGACAGCCAGTCCTTGACGAAGTCCTCGGGGGTCTTGCCCGAGCCGTTGGCCATCTCGCGCATCAGGTGGGCGAACGTCCAGACCCCGCCCTGGGTGCCCGCGCCGGTGCACGGGTCCCAGGTCCGCGCCGGGTCGAGCACGACCTGCGGCGAGGTGATGAACAGCGACTGGCCCCAGGCCTGCAGCGTCGACGCCGGCCGGATCGAGCAGCGGTTGACCGCGATCGGGTTGCCCACCACGAACTGCGACGGGTCGACCGCCGGGAAGCTGGTGCGCGCGGTCGCGGCGCGGCTCGCGAACACCACCGACTCGGTGGTGGTCTGGCCGAACGCGCCCGACGCGATCTGGCGCTGGTTGGCCTGCACCTTGCTGAGCTCGTCGGAGGTCAGCGTCGCGAACGCGGTGAAGAAGTCCGGGCCGGGGCTCTTGCCGAGCAGGCCGAGCCGGACGAGCGCGTCCGAGCTGAACACGACGTGGGGGTTGTTGACGTCGCCGATCACGCGGACCAGCGAGCCGCCCACGCTCTGGTGGGTCGCCGGCGGCAGCCGGACCTGCAGCGCGGTGGTCTCGCCGAGCGCGGTCGGCTTGGCGAGCAGCTCGCCGAGCAGCTGCGCGTTGCTGGCCGCGTCGACCAGCGGCAGCGCCGAGATCGGCGTGCTGACGCCGTCGCTGCCGGTGGCGCTGCCGCCGCCGCAGCCATCGGGGCCGCAGGTCACGGCGGGCTGGTCGTGCTCGCCGGTGGTGTCGCCGGAGCAGCCGTGGAGCGCGAGCACCGCCCCGGACAGGGCCGCGGCCCCCAGGAACGCCGACGCGAGGACAAATCGCTGTTTCATCATTCAGTTACTCCTTGATCGAGATCGGGCATCGAGATCGGGTTTGCTAAGCGAGACTCGGCACCTCGCCGACATCCAAGGAAGGTTGCCCGGGCAAGCTTCGGGCGGCGCCCGTTCGGGTTGCGGGAGCGCCGTCGAGGACCGCCCGGTCGACGGTCACTGGATGAAACTGCGAGTGTAGATCCAGCGTGGATACTGGTGCGGCGCGCGGTCGGCCGTCAACGCCAGATCGCGATTCCCGACAATCGGCCGCAATATGCGGCACGGTGATGCGCAGGTTCACCGAGCAATGATTGCAATCATGGATTGTTCAGCACAGAGTTCATGAGGACGGGCTCGCCTCGTGGCGCTCCCGGGCTGGCGGCGCGCCACCCCAGGCGCGTACACTCGGGTCATGAAGCTCACGCTCACGATCGGAGAGCTGGACAGCCGCGTCGGCCAGGAGGTCGCCGTGTCACCCTGGGTCGAGATCCGGCAGGACCGGATCGACGAGTTCGCGAAGGCGACCGGAGACTTCCAGTGGATCCACGTCGACGCCGAGCGGGCGAAGCAATCGCCGTTCGGCGCCACGATCGCGCACGGCTTCCTCACGCTGTCGCTGCTGCCGATGATGACCGAGGCCGCGTTCACGTTGACCGATCGCAAGATGGGCATCAACTACGGGCTGAACAGGCTGCGGTTCACCTCGCCGGTCCCGGTCGGATCGAAGATCCGCGCCCGGTTCAAGCTGACCCAGGTCGACAAGATCGACGGCGGTGTGCAGACCACCTGGAGCGTGGTGGTCGAGCGCGACGGCGGCGACAAGCCGGTCATGGTGGCCGAGACCCTCAGCCGGCACTACTTCTAGCCCCGCGTCACAGCCAGAACGCGGCGAGCGCGAACTTGTTGCTGGTGGTCTCGATCACCTCGTAGCTGTCGCGGGCGCGCTGGGTCGGCAGGCTGGCGCGCGGCGCGGTGATCCGGCCGGCCTCGGTGATCAGGAAGTAGCGGCGGCCGAGCGGCGCGCGGGCGCGGTCGTTGATGTACTTGCTGTACGCGGTGCCGTTGGCGTCCTTGAACGCGGTCTTCATCTCCGGCGGATAGCCCCAGATCTCGTCGCCGGACCAGAAGTTCTCGCCGCGCCAGTACAGCTGCCATGCGATCAGCCGGTCGGCGTCGACCACGTGGACCGCCGGGCGGCCGCGCGGCGCCGCCTTGCCCCGCGCGACCAGCGGCTCGAGCCGGGCGCGCTCGCCGGGCGCCAGCGCGAGCTCGACGCGGTGGTCGGCGATCCGGGTCACCGCACCGATCAGCGACAGCTCGTGCTCGGTGATGCGCTCGTCGTCGGCCTTGTGGACCTCGATCTGGAGCGTCATCGGCTGGCCGATCTGGAGGTTGTCGGGGACGTGGGTCTCGAACGTCCAGCGATCGCCGGCGTCGCGCCAGTCGTCGTACAGCTCGCCGAGGCCGAAGTACACCCGCTTCTCGCCGTAGATCGTGCGCTGGTCGTAGTACGCGCGCACCGCCTCGCGCATGCCCCAGTGGGTGCCCGCGATCGGCATGTAGACCTGGAGCGACCACACGCAGATCGCCAGCCCGGCCGCGCCCAGGCTCACCACCGCGAGCCGGCGCCACCGGGTCGCCGCGATCGCCAGCGCGATCGCCGAGACGATGCCGAGCGCGAGCACCCCGTCGGACGGGTCGATCGCGTACGGCTCGGCGGCGGGCCACGGCCGGTCGTAGCGGTAGACGAACATCTCGATCCAGCGCTCGGGCTCGTGCATCAGGTCGCGGCAGACCAGCAGCACGATCGCGACGCCGATCGCCGCGAACACCGGGTGCAGCCGGTCGCGGCCGGCCACCAGATCGTCGAGGAAGAACGCGACCAGCAGGCCGAGCGCCGGCACCACCGGGAGGATGTAGTGGTGGAACTTGGTCTGGACCAGGCCGAAGAACGCGAACCCGGCGACCGCCCACAGCACGGCCAGGAACCGGACCCGGGCCTCGCGGGTGTCGGTCCGCGTGCGCAGGATCGCGGCGGCGAGCGCGGCCGGCAGCAGCGCGGCCCACAGCCACATGCCGTGACCGAGCTGCGACGCGTAGTACTCGAACGTGCCGGGCGAGTTGTCGACGCCGACCGCGGCGCGGTTGAGCACGTGCTGGAACACGTAGTCGTTGATGAACGAAAGGCCGTCCTTGAGGTACATCGCGACGTGCCAGGGCAGGCACGTCGCGATCATCAGGAGCAGGCCGCGCTTGAGCTCGTAGGCCCCGTCGTACAGCGCGCGCCAGCGGTGGAACAGCACGACGTGGAACACGCCGACCGCGCCGACCACGGCGACGCCGGGCGGGCCCTTGGCCAGCACGCTGATCCCGAGCAGCGAGTAGCAGCCGATCAGGTAGACCTGGCGCATCGTCGTGATCGACGCCATCGCGAGCATGTGGTCGACGATCGCCCCGGCGTCGCGCCAGCTGGGCAGCGGCCAGCGGCCGGGTGCGGCGATGCCGATCCAGGCCCAGATCACGGTGACGCCGCCGGCGATCTCGAGCGAGCGGAGCAGGGCGTTGGCGGGGTCGATCATGCTGAGCACGGTCATCGAACCCGTGAACGTCGTGAGCGGGATCGCCGCGAACATCGCGATCCGGCCGAGCCAGCGATCGGGCGCGTAGCGATCCCACACCGCAAGCACGTCGTCGAACACGTGCCGCCACCGGCGCTGCCCGGGTGCGCGCGCGCGGACCGGCGCGTTGACGATCGCCGCGACGATGCCGCCGATCAAGAGGAACGGCAGCCGGGCGACCATCCAGCCGTCGCGGTGCAGCGCGAACCCGGCGATCGCCATCCCCAGCGGCAGCCACAGCGCCGGGCTCGGCATCCGGCCGCGCACCATCAGCGCCGGCGACAGCACGAAGTAGAACGCGTAGTAGATCGCCTGGACGGCGATCACCGCGACGGCGAGGCCGACCACGACGTGGCGGGCGTCCAGCGCGATCGTGCGGCCCGCGATCCGGACCGACCGCAGCGGCGCGATCGGTCGCTCGCCGTCCTCGATCGCCATCGCGAACAGCGACAGCGCGCCGATCACGCACGCGGTCAGCGGCATGTCGGGGATCGCCTGGCGCGCGATCAGGCACATGAACGGGCACGACCCGACGACCAGCAGCGCGAGCCAGGCCAGCCGCCGGCTGACCAGGCGCGCCAGCATCCACCACATCAGGACCAGGCCGCCGACCGCGCTCAGCACGAACGGCAGCCGGATCGCGATCATCGTGGTCGCGTCGTGCACCATCTCGCCGGAGTAGCCGCCGTCGGCCGCCAGCCCGAGCGCGCGCATCGAGCCGGCCATCATCCAGAACATCAGCACCGGCTTGCTGCGGAAGCCCTCGTTCTCCTGGGGCCACTCGGTGTGCACCCAGTCGTGGTTCTGCAGCATCATCCGGGAGACCTCGCCGTAGTGGGTCTCCCACGGGTCGACCAGCGAGTAGCTCCAGATCCCCGGTAGCAGCACGGCGAGCGCGACCAGCACGGCCAGCGCGAGCTCGAAGCCCAGCGGGCGCTTGCGGGGCGCGATCAGCGTGGCGCTCGCCAGCTCGGACGGCATCGCCTGCGAACCTAGCACGCGGTGCGCGCGGGCCGCTGCTATGCTCGGGCGCCGGATGGCATGGCCGACAGTCGGTGACGAGGCGTTCGATGACGGGCCGCGCGGGCTTCACCGCGACGTCGCCGAGGCGGTGCTGCGCGACGTGATCGCCGCCTGCGATCCGGCGCGCCGCGTGCGCGAGGCGCTGGGCGAGCCAGCGATCGCGGAGCGGCTGGCCGGGCGGCGGCGGCTGGCGCTCGCGGTCGGCAAGGCGGCGCTGGCGATGGCGCGCGGCGCGGGCGAGGTCGCCGACGGGATCGCGGTCGTGCCGGCCGGCGGGGCCGGCGCGCTGCCGCGCGGCTGGCGGCTGCTCGAGGCGGTCCACCCGGTGCCCGACCCGCGCAGCGTCGCGGCGGGGGCGGCGCTGCGCGCGCTGGTCGCCGGCGCGGGCGACGGTGACGCGGTGCTCGCGCTGATCTCGGGCGGCGCCTCGGCGCTGGCGGAGCTGCCGGCGGCGGGGCCGGCGGGGCTCGGCGAGCTGGTCGCCACCGTGCAGCAGGTGATGGCGGCCGGCGCCGCGATCGACGAGATCAACGCGGTGCGCGGCGCGCTGTCGGCGATCAAGGCCGGCCGGCTGGCGCTCGCCGCCGCGGCGCCGGTGGTGACGCTGGCGGTCAGCGACGTGATCGGCGATCCGATCGGCGTGATCGGCTCGGGCCCCACCGCCGGGCCGTGGCTGGCCTCGCCGGGCGTGCCGGTCGACGACGGCGCGGCGGCGACCTGGCGGCGGGCGCGCCAGGTGCTCGCCCGGCTCGGGCTGGCGGCGCCCGCGGCGCTCGACCACGAGCCGCCGGTCCGCCGGGTGGCGCGGCGCGATCATGCGCAGGTGATCGCGCCGATGGCGAGCGCGGCGCACGCGGCGGTGGCGGCGCTCGCGGCGCGCGGCGTCGCAGCTCGCCTGATCGAGGCCCCGGTCGCGGGGGACGTCGCGGCGGTCGCCGACGAGCTCGCCGGTGAGCCCGGCGCGCGGGTCGCGTGGGGCGAGCCGACCGTGCGGATCCCCGCGGCGCACGGCGCCGGCGGCCGGGCCCAGCAGCTCGCGCTCGAGCTCGCCCGGCGGTTGCGCGGCACCGCGCGCGGCGCACTGGTGGTCGGCACCGACGGGATCGACGGCCCGCCGCCGCCGGGCCGCCCGTCGCCGGCCGGGGCCTGGATCGACGGCGCGACCTGGGATGCGATCGCCGCCGCCGGGATCGATCCGGCCGCGGCGCTCGCGGCGTGCGACGCCGGGACCGCGCTGGCCGCCGCCGGCGCGCTGGTGGTGATCGGCCCGAGCGGGATCAACCACGCCGATCTGATCCTGATCGACTGAGCCGCTGGCCCAGCGAGCCGCTGGCGCGGGAATGCTATACGAGGGCGTGGCCTGGACCCCCCTCGGCGTGCTCGACTGGACGACCCAGCGCTTCACCGAAGCCGGGATCGCCGCCGCGCGCCTGGAGGCCCAGATCCTCCTGGCCCACGTCCTGGGCTGCACCCGGATGCAGCTCTACACCGGGTTCGACAAGCCGCTCGCCGACGCCGAGCTCGCGAGCTACCGCGGGCTGATCAAGCGCCGGCTCGCCGGCGAGCCGGTGAGCTACCTGGTCGGCGAGACCGAATTCTGGGGCCTGCCGTTTCACGTCGAGCCGTCGGTGCTGGTGCCGCGGCCCGACACCGAGACCGTGATCGAGGTCGCCCGCGTCGCCCGGCCGGATCGCGCCGCGCCGTGCCGCATCCTCGATCTGTGCACCGGCTCGGGGGTGATCGCGGTCAGCCTGGCGCGCGAGTACCCGGCCGCGCAGGTCGTCGCGACCGAGCTGTCGCCCGCGGCCGCCGCGCTGGCCCGCCGCAACGTCGCGCGCAACGCGGTCGCCGATCGCGTCGAGGTCCGCGAGGGCGATCTGTTCGCGCCGGTGCGCGGCGAGCGGTTCGACCTGATCGCCGCCAACCCGCCGTACATCGCGTCGCCGGTGATCCCGACGCTGTCGCCCGAGGTCCGCCGCGAGCCGGTGATCGCGCTCGACGGCGGCCCGGACGGCCTGGCGTTCTACGACCGGATCTGCGCCGAGGCCCGCGAGCACCTCGTACCCGGCGGCGCGATCGTCCTCGAGCACGGCTTCGATCAGGCCGATGCGGTCGCCGCGCGACTGGCGGCGGCCGGGTTCACCGGCGTCACGCTGGTCCACGATCTCGGCAAGAACCCGCGGGTCACCCGCGGCACCGCGGGATGAAGATCCGCGCGACGCGACGCGCGCTCTCGATCGACCCTCACGTGTACAGCGTGCCGTCCTCGCAGAAGCACAGGTCGTTGCCCCATGGATCGACGACGTAGAACGAGCGCTCGCCCCACGGCCGGGTGATCGCGTCCGCGGCGGGCTGGCCGTGGACCTGGTACGGCGCGAGGATGCCGAGCCGCGCGGCGCGGGTGTGGACCGCGTCGAGGTCGGCCACCGCGAAGTACAGCGACTTGGGGCCGGGCGTCGGCGGCAGCGCGCCGCGCGACACGTCCAGCACGGCGAGGATCACGCCGCCGCAGTCGTAGTAGTGGCGCGCGCCGGGGTGGCGCTTGCCGGGGATGCCGAGCAGCTCGGTGTAGAGCTGCGTGGCCTGATCGAGGCTGCCGACCTCGAGCGTGACGCGGAACAGGCGGGGAGCTTCGGTCATCGCGGTCTTCCTCTGGGGGCGGGGCGATCGGCGACCGAGCGCGGCCCCGAGGAGCGCCAGGTCTGGTGCGGGGTGGGCGGATCGAGCGCGGCGAGCCAGCCGCCGAGGATGCGGCGGAGCCGGTCGCGCTCGAGGCGGTAGACGCTGCTGCGGCCCTCGCGCCGCACGGTGACCAGGCCGGCCGCCTCGAGGACACGCAGGTGGCGGGTGGTGGTCGGCCAGCTGTGCGAGAACCGCTTCGCGAGGTAGCCCGACGGCAGCTCGCCGCCGAGCTGCGACAGCAGCTGGACGATGTGGCGCCGGACGTCGTGCGACAGCGCGGCGAACGCCGCCTCGATCTCCGCGAGGCTGGGCATCGCCAGGATGTCGGGTGGCTCGCCGGCTCGCGACATGCCTCCATGATTAGCGTATCGGCTAATAATTAGCAACCGTGCTAAGTGACATCGGCGCGCGGGCTTGTGTACGATGTCCGGGTGCGCCGCATCGCGCTTGTCTGCGTTCTCCTCGCAGGCGGCGCGCGCGCCGGCGCGCAGGTCCCGCCGGCTGCTCCCGCGGCGCCCGAGCCCACCGCCGAGCCACCGGCCGCCGCGCCGCCGTCGCCAGCGCCGCCCGCATCGAGCCCGCCGTCGATCGCAGCCGCGGACCGCGCGGCCGTCCCCGAGGGTCGCGTGGCCGCCGAGGCGCGCTGTGCCGGACGCGATCCGAGCTGCGACTGGCTCGCGACGATGTCGAGCCTGGAGCGCGCGAGCGTCGCCCGCGCCCTGACGGCGCGCGGCTACGAGCCCGATCCCGCGCCGTGGGGCAAGGTGATCGGCGCGATCCGGATCTACAACGAGGAGGTGTTCGCCGAGCCGGGCGAGTTCCTCCGGTTCTTCAACAACTTCCACGTCACGACCCGGGAGTCCGCGGTGCGCGCCGAGGCGGTCGTCGCGCACGGCCAGATCTGGGATCAGGACCGGATCGACGAGACCGCGCGGCTGCTCCGCGATCCGCTGTGGACGTCGGTGGTCGCGGTGATCCCGGTCAAGGCGACCGCGCCCGGCAGCGTCGACGTCCTGATCGTCACGCGCGACATCTGGAGCCTGCGGTTCAACACCCAGTACACCTACCAGCAGGGCAAGCTGACCAACCTGACGACGTCGCTGTCCGAGAACAACTTCCTCGGCCGGCGCGACGTGCTGTCGGCGGCGCTGACCATGGATCAGGGCGCGATCGCGGTCGGCCCGCTGTTCATCGACAAGGACGTGCTCGGCGAGCACTACAACCTGCAGGCCCGGGCCGACGACATCCTGACCCGCGACGACCTGACCAAGCACAGCCGGTTCCACTCCGAGGGCAGCGACGGCACGATCACGCTGACCCGGCCGCTGTGGAACCTCGCCAGCGAGTGGGCGGCCGGCGCGCAGTTCACCCACCGCTTCGCGATCAGCCGCCAGTTCGACGGCACCGAGCTGCGGCAGTTCGATTACACCGACCCCCAGACCGGGCAGCACACATCGTTCCCGCGCGAGTACGAGCTGCGGCAGTGGAGCTTCAACACGTTCGTGACCCGCCAGTGGGGCGAGGAGCTCAAGCAGCAGCTGTCGATCGGCCATGGCGTGGTCAGCCAGCGGCCAGAGCCGCTCGCCGACTTCGACGGCAACGACATGCAGCGCGCGGCGTTCATCTCCAGCGTCCTGCCGCGCTCCGAGGTCACCTCGGTGCCGTTCGTCGAGTACTCGTTCTTCACCCCGCGCTACCGCGCGCTGCGCAACGTGACGACGTTCGATCTCGCCGAGGACCTGCGGACCGGGCCGGATCTCGACATCTCGCTCGGGTTCGGGCTGAAGCTCCTGGGCTCGGACCACAACTTCGAGCGGCTGAGCTCGGCGGTCGGCTGGACGTTCCCGTGGGCGCGCGAAGGCTTCGTCCGGGTCGCGGCGGGGCTGGGCGGCCGCTACCAGCACGCGGATCCCGGCTCGCCGCACGGCTTCATCGACGACACGGTCACGGTGTCGACCCGGGGCGCGACGCCGCCGATCTCCGGGCTGTTCCGGCTGCTCGCGCAGTCGTCGCTGTCGATGCGCCTGCACGACACCCAGAACCAGTTCTACGCGATCGGCTCGGACACCGGGCTGCGCGGCTACAACATCAACGAGTTCATCGGCAAGCGCTTCTTCAACCTCCAGGTCGAGGCCCGCATGCTGCCGTATCCGATCTGGGTGCTGCGGATCGGCGGCGTGGTGTTCTACGACCTCGGCGGCGCGGCCGACATCCTGCCCCAGCTGGGGCTGCACCAGGACGCCGGCCTCGGGCTGCGCATCCTGATCCCGCAGACCTCGGCGCAGCTGCTCAGCTTCGACCTCGCGGTGCCGTTCGACGGCAGAAACCGCGGCGCGCTGCACTTCCTCGCCGGTTTCGGATCCCAGTTCTGACGGCGTGTCCGGCCATGCCGGGAACGCGCCGCGCGCGCGGGCGCGGGCGCAGCCCTCGACCCGGCGGCGCTCGCCGGCGGAGGGCAGCGATCAGCGCCATCGTCTTCCTGTCGATCCGGATACCGGCCAGGTGCCCCCGAGCATGACCCGGCCGACGGGTAGCGCCCGCGGTCACGCGGGTCCACCCAGCCGATGCGGAGCTGCACCCGCCGCCGCGGCCGTCAGTGCTGCGCGCGCGGCACCATCGGCGCGTTGTCGAGCGTCAGGTTCTTCGCGATCAGCCGGGCGAGCGCGAGGCGGCGGGCCGCGTCCTTGCCGGTGACCCGGACGTAGCACGGGGCGTCGTCGTCGATGAAGACCAGGCCCTCGCCGTGGTGGTCGAGGCCCTTGGCGCCGACCGCGACCTCGACCGCGGGCTCGGGCGGGTGCGCGGCGACGCCGGCGTCGCCCGGTCGGCCGGCCCCGGCCACGCCGGCATCGAGCTGGGCGTAGCGCGCCACCGCCTCGCGGCTGGTCTCGCGGTACTGCGCGAACAGCGCGTCGGCGCGCTGCTTCATGCCGTCGCGGCAGTCGATGTCGAACGTCCAGTACTCGGGCTCGGGCGCCAGCAGCTCGTAGCTGCACGGGTGCGGCACGCCGTGCGGCACCGAGGCCGGCGAGTCGATCGGCCGGACGGTGCCGCCGAGCAGCGGGCCCAGCGCCTCCGGGGTCGCGACGCTCTCGCATCGCCACTGCTCGGGGTAGACCCCGGCGAGGTGGGGCGGGGCGCCGGTGGCCGGCGGATCGGACGCAGCTGCGCTGTGGTCCTTGCAGCCTGCAAGCACGGCCAAGACCGACAGGAAGCGGCGCATCGGCCCCCAGACGGTAGCGCGAGGTGGGGCGAGGCTCAATGCGCAGCGGCGCGCAGGTCAATCCGAGGCGGCGACGCGGGTGGTCGCGTCGAATACCAGGCGGAGCTCGGCGACCTCCGAGATCGCCTCGGCGAGCGCGAGCAGCGGCGCCGAGCGGCGCGCCTCATCGAGGTGGATCGTGCCGCCGAGCCGGCGCTCGACGTAGGCGACATACATACCGCGGCGCGCTGCGACCACCACCGAGCGCAGGTGGAACAGCGGGATCGCCGTGCGCCGGCGAACGCCCAGGATGCGCTGCTCGCTGCGCAGCAGGCCCTCGTCGCGGTCGAACACCAGCTTGCGGCGCAAGGTCGCGAGCAGGATGCCGAGCAAGAACACCAGGACGCCGGCGACGGTGACCCAGGCGCGGCCGAGGGTGGCCAGGTAGACGCTGAGCGCGCACATCCCCCAGCCGGTCCACGCCGTGGCGCGGGTCAGGTCGAGCTCCACGCGGGAGCTGGATCGCGTCCTGATCTGTACCGAGCCCAACCAGTCGAGCACGATCCAAGCTTACCCTGAACCACCGCCGCCGTCCGAGATCGACCCGACCCCCCCGCCGCCGGAGGGTGCGTCGCCGCCGCTGGGGGGCGCACCGCCGCCGCTGTTGCCGCCCCCGTCGCCGCCCTGGCCCTGGGTGCGCCACTCGCGCTGCCGGCCCCCGCGGCCGCGCCGGCGGCGGCGCCGCCGCTTGCGCATCGGCTGGCCATCGGGGCCGAGGACCACCGAGCCGGGCTGGCCGCCGGCCGGGGCGAAGAAGCTGACCGGCGCGTCGCCGCCGGGGACGCCGTTGCCCGACGGCTGGAAGTCCCCGCCCTGCATCGCCATGCCGTCTCCGGGCCGCCGTCTGCGCCGGCGCCGGCGCCGTCGCCGCTCACCGGGCGCGCCGTTGCCCTCGCCCTGGGCCCACGGGGGCTGCCGAGGCGCCCCATCGGTGCGGACCATGGCGCCGCTGCCGAAGCGATCCTTGCGCGGCCCGTCGGGGCGGAACCCGCCGCGCTCCCAGCGCCGGAGCTTCTTGCCGCGGCGCTGGCGGCCGGCGCCCGCATCGTTGGGATTGGCCGACGCCACCGGCGCCATCGCGATCCGCATCGGACCGCGGACGTACTCGATCACCGGGCCGCCGCCGCCGGACATCCGTCGCGACATCGACTCCGGCATCGGGGCCGCGGTCGACAGCACCGGCGTGGTGAACGCGCTCTTGGGCGGTAGCATCGCCCGTCGCTTGCGACGCCGCCGGCGGCGTCGCCTCCGCGCCTCCGCGGCGCTGGCGCTCGGCGAGTCGAGCGCGCGCTCGGGCCGCTGCTTGGGCTGCTTGGGGACCCGCTTGCGGGCCAGCACCGTGATCTCGCCGGGGCCCTCGATGCCTTCCTCGGCGAGCTCGGCGGCGGTCTTGTCGATGACCTCGTAGTCGTCGTCCTCGTCGTCGTCCTCGTCGTCGTCCTCGTCGTCCTCGTCATCGTCGAGGTCGTCGTCGTCCTCGGCGAGCTCGTCGTCGCCCTCGCCGTCATCGTCCTCGTCGCCGTCTTCGCCGTCGTCGCCGTCCTCGTCCTCGTCGTCGAGGTCGTCGTCGCCCTCGTCGCCCTCTTCCGGCTCGTCACCCTCGGCGAGCTCGTCGTCCTCGAGCTCGTCGTCGTCCTCGCCCTCGCCCTCGCCCGGCGAGCCGGGGGCGCGCGGCGGACCGAGCGGCTGCCCGGGGCGCGCCGATCGGGCCAGCGGGTCCGCCGGCTCGCCCGGCGCGGCGACCCCGGTCGTGGCGGCGCGCGGGCCGCCCGCGGGGTGGCCGTTGCTGGCGGTGGTCGGGGCCGGCCGCTCGGTGCGCGCGCTCGCCGCCGGGGCGCTGCCGCCGCGTGGACCTGACGCCGGAGCCGGACCGGAACCCGAGACCGACGGCGGAGCGCCACCGGTCGCCGGGGCGGCCGCCGCGGTGGCGGCGCTGCGGCGCAGCACCGTCGGGGCGGGGCGCGGCGGGGGCGCGGGCGGCGCGGCCGCCGGCGCGGACGCTCCGGCCGGCTGATCGATCCGCACCACGCGTGCGCGGATCTCGCGCCGCGGCTTGGCCTCTCCGACGTCCTCGTCGAGCTGGCGGGTCAGCGATGCGCCGAGCCGGGTCGCCTCGGTGGACGCGGCGAGCGCGGCCTCGCGAGAGCGCAGGCAGTTGTCGCACCGCCCGCAGCGCGGCGGATCGGGCTCGCCGAGGTACTCGAGGACGGCCTGGTTGCGGCAACCCGGCGCCTTGACGTAGGCGAGCAACGCGTCGAGCCGCTGGCGATCGGCGATCCGGCGGGCCTCGTACTGCCGCGCGCGGTCGGCGATCACGCCGGGCTCGGGCGGCGGATCGGCGAGCAGGTACAGCCCGCCCTCGTGCTCGAGCACGAAGTGCTCGTCCTTGAACAGCGACAGCACGGTGCGCGTGCGCTGCTGGCCGACGCCCGAGGACAGCGCGATGTTGGCGACCGTCGGCGGCGACTCCTCGGCGAGCCGGCCGCCGGACGTGTGGACCTCGGTGAACGCCTCGAGCGCCTCGTAGACCTGGCGGACCTGGCGCTTGGTCGGGTAGCTGCCCGACAGGAAGTACTCCTGGATCGCGACGTCGTCGGGCGAGAACAGCAGCACGCAGCGCGCCGGCCTGCCGTCGCGCCCGCCGCGGCCGGCCTCCTGGGCGTAGGCCTCGACCGAGCCCGGCACGTGGTAGTGCAGGACGTTGCGGATGTTGGCCTTGTCGACGCCGAGGCCGAACGCGTTGGTCGCGACCATCACCAGCTCGGACGAGTCCATGAACTTCTGCTGGCTGTCGTCGCGCTCGCGCTTGTTCATCCGGCCGTGGTAGCGGCCCACCGTGATGCCCCAGCGGGTCAGCGCCTCGTACAGCTCCTCGACCTTCTTGACCGTCGCGCAGTACACGATGCCCGGACGCGGCAGCTTCTTGAGCAGCGTCACGAGCGTCTTCATCTTCTCGTTCTCGTCGCCGAAGACGATCACCTCGTAGTGCAGGTTGGGGCGATCGAAGGTCGTGGTGACCGTGGTCGCGCCCTCCATCCCGAGCTGGAACAGGATGTCATCGCGGACGTGCGGCGGCGCGGTCGCGGTGGTCGCGAGCACCGGCGGGCGGCCGACGTCCTCGAGCGCCTTGCGCAGCGACAGGTACGCCGGGCGGAAGTCATGGCCCCAGGTCGACACGCAGTGCGCCTCGTCGACCACGAACCGCGACACGCCGACGCCGCCGCACGCCTCGCGCAGGAACACCCGGAACTCGGGGTCCGCCATGCGCTCGGGCGTGGTCAGCAGCAGCTTGCCGCCGGGCGAGCGCACCAGCTCGTCGACCTCGCGGCGCTGCTTGACGGTCAGCGTCGAGTCGATCTTGCACGCGCTGACGCCCTTGGCGACCATCTTGTCGAGCTGATCCTTGATCAGCGCGATCAACGGGCTGACCACGACCGTGACGCCCGGCACGACCAGCGACGTCAGCTGGTAGAGCAGCGACTTGCCGCTGCCGGTCGGCATCACCGCCAGCAGGTCCTCGCCGGCGAGCAGGTGCTCGAACGCCTGGGCCTGGCCGGGGCGGAACGTCTTGATCCCGAGCGCGCGCTGGCCGATGCCGAGCAGCGCGCCCACCTTGCGCGGTAGTCCTTCCGCCTCCGGAGGGACCGGACCGTCCAGGGTGTAAGCTTGTGCGGCGGCGGGGCGCGTCGACACAGGCGGGGATGTCAGCCGTGGCGCTGGTTCGACCCCGGTGGTCGCAGGCGTCGCAACCCGGACCGCCGTGACTTTCTTGCTGCGAGGTTTCTTCACAGAAGCCGGCTCGGCCGGGGATTTCTTGACCGGCTCGGCGCGCCGGGTGGTCCGCTTGGCCTTCGGGCTCGCGGTGCGCGCCGACGCACTGGACCGAGCGGCTTCCTTCTTCTTGGTCGTTCGGGGACGTTTGGTCGTGGACATCCAATGTCCTTGTTCACTCTCACCGCCAGCCCAGCCGAATCAGCCGTAATCAGATCCCACCGGAGGGGCGCGGCGAAGCATCCTTAAACCAGGACCGCTCCGCGTGGACTAATGATCAGCATAGCCGACACACCAGCGCAAGGCCCAAGGAGAAGATCCGCGCCGAACTGCGTGATATCACCACACACCATGGGCAGTGACCGGCCGGTCCGGGAAGCCGAAAACCGCCTCGAGAGGTTCAACGACGAGCGCGAGCGGCTGCTCGCGGAGGTCGAGCGCCGGGTGGTCGCGCGCCGGGTCGCCGAGGCCCGCGCCGGCGGCGACGCGTCCCTGGAGTACGTCCTCAACGACGTGGCGTACTGCGAGATCCGCCGGCTCGAGGCGTCGCGGGCCGGCGACGCCGCCGTCGGTCGCTGGCGCGATCTGTCGCGCCGCCTGCTGACGATGGCCGAGCCCGACAAGCAGGAGGAGCTGCGCAGCCTGGTGCGCCACTACGGCCGCGACGTCGTCGGCAACTTCGATGCGCGGGTCTACCGGTTCGCGACCGGGGTCGCGCCGCCGCTGCTCGGCTTCGTGTTCTCGCCGGTCGGCAGCGTGCGCGAGGGCATGGCGGCGGTGCGCAGCCTCGACGCCCGGATCCTCGCCGACGGCGAGCTCGACGTCGTCCGCGCGTGCGCCGAGCGCGGCACCCTGGTCGTGACCCCGACCCACTCGTCGAACATGGACTCGCCGGCGATCGGCCTGGCGCTGCTGCGCGCCGGCCTGCCGCCGACGACCTACGGCGCCGGCAAGAATCTGTTCTCCAACCCGTTCATCTCGTTCTTCATGCGCAACCTCGGCGCTTACCGGGTCGATCGCCGGCTCAAGTTCGAGCTCTACAAGGACGTGCTCAAGGAGTACTCGACCGTGCTCCTGGAGCACGGCTACCACTCGCTGTTCTTCCCGGGCGGCACGCGTTGCCGGTCGAACGTCGTCGAGAAGAACCTCAAGCTCGGCCTGCTCGGCACCACGGTCACCGCGTACCGCAACAGCGTGCGCGCGGGCGCACCCCACAAGCGGCTGTACATCGTCCCGGTGACGATCAACTACCGGCTCGTGCTGGAGGCCGAGACCCTGATCGACGATTACCTGGCGGAGACCGGCAAGAGCCGGTACATCATCACCGACGACGAGTTCTCGCGGATCGGCCGGATCGTCGAGTTCTTCCGCAAGATCGTGGTCCACGAGGGCTCGGTGGTGGTCCGGTTCGGCCGGCCGCTCGATCCGTTCGGCAACGACATCACCGACGACGGCGAGTCGATCGATCGCGCCGGGCGCAAGGTCGACCCCGCGAGCTTCGTGCGCGGCGCCGACGGCGAGGTGAGCGACGACGACCAGCGCGACGCCGAGTACACCCGGGCGCTCGGCCGCCGGCTCGCCGCGGCGTACCCCCGGCTGACCGTGTTCCACGCGACCCACCTGGTCGCCCGCACGGTCTACGATCTGATCGCCGCCGCGGCGGGGACCCGCGACATCTACCGGCTGATCCGCTCGCCGGCGCCGCAGCTCCCGGTCGACCGCGTGGTCGAGCGGCTCGGGCGGCTGCGCGCGCGGATCGCCGGCAACCCGGCGTGGGGCGCCGAGCACCCGCGGCTCGCGGCGCAGCCGGTGGCGGCGGTGCTCGACGACGCGGTCCGCGGGCTGTCGCAGTACCACACCCGGCCGATCGTCTCGCGCCGCGACCAGGCGCTGCACGTCGACGACGTCAAGCTGCTCTACTACTACCAGAACCGCACCGCGCACGTCCCGCCGGACGCCGGCGCGGCCGAGGCGCACGCGGCATGACCGCGCGGCGCGACACGATCGGCATCGCCGGTGCCGGCCGGTTCGGCGCCGCGCTCGGCTCGGTGCTCGCCCGCGCCGGCCGCCGGGTCGTCTTGTGGTCGCGCGACGCCGCGGTGGTCGACGCGATCCGCGCCACCCGGCGCAGCCCGCGGCTGCCCGGCGCGCCGCTGCCCGAGCCGCTCGAGGCGACCGGCGATCCGCGGCGGCTCGCCGGCGAGGCGCGGTTCATCGTGCTCGCGGTGACGTCGACCAGCGTGCGCGATCGCGCGCGCGAGCTCGGCGACGCGATCGACGGCAGCCACATCGTCGTCCACGCGATCGGCGCGCTCGCCGCGCCGGCCAACGACCGGGTATCGCAGGCGATGGAGCAGGGGCTGCCGACGCTCAAGCTCGGCGCGCTCGCCGGTCCCGCGCTGCCCGATGACCTCGCCGAGGGCAACTCGTGCTCGATGGTGATCGCGTCGGCGTTCGACGAGGTCGTCGACGAGGGCCGCCGGCTGCTCAACACGCCGCCGGTCCTGCGGGTCTACGGCTCGCATGATCTGGTCGGTGTCGAGCTCGCCTCGGCGCTGTCCGGGGCGTACACCGTCGCGCTCGGCCTGTCCGATGGCCTGGGCGTCGCGCCGGGCACCCGGGCGGTGCTGGTGACCCGCGCGCTCGCCGAGGCGTCGCGGCTGGGCGTCGCCGCCGGCGCCGAGGCCCGGACGTTCGCCGGGCTGTCCGGGCTGGGCAACCTGCTGGTCCGCTCGTCCGAGCGCTCGGCCGACTACCAGCTCGGGCGCCGGCTCGCCGAGGGCGGCACCGCCGCGGCCGCCACGACCGAGGGCGCGCGGGCGGCGCTCGCCGGCCTCGAGCTCGCCGGCCGGCTCGGCGTGCGCGTGCCGGTGCTCCAGGGCATCGCCGCGGTGCTGACCGGCCGCGTCGAGCCCCGCAAGGCGGCCGGCCTGATCAGCGACACGGTCGCGGAAGCCGAGTGAGCGGCAACTCCCGGCCTCCGGCGCTCGCTCCTCGAGAACGTCAAGAGATCTGAAGGACTTAGCTCGGGACGTGCGCTTGACCGCATGGCCCGCCGACGGTAGGGTCCCCGCTCCTGGCGCCATGTACCTGCAAGACCTCATCTTCACGCTGCAGAAGTTCTGGGCCGACCGCGGGTGCGTCATCGAGCAGCCCGTCGATGTCGAGGTCGGGGCCGGGACGTTCCACCCGGCGACCTTTTTGCGCGTGCTCGGCCCCGAGCCGTGGAACGCGGCGTTCGCGCAGTTCTGCCGGCGGCCCGCCGACGGCCGCTACGGCGAGAACCCCAACCGCGCGGGCGCGTACTACCAGTTCCAGGTCGGGCTCAAGCCATCGCCGCTGCACGTGCAGGAGCTCTACCTCGACTCGCTGCGCACGATCGGGCTCGATCCCGCCGCGCACGACATCCGGTTCGTCCACGACGACTGGGAGTCGCCGACGCTCGGCGCGTGGGGCGTGGGCTGGGAGGTCTGGTGCGACGGCATGGAGGTCACGCAGTACACGTACTTCCAGCAGGCCGGCGGCATCGACCTGATGCCGGTCACCGCGGAGCTGACGTACGGCGTCGAGCGGCTCGCGATGTACCTGCAGAACGTCGACAACATGTACGACCTGCAGTGGGATCGCCGCGTGACCTACGGCCAGATCCGCCGGCCGTGGGAGGTCGAGTACTCGACCTACCAGTTCGAGGAGCTGCGGCCCGAGATCGCATTCGCGAGCTTCGACACGCACGAGGCCGAGTGCCGGCGGCTGCTCGGGCGCACCGTCGACGGCGCGCCGCGTCCGCTGGTGCTGCCGGCCTACGAGTTCTGCATGAAGGCGTCGCACGCGTTCAACTGCCTGGACGCGCGCGGCGCGATCAGCGTGACCGAGCGCCAGCGCTTCATCGGCCGGGTCCGCGGGATGGCCAAGGCGTGCGCCGAGGCGTACGTCGCGTCGCGGGTGGCGCTCGGGTTCCCGCTGTTGCCGGACGCGCTGCGCGAGCGCGCGGTCGCGGCGTATCGCGAGGCGGAAGCCGCCGGGGTCAACGCCGGCGCGCTGGCCGCGGCCCGCGCGGTGGCGGCCCATGCCGAGGAGATCGCACATGCCGGCTGAGCGATCCAGAGGGGGCTTTCCCGCCCCCTCTCGCCCGGCAGAGCCGGGCGATTCACCCCTCCGCGCGCCGCGCCGCGCGGCCCTGCACCTGCGGGTCCTGTGCTCGCCGCATCGGGAGGTTTCCCATGCCAGCTGATCTGCTGTTCGAGATCGGCTGCGAGGAGATCCCGGCGAAGATGCTGGCGCGTGCGCTCGCCGACCTGCCGGGGCTGGTCGAGGACCGGCTCGCGGCGGCGCGGCTGGCGCACCACGGCGTCCGGGCGCTCGGCACGCCGCGCCGGCTTGCGGTGATCGTGAAGCAGCTCGCCGACCGCCAGCCCGATCTGCGCGAGGAGATCGTCGGGCCGCCGGCGTCTGCCGCGTTCGCGGCCGATGGCTCGCTGACCCGGGCGGGGCAGGGCTTCGCCGCCAAGAACGGCGTCGCCCCCGAGGGGCTGGTCCAGCGCGAGGTCGCCGGCAAGAAGGGGCTCTACGTCGTGGCGCTGCGCAGCGTCGCCGGCCTCGACGCGCGCGCGCTGTTGCCCGGGCTCCTGGTCGATCTCGCCGGCGCGATCGCATGGCCCAGGTCGCAGCGCTGGAGCTGGGGCGAGACCGTGTTCGTCCGGCCGGTGCAGTGGCTGGTCGCGCTGCTCGGCGGCGAGGTCGTGCCGCTGACCTGGGCGGGGCTGACCAGCGGCCGGCACAGCCGCGGCCACCGCTTCCTGGCCAACCGCCCGGTCGAGCTCGCCAGCCCGGACGGCTACGCCGACGCGCTGCGCGCGGCCCACGTCGTGGTCGACCCTGCCGTCCGGCGCGACCTGGTGCGCGCCGAGCTCGCACGGCTCGAGCGCGAGACCGGGCTGCGGGTGCGCCGCGACGACGAGCTGCTCGACGAGGTGATCCACCTCGGCGAGTATCCGGTCGGCCTGAGCGGCAGCTTCGACCGCGCGTTCCTCGAGGTCCCCGAGGAGCTGATCGTCACCGAGATGCGCAACCACCAGCGCTACTTCGCGATGGAGGACGCGCGCGGCTCTCTCGCGAACCGGTTCGCGACGGTGATGGCGACCGTGGTCAAGGATCCGGACGTCGTCCGCCGCGGCAACGAGTACGTGATCGCGTCGCGGCTCGCCGACGCCCGGTTCTTCTTCGCGGAGGACCAGAAGAAGTCGCTCGAGCAGTGGAACGAGAAGCTCGCGCCGGTGGTGTTCCAGGCCAGGCTCGGCGACGCGGCCCGGACGGTCGGCGCCAAGCTGGCCCGGATCGAGGCGATCACCGGCGCGCTGGTCGAGCGGGTCGCGTGCAACCGGGACGTCGCGCGCCGCGCCGCGCACCTGTGCAAGGCCGATCTCGCCAGCGCGGTGGTCGGCGAGTTCCCCGAGCTGCAGGGCGTGATGGGCAAGCACTACGCGCGGCTCGCCGGCCTGCCCGACGAGGTCGCGGTCGCGATCGAGGACCATTACTTCCCCAGGGGCCAGGGCGGGGCGCTGCCGTCGACGGTCGAGGGCGCGCTGATCGCGATCGCCGACCGGATCGACACCCTGGTCGGTTGCTTCGCCGCCGGGCTTGCGCCGTCGGGCTCGGCCGATCCGTTCGGCCTGCGCCGCGCGGCGCTCGGCGTGCTCCAGATCCTGCTCGATCGCGGCCCGGGCGGCGCGCAGTTCACGGCCGGCACGGGCTGGCCGCTGCGCATCGACCTCCTGATCGAGCTCGCGAGCAACGCGTATGGCGCCACCCTGGCGACCGCCGGCGCGCGCGAGCCGCTGCGCGAGTTCTTCCGCACCCGGCTGCGCGGGCTGCTGATCGAGGACGGGCTCGCCGCGCAGGACGTCGACGTCGTGCTCGGCGTGTCGGCGGACGAGCCGAGCGACGCGCGGATGCGGGCGCGCGCGGTCGCGGTGGTGCCCCAGGCCGCGCGCGAGGTGTTCAAGCGGATCGCGAACATCCTCGATGACGCGAAGGCCAAGCAGCACCTGATCTCGGGCGAGGTCAAGCCCGGCGCGTTCGTCTCGGCGGGCGGCGCCGAGGCCCGGCTGTGGGACGCGTTCACCCAGCGCCAGAACCGCCTGTTGCGCGCGCTCGAGCACCACCAGTACCGCGACAGCTTCGCGGTGCTCGCCGAGCTCGGCCCCGACGTGGCAGCATTCTTCGACCGCGGAGGAGTCATGGTGATGGACCCCGATCCCGTGCTGCGTGAGAACCGGTTGTCACTGCTGTCGCGGATCTACGAGCCGTTCGCCCGGATCGCAGACTTCCGCCAGCTCGGAGGCGCATCATGAAGTACGTCCGACAGTTCGGCGGCGGCTCGGCCGAGGGCCGCGCATCCGACAAGTCCCTGCTCGGCGGCAAGGGCGCCAACCTCGCCGAGATGGCGTCGCTCGGCCTGCCGGTGCCGCCCGGCTTCACGATCACGACCGAGGTCTGCCGCCACGTGATGGCGCACGGCGCGGCGAGCTACCCCGACGGGCTCGACGCCGAGGTCGCCCAGGCGCTGCACCGGGTCGAGGAGCTGACCCGGAACACGTTCGGCGACGCCAGCCAGCCGCTGCTGGTCAGCGTGCGGTCCGGCGCGCCGGCCTCGATGCCCGGGATGATGGACACGATCCTCAACCTCGGGCTCAACGACACCACGGTCGCCGCGCTCGCCCAGCGCGCGGGCAACCCGCGGTTCGCGTGGGACTGCTACCGCCGGTTCGTCGCGATGTACGGCGAGGTCGTGATGGGCGTGGTCGCGCCCAGCGAGCAGGACGACCCGCCGTTCGACCGCATCCTCGACGAGGTCAAGCGCACGCACAAGGCGGCGCGCGATCAGGACCTCAGCGAGGCCGCGCTGCGCGAGCTGGTCGCCCGGTTCAAGGCCGAGGTCAAGCAGGCCACCGGCCAGGTGTTCCCCGACGACGTCACCACCCAGCTGTGGGGCGCGATCGGCGCGGTGTTCCGGTCATGGAACAATCCGCGCGCCGACTACTACCGCAAGCTGCACGGCATCCCGTCGACGATGGGCACCGCGGTCAACGTCCAGGCGATGGTGTTCGGCAACCTCGGCGACGACTGCGCGACCGGGGTCGCGTTCACCCGCAACCCTGCGACCGGCACCGCCGAGCTGTACGGCGAGTTCTTGACCAACGCTCAGGGCGAGGACGTGGTCGCCGGGATCCGCACGCCCGAGCCGATCAGCGAGCTCGCGAAGAAGCTGCCCGGGGCCCACGCCGAGCTGGTCCGGGTCGCCAAGCTGCTCGAGGACCACTTCCGCGACATGCAGGACCTCGAGTTCACGATCCAGTCCGGCGAGCTGTTCATGCTGCAGACCCGGAGCGGCAAGCGCACCGGCAAGGCGATGGTCAAGATCGCGGTCGACATGGTCGGCGAGGGCAAGCTGACGCCGCGCGACGCGGTGCTGCGGATCGACCCGGCCAAGCTCGACGAGGTGCTCCACCCGACGATCGACCCCAAGGCGCGGCCGCCCGCGATCGCCAAGGGCCTGCCGGCGTCGCCCGGCGCCGCGATCGGCCGGATCGTGTTCACCGCCAACGCGGCCAAGGACTGGGCGGAGCGCGGCGAGACCGTGCTGCTGGTCCGGACCGACACCTCACCCGAGGACATCCACGGCATGAAGGCGGCTGCGGGGATCCTGACCTCGCGCGGTGGCATGACGTCGCACGCCGCGGTCGTCGCGCGCGGCATGGGCAAGTGCTGCGTGACGTCGTGCACGTCGCTGCGGGTCGACGCCGCCCGGCGCACCGCGGCGTTCGTCGGCGGCGGCCAGGAGCGCAAGCTCAAGGAGGGCGACACGCTGACCCTCGACGGCTCGACCGGCGAGGTCTTCCTCGGCTCGGCGCCGCTGGTCCCGGCCGCGCTCGGCAACGAGCTCGGCACGCTGATGACGTGGGTCGACTCGTTCCGCCGGCTGCACGTCCGGACCAACGCCGACACGCCGACCGACGCGCGCACCGCGCGCAGCTTCGGCGCCGAGGGCATCGGGCTGTGCCGCACCGAGCACATGTTCTTCCAGCCCGAGCGGATCCTCGCGGTCCGCGAGATGATCCTCGCCGGCGACGAGGCCGGGCGGCGCGCCGCGCTGGCCAAGATCCTGCCGATGCAGCGCGGCGACTTCGCCGAGCTGTTCCGGGTGATGGACGGCCTGCCGGTCACGATCCGGCTGCTCGATCCGCCGCTCCACGAGTTCCTGCCGCACGGCACCGCCGACATCGAGGAGGTCGCGGCGGCGCTCGGCAAGTCCGCGGCGCAGGTCGCGGCCAAGGTCGCCGAGCTCACCGAGGCCAACCCGATGCTCGGCCACCGCGGCTGCCGGCTCGCGATCACGTTCCCCGAGATCTACGAGATCCAGACCCGCGCGATCGGCGAGGCCGCCGCCGAGGTCGTGGCGGCGGGCGGGGCAGTTCACCCCGAGATCATGATCCCGCTGGTCATGCACCCCGAGGAGCTGCGCCGGCTGCGCGAGCTGGTCGCGAAGACGTTCGCCGCCGCGATCGGCGGTGCGAGCATCCCCTACACGATCGGCACGATGATCGAGCTGCCGCGCGCCTGCGTGGTCGCCGACCAGATCGCGGCCCACGCCGACTTCTTCTCGTTCGGCACCAACGACCTGACGCAGACCACGTACGGGCTGTCGCGCGACGATGCCGGCCGGTTCCTGCCGGCCTATCTCGACGCCGGCGTGCTGCCCAGCGATCCGTTCGCGGTGCTCGACCCCGAGGGGGTCGGCGCGCTGATCGAGCTCGCCGTCCGCGGCGGGCGGGGCGTCAAGCCCGACCTCAAGGTCGGGATCTGCGGCGAGCACGGCGGCGATCCGACCTCGGTCGGGTTCTGCCACCGCGCCGGCCTGAACTACGTGTCGTGCTCGCCGTTCCGGGTCCCGATCGCGCGGGTCGCGGCGGCCCGCGCCGCGCTGTCCGAGGCGCCCAACGCCAAAGAAGTCAGGAAGTGACCGACGTGACGGAACCGACAGAGCTTCGCGGATCCCGGCAGGCAACCCCCCGCGTCGGCGCGCGGTCGAAGCGGCACCCCATGAGGATGGCCACGAGGACTGCTGCCCCGGCGCGCACCTTCAGGTCGAGCGGGCTCGGCCTGGCCTGTGCTCTGGTCTGCGGCGCGGTGACCGGCTGCACCGCGTCCGGAGCCGATATCGAGCCCAAGCGCGACCAGCTGGCGTTCCCCACCGGCCTGAAGCTGTCGCCGGATGGCGCCGTGCTGTTCGTCGTCAACGCGAACTCGGAGCTGCGCTACGACTCGGGCTCGCTCAACGTGTTCGACGTCAACCGGGTCGATCAGGTGACCAAGAAATGGTTGGCCTACCTCGCGGAGCCGGCGAACACGACGGACCGGCCCGACTGCGCCACCTTCGCGCAGACCACGCTGCCCGGTGATCCGAAGATCCCGGCGCCCGAGGGCGGCCAACCGCTGTCCTGCTCGTGCGATCCGGACAACACCGATACGCTGATCTGCGACGAGTCTTACTTCATCAACACCAACGCCGGTGTCAAGGTCGGCAACTTTGCGACCGACATCTCGGTGCAGGACCTCGGGAAGGTGCCGGACATCGGGAACAAGCTCCGCGTGTTCGTCCCGACCCGCGGCGATCCGTCGATCTCGTGGGCCGACTTCTACGGCGCGGCCCTGCACTGCACCACCGGCTCGGTTCCCTTCCCGCTGTGCGATGACGCGCACCGCCTGACCTCGCTGTACAACGACACGGATCTCGCGGCGTTGCCCAACGAGCCGTTCTCGGTGTTCGCGGATGCCTTCCCGTCGGTCGATCCCGCGGGCAATCCGGTCATGCACGGGTTCGCGATGGTCGGGCACCTGGCCAGCGGCGCGGTGACCTTGATCGACGCACCGGCCGACTCCACGAAGGTCCAGATCGCCGACATCCTCACCGGCGTGTTCGGCGATCCGAGCACGGCCTTCCGCGGCGCGACCAGCATCACCGCACGGCGGACGACGCCCCCACCGCCGCTGCCCGGCGACCGCGACGGTGACGGCATCAAGGACGAGCTCGACAAGTGCCCCGACGTTCCCGAGGACAAGGACGGGTTCGAGGACGAGGACGGCTGCCCCGATCCCGCGCCGGGCGAAGGCTTCCCCGAGCTCGCGCCCGAGGCGCTGTACGTCGCGAGCAACACCGACAACCGGGTGCAGCTGTTCGACGTCGGCATGCGCGGCGGCGCCGCGGGCTTTCTCCTGCCGGGCCCGTTCTTCTTGCTCGACGCCGTCGGGACGATGGCCGGGAGCTCGAGCGACAGCCGGGCGATCCGGTTCTCGGCGGACGGCACGCGGCTCTACCTCGTGAACCGCGCGCCGCCGTCGCTCCAGGTCTACGACACCTCGCCCGGCCCCGACGGCGCGCCGCGCAACACGCTGCTCGGCTCCAGCGACCTGTGCCGCGACGCCTCGGCGGCCGCCGTGGCGGGCGCCAGGTTCAACGCCGACGGCACCGTGGACAACAGCAACGAGCGCGTCTACGTCACCTGCTTCCAGGACGGCCAGATCTACGCCGTGGACCCGTTCGGTCAGTCGCAGGTCGAGGACATCATCTCGGTCGGCCGGGGCCCGTATGCAGTCGACGTGTATCCGCCCCAGTATCCGACCCAGATCCAGCCCATGCCGCCGCCGCCCAGGTACCTGTTCGTGTCGAACTTCCTCGAAGACACCCTCGCCGTGATCGATATCGCGCCCGGCTCCCCCACCCGCCACCGCGTCGTGCTGCGGATCGGCACCCCGAGGACACCGTGACCCGCTGGCTGGCTTCCACCGCCGTCACGGCGGCCACCGCGCTCGGCGCCGCGGGCGCCTGCAGCGACGCCACGACGATCGGCGTGACCGAGCTCAACCTCGATCGCCCGGTCGACGTCTCGTTCGCCTGCTACGGCCCGATGCGGCAGACCAACGGCCGCACGACGGCCAACCCGAACGATCCGATCGTCACGGCCGCGATGCCGAACGCGGTCTGTCAGGCGCTGTCGCCCCCGGTGACACCGCGGGACAGCGGCGGCAACGCGATCGCGGCGACGCCGTTTCCCGGGCAGGACAACCTGCCGGCGAATCCGAACGAACCGAACCAGAGCTGCGCGCAGAACCCGTGCTGGTACGGGTTCTTCCTGCAGTCGGCCTCGGGCACCGTGGCGCTCGCCCAGTGGCCGGCGCTCCCGGCCGATCAGATGTTGCCGACCAACGGGCTGTCCCCGCAGTTCAGCGACACGATCGGCAGCCTGTTCAGCGTGCTCGACGCCGATCCGCTGACCCCGGGCAAGAACGCGCTCAGCATCGGCGAGGACCCGGTCGCGCTCGGCACCGACAAGACCGGCTGCTTCGAGATCACGGCCAACGCGGGCTCGTGCGATCTGTCGGAGCTCGACATCACCAGCGCGCTGAGCAACATCGTCGAACACAACCCGGTGCGGCCCAGGATCGACCGCGTGTCGGTGCTCGCTCCGAACGGGTCGAAGATCCTGAGCAAGCCGTCGGCGATGGTCGTCGAGCCGTTCCTCGGCCCCTCGGGCGACCCGACCGTCGCGGCCGGCCCGGACACCGCGGGCAACGCGTGCCCGGCCGCGGCGACCGGCAAGGTCTACATCGCCTACCCGAGCTGCCACCTCGTCGCCGAGGTCCAGCTCGGCGCCGGCGCCGACGGCAAGGCGACCGCGAGCGTGATCGGCGGCATCCAGTTCGATGCCACCGGCACGCCCAGCGTGCTCACCGGCCCGGCGCTCGCGAACCTGTCCTGCCCGACCGAGTGCCCACCCGATCCGGGGGTGCCGGTCGTCAACGCGACCGGCATGCGGCCGGTCGCGCTCGACTACCGGCTCGACCCGCGCATCGACCCGCGCACGATGGTCAAGACCCAGGCCACCAGCCGGCTCGCGATCGGCTCCGACATCCGCGCGACGGCCCCCGCGGCGCCGGTGACGGTCGTCGATCTCGATCTCACGACGTTCGCGCCGGTGCCGGCCACGCTGCTGTCGATCCCGCTGGAAGGCAACGGCGGACCGGTCAGCGTCTCGGCGCTGGCGCTGTCCGCCCAGATCGGCATGGGCGGCGACCTCAGCCGCAACCCCAGTGGCTCGGTGGACGACAACACCAACGACCAGGCGCAGTACGTCTACGCGGTCGCGAGCGACGGCACGGTGCGCGTCGCCGATGTCCTGAACGTGAAGCGGGAGTGCGATACCCAGATCGACGGGCGGTTCCTGCGAACCATCGGGCCCACGCCCCTGGAATGCCTCCAGCCGGGGCGGCCCGATCTGCCGCGCCGGCCGGGTGCCCGGAGCCCTGGCATCGAGTTGCCCGGCGGCGCGGTCGCGACCTCGGTGGCGCTCATCAAGGGCCTCTCGGCGGTGCCGGAGTACGCCACCGCGACCACCACCACGCCGCCGCCGCCGCTGGCGCCGCTGCCCGCGCAGGCCGCCCTGCTGGTCGGCTACTTCGCGGTCATCACGACCTCGAGCGGTTCGGTGTACGTGGTCAACGTCGATGACGACTACGTGCCCGACAACGTCAGCCCGATCCCGGGGCAGGCGCTCGCGACCTCGCCCGTGCTGGTGATGGCGCACCAGCTGCGCGACAGCCTGTCGGACCGCGAGAACCTGCCCGCGGACTGCACGGCGACCGATGGCTCGGGCGCGTCCACCGGCGGCCCGCGGCTCACCGCGCCCCCGGTGCAGCAATTCACCACCGGCACGCTGTTCGACGATCTCGACGCCCAGCTCCCCCGGCTGCAGCAGGTCGCGTGCGACATCGGCGCCTTCACGCCGGCCATGCCGGCGCCGCCGCTCACCGCGCTGGAGTTCGGTGCCCCCGAGGTCCAGACCGACGCGACGGCCGGTCCCGCCGTGGCGCGCGACACGGTGTACCCCGAGCTCAAGAGCCTCGCGAGCCAGGAGAACTGGACGCTGACCTACGAGGGCACGCTGGAGCTCGACTCCACGATCCCCTCCACCAACGGCCCGTCGATTCACTCCGCCCAGGCGTTCGTCGATCGCACCGGGATGTTCATCGCGGATGTGACGCAGCCGTTCTGCCACATCGGCGTCGAGCCGTTCGACGTCGTCGAGCTCCAGGGCTGCGACCCGGCGCACCTCGATGCCGACTGCCCGGCGGGCTACACCTGCTACGTCCACCCGTCGAGCACCGTCAACATCGGGGCCTGCTTCCTCAAGACCGAGGCGCCGCGGCTGCAGGACACCTGCCGGGACTTCCTCAGCACGACGCGTCGCTACACGGTGGGGACCGATGCGAGCGGCGGGGTCTCGCCCGGCAAGCTGGTGCTCCTGCAGCGCATGCACGAGCTGTCGACGACCCCGATCGACGGCTGCATGAACGACGCGCAGTGCGATGACCTCGCCCGCGCGGCGGTCGTCATCAACCAGAGCGCGGATCTGTTCCGCGAGCCGGTGGGCGGTCAGGCACAGACCAGCTGGAGCTGCATGGCCGATCCGCTGCGCAAGCCGATCGGCGCGACTCCGGACCGCAACAAGCGCTGCGTCCAGCAGTGCACGTACACGCCCCGGACCGCGCAGAACCAGAACACCAACGCCAAGGCGCCGTTCTGCGCCAACGGGACGGTGTGCATGCCGATCGCGCCGCCCGATCCGAGCTCCACCGACGGGGTTCCGGGCGTGTGCATGGAGGGCATCGAGCCGCCGCAGGCGTGCCTCAGCGGACCCCAGCGCTACGTCGTCCGCGCCGGCGAGGCGTTCGCCGTGATCGGCGATCACACGGGGTTCGTCCACCCGATCGTCACGTCCCCGGACGGGACCCGCTGCGTGCGCGATCCCAGGCTCGACAAGGATCCGCTGTCGATCGGACGCATCCCGCTCACCGCTCCGGCCTGCAGCCCGAGCGCCGACCCGTACACCGGGTTGATCGGCAGCACCGGGCAGTTCGAGGCCAACCCCTGCTCGCTGACCGTGCAGGAGTACGAGTACACGACGGATTACTCCGCGTGTCCCGACGGGGGGGTGGCGCAGTGCGCCAATCACCAGGCGCCGCCGTGCGCCGATGGCCAGGCGCCGGTGTGCCCCGATGGCCAGCCGCCGCCGCACTACGGGACCTGCCGCAGCCCGACCCGGTCGGTCAGTGCGGCCACGCGCATGAACGTCCCGGCGATCAAGTTCCGTAACCGCGCGCTGACCCTGACGCTGGTCGACCCGTACCGGTCGTCCGCGGACGCCTGCACCGGGCGCCACCCCGGCAACGTCGCCCCGACCAACATCCCGCTGGTGGTCCCCGGATACCAGATCGGGTTCGCCGTGAAGGCGGGCGTCTTCCCGTACACCCTGCCGCTCATCGGCCAGGAGGTCTCCCCCGTCAAGGTGGTCCGCGGTCCGAGCGAAAGCATCTGGGTCGTCGACGATGGCGACTTCGTGGGCAACGGCATCACCGATGTGTCGACCCGCGGTCGCGTGTTCCGCGTCGAGTCCGCGCCAGCGCCGGCTCCTGCCACCAATTCCAGCGCGCAGGTCATCGTCAACACCATGCAGTGAGCCTGGTTCGGGCGGTTTTCTTGCCCCGGTCGCCAGAGTTGCCGACGCTGGGGCATGCCCAGTCGCGATCCCGAGCTCTACAAGGATAAGATCGAGGTCAGCCTCGACGGTCGCCAGATCTTCTACCTGTTCTTCGGCGGGGCCGTCATCGTCGGCATGGTGTTCGTGCTCGGCGTCCTGGTCGGTCGCCGGGTCGAGGCGCGCGGCCACCTCGATCGGGCGGACCCCCCGGCGGCGACCGACCCGCTGGCGGCGCTCGACCGACTGGAGCGATCCGATCACCTGTCGTTTCACGGCGCGCTGACCGGCAGCGATGCACCGACCGACGTCGAGAAGGCGATCGGCGAGCTGGAGAAGCGCCGCGCCGCGAGCCGCGGCGACGCGCCGGACCGGGCGGGGCCCGCGAAGGCCGCGCCCGCGCGCGCCGAGGCCGCACCTCCTCCGCCCGCGCCCGCGCCGCGACCGGAGGCCCGAGCCGACGGCAAGCCAGAGGCCGCGCGCACCGAGCCCGCGCCGCAGCCGCCCGCCGACAAGCCCCGGCCGGACGGCGACAAGCCGCGGGCGGAGAGCGACAAGCCCCATGCCGACAAGCGCGACGGCGACAAGCGGGAGGCCGACAAGCGGGAGGCCGACAAGCACGACGGCGACAAGCGGGAGGCCGACAAGCGCGACGGCGACAAGCACGACGGCGACAAGCACGACGGCGACAAGAAGGCCCGCAAGCACGATGACAGCGCGTCCAGCGGGTCGAAGTCCGACAAGAAGGCCAGCAGCCACGAGTCGAGCGGGCGGTCCGATGCGCACGCCGATGCGCGGGGCGCCGCGAGCGAGGCGACCGATCCGGCGGCGGACAAGCTCCGGTTCACGCTCCAGCTGTCGTCGTTCCAGGACAAGGCCGAGGCCGAGGCGTTCCTGAGCGCGACCAAGGCCGCCGGGTTCCAGCCCTACCTGACCGAGGCCGACGTCACCGGCAAGGGTACGTTCTACCGGGTGCGGCTCGGCTCGTATCGCTCGCTGGAGGCCGCCAGCGATGCCAAGGCGGACTACGAGAAGGCGTCGCGCAAGATCGCGCAGGTCATGCGGCTGTGAGCGCGGGCAGTGCGGCGACCCAGGCGGGCGCCGCGGGCTCGGCGACGACGACCAGGCCGGTGTCGCGCGGCCACGGCAGCGGGCGGGTGAGCGGTGGGACGAGCGCGACGGCGGTCGCCCCGTGCAGGCGGGCCTCCAGCAGCGCGAGCGCGGCGCTGCCCTCGATCACCGCGATCCGGCCGAGCTGGCGCGCGAGCGCGAGCTCGATCGCCGCGTCGGACCGGCCGTCGCGGGCCAGCCGCGCGGCGCCCGGGTGCGGCACGCCCGCGGCGGTCCCGATCACGCGGATCGCGCGCGGGCCGACCCCATCGAGCAGGTCGGTGACCGAGCCGCGCAGCGCGACCTTGCCGCCGCGCCGCCGCAGCATCGCGAGCGCGCCGAGCTCGCCCTGACCGAGCGGCTCGGTCCAGTCGCCGAGCGCGTGGGCCAGCCGCGCGAGCGAGACCGCGGGCTCGCCGACCAGGTACAGGCCGTACAGCGCGACCAGCGCGCGGCGCGCGGCGGCCGGCAGCGCGAGCCGGTGGGCGAGCTCGCCGAGCTCACCGAGGTCAGCGAGGTCACCGAGCTCACCGAGCTCGGCGCTCGCCGCCGCGGGCAGCTCCGCCTCGGCGCCGCGCACCAGCTCGGCGCCCAGCGCGGCGAGCCGATCGCGCCAGGTCCGGCCGCGCGGCTCCGCCCGGCTGCGCGGCTCCGCCCGCCGCGACGCCATCGCAGCCAGCGCCGGCGACAGCCCCCGGGCTGTGTCGGCGCGGTCGCTCGGGTCGGGTCCCATCGGGCCCATCCTGTCGCCGCGCTCGGGGCGCTCGGGGCGCTCGGGGCGCTCGCCGCGCTCACTGCCGCTGAACGGATTCCCGCGGTCCGGGCGGTCACCGCGGCCGAGCGGATCGCCAAGCGGGTTCTCGCGGTCCGGGCGGTCCGGGCGGCCGAGCGGATCGCTGCGGTCCGGGCGGTCACCGCTACTGAGCGGATCGCTACGGTCCGGGCGGTCCGGGCGGCCGAGCGGGTCCCCGGGGTCCGGGCGGTCGCGGTGTCCGACGAGGTCGCTCGGGTCGGCCCGGTCGCGCCGCCCGAACAGAGCGGCGGGGTCCGCGCGGTCGGGGCGGATGACCGGATCGGTGCGATCTGCCAGGCTGAGCCGGAGCCCGCGGGGGCGCTCGAGGCGGGCGCCGCGCTCCGGCCGGTCGGCGCTGTCCGGGCGGTCGACCGGCTCGGGCCGCTCGGGGCGCTCCGCCGGATCGCCGCGGCCGAGCGCCTCCTGCACGCTGCGCTCGCGCATCGCGCGCAGCTTGTCGGCGGCCGTGACCACCGGCTCGCCGGCCGCCTCGGGGGCGTCGAGCGCGATCACGGGGGCGCCGCTGCCGCCGATCGGGACCCGCCACGGCTCGTCATCGTCCCCGGCGATGCCGAGCAGGCTGATGTCCTCGCCGACCACGAGCTGGCCGAGCATCATGCCCGGCCGCCACGGCGCCTCGATCAGGGTCATCGAGTGCGCGTAGCAGTGCAGCCGGACCAGGCCGCGCGCGGTGACGAGGATCAGCAGCGGCGACGCCGGGTGGTAGATCACGTCGTCGATCGGCACGCCGAGCGCGTGGCGGAACGGCCGGCCGTCGGACATCCGGACCACCAGGATCTCGTCGCCGCCGGGCCGGGTCGCCCAGAGGAAGCCGTGCGCCGGACCGACCGTGCGGGGCGGCGGCGGCAGCGGCAGCTGCTTGCGCAGCAGCGGGCGGCACGACACCGCGTCCCAGGTCTCGAGCTTGCGGAGCAGGCTGAACAGCACCTGGTTGCGCTCGAGGCCGACCGCGAACTCGACCGGGCTGCCGGGGTCGAGCGCCTGGGTCGCCAGCGCGCGGCCGGCGATCCGCACGATCGTCACGGCCTTGCGGTCGAGCGAGACCAGGACCAGCCGCGACCCGGTCAGCCCGGCGATCCGCATCGCGGCGTCGAGCTCGTGGCGCACCGCGACGTCGGCGGAGGGCGGCTGGTACAGCGCGACGTGGTGGCCGGGCTCGCCGCCGATCGCCGGGGCCCGGGTCACGACCGCCAGCACGCTCGGCGACCCGACCATCACGAGATCGGCGTCGTCGGTCGGCAGGTCGATCCGGACCGTCGTCGGGCCGGCGGCCGCCGGGCCGGCGCCGCCGGCGAATAGCATCACCTCCCGACCGCGCTTGACCGCTGCCCACTGGCCGTCGGGAGACGTCGCGATCATGGATGCTTGCCGAAGCCGCGGATGAGCTTGACCAGCCCGTCGAGCACCTCGGGCTTGTCCGCGAGCTGCGGCTGGGCGGGCATCAACGGGCTCTTGCCCACGCCCGCGCCGCCCTTGAGGATGATGTCCTTGATCTGGCCGTCGGTGACGCTGGCCTGCCACGCCGCGTCGGTGTAGTTGCGCGGCTTGGGGTTGAGGGCCGCGGCGGCGGGCCCGGTGCCGGTGCCATCGGCGCCGTGGCACATCACGCACACCGTGTTGAACATCGCCTGGGCCTGCGACAGCTGGCCGTCGGCCGGGCGGGTGGGTCCGCTCTCCTGTCGGGCGTTGGGCGTGCCCGAGCTCGGCGGCGGCGGCTCACTGTTCTTGCCGCAGGCTCCGGCGAGGACGGTGAGGGCGAACGGGATCGCGATCACGAGGCTGCGCATGGGCGGCCTATTGTGCCGCGACCGCTCGGCGATTGCGACCCGGCGGCCGCGCTACGGCGGGGGCGAGGTGATCCGGTGCGACCATGCGCGCTGGACCTGGCCACCGGCGACGGTGAGCTTGAGCTCGACTGTGCGGACCGTGCCGTCGCACGCCAGGTCGCCGGTCGCGCGCAGCGTGGCGCCCAGCCCGCCCGGCTCGGGGGTGTACTGGTAGCTGAACCGGTGCTCGCCGTCGATCGAGAACGCCAGCTCGCGCCAGCCCGGCGCGGTCCACAGCGCGGGGTCGACCGGGCAGGTCCCGCCGCGCTCGCAGCAGCCGGTCGGCGGCGTCGGCCCGGCGGCGGTCGGCGGCACCCGGCCGGTGGTGGCGACCTGCGCGGCGACGCGGTCGGCGAGGTAGCCCAGCAGGTCGTCGGCCTCGGCGGCGCGCAGCTTCGCGGTGCACGACCGCCTGGCCGCCGGGCAGGTCGCGATCGCGCACAGCGCGATCAGCAGCAGCACGTAGCGCAGGCGTCGCCACCACATCGCGCGTTCACCGTAGCAGACCGGCCGGCCGCCGGCGCAGCGCGCGCGGATCGGATCCGTCGGAGCGCCGCCGAGCCGCGGTCATGCGCCCGGCGCGCCCGGCGCGCCCATCGTTCCCCATGGCGGGACCGCGTCGAGCACGCGCAGCACGTTGCCGCCGAGGATCTTCTCCAGCACGCGGGGAGCGACGCCGCGGCGCGACAGCGCGACGGTGAGGTTGGGCAGCGCCGCGACGTCCTCGAGCCCCTCGGGCGGGACCACGAAGCCGTCGAAGTCCGAGCCCAGCGCCGGCAGGTCGTCGCCGGCGACGTCGATCATGTGCAGCACGTGGTCGACCACCGCGTCGATCGACGCCGAGCCGAGGTAGCGGCGCGCGAAGATCACGCCGACGCAGCCGCCCCGGTCGGCGACCGCGCGCAGCTGCTCGTCGTCGATGTTGCGCCAGTGCCGGTGGACGCCGACCACGCCGGTGTGCGACACCATCGGCGGGCGGTGGCCGACCTCGAGCGCGTCGAAGAACCCGCGCCGGTTGATGTGCGCGAGGTCGACGATCACGCCGCACCGCTCGCACGCGCGGACCACGTCGCGGCCGAACCCGGTCAGGCCCTGGGCGGCGTCGGCGCCGCGGCCGTACGCCGGCCGGCCGAGCGCGTTGGCCGAGAAGTGGAGCAGGCCGAGGTAGCGCACGCCGCGCCGGGCGAACGCCTCGATCGCGTCGAGCTCGCCCTCGAGCGCCTGGCCGCCCTCGATCCCGCCGAGCGCCGCGATCCGGCCGGCGGCCTTGGCGGCCCGGACCTCCGCGCCGCTCCGGGTCCAGGTCAGCTCGCCGGGGTGGCGGGCGATCGCGTCGTCGAGCGCGTCGAGCTGGCGGGCGACGCTGCGGGCGCAGCCGCGCTCGGGGTAGGGCGCGGTCCAGAAGCTGAAGAACTGGCCGGCGACGCCGCCCTCGCGCAGCCGCGGCATGTCGACGTGGCCGACCAGGTTGATCCGGCGCGGCATCGGATCGTGGCGCATCGCGAGGTCGTAGCCGAGCTTGTCCATCAGCTTGGCGGTGTCGGCGTGGAGATCCAGCACGCAGCACTCGGCGTGCAGCGCGCGGGCCTCGTCGAGCGACAGCGTCACGACCGGGTCTTTCCCGCTCCGGCGACCGCCCCGCCGGCCGTGCGCAGCGGCTCGGCGGCCGGCTTCCAGCGGTCGCGCGCGACCTCGAGCACCGCGAGCGCGCTGTCGACCCGGTTGAACGGCGGCATCACGTAGGCGCCGTGGACGCGGTGCTTGACCGCGGCGAGCGCCTCCTGCGCGATCCGGATCCCCTCGGCGCGCGCGGCCGGCCCGCCGCCGACCCGCGCCATCCGCTCGCGGTACTCGGCGGGGATCGCCATGCCCGGGACCTCGTTGTGCAGGAACTCGGCGTTGCGGTGCGACGCCAGCGGCAGGATGCCGACCATCACCGGCAGCCCGAGGCCGGACGCGTCGTCGAGGAAGCGCTCCAGCGTGCGCGGGTCGTACACCGGCTGGGTCATCACCAGCTCGGCGCCGGCCGCCTTCTTGTCCTCGAGCCGGCGCAGCTCGCGGTCGCGGTCGTGGGCGGCGGGCTCGGCGCCGGTCGCGAGCACGAACGACGTCGGCTCGCACTCCTTGCCCGCCGGATCGACCCCGGCGTTGAGCCCGGCGGCGATCCGCAGCAGGCCGACCGAGTCGACGTCGTAGACCGGCGTCGAGAACGGGTAATCGCCCATCTTCGGCGGATCGCCGGTGATGATCACCAGGTTGCGCAGCCCCAGGCCCTGGGCGCCGAGCAGGTGCGCGACCAGGCCCAAAAAGCTGCGATCGCGGGCGCAGACGTGGAGGATCGGCTCGGCGGGGGTCTCGCCGGCCAGCCGCGCGCACACCGCGATGTTGGCCATCCGCGCCGACGCGCGCGGCCCGTCGGCGATGTTGACGATGTCGACGCCGCCGGCGACGAGGTCGGCGACCTGCTGCCGGGTCTTGCCGAGATCGCTGCCGAGCGGCGCGGACAGCTCGACCGAGACCACGAACTCGCCGCGCGCCAGCCGGCCGCCGAGCCGGCTGCGCTCGACGATCGGGACCCGGGCCGCCGGGACCGGGCGCGGCGCGGCGCTCGCCGCGATCGGCCGCGCCGCGTGATCGTCGGTCGGGTGCGCCAGCCGGTCCGGCAGCTTCTCGCCGCGCAGCATCCGCACCGCGCCGAGCATCGCCCGGGTGTGCTCCGGCGTCGTGCCGCAGCAGCCGCCGACCATCTGCACGCCGCTCTTGAGCATCCGCCGCGCGAACACGCCGAAGTGCTCGGGGTTGGCGACGTACAGCGTGCGGCCCTCGACCGACGCCGGCAGCCCGGCGTTGGGCTGCGCGATCACCGGCCTGCCGTGGCCGACCATCCCGACCACGACCTGATACAGCTCGGCCGGCCCGATCCGGCAGTTGGCCCCGACCACGTCGGCGCCGGCGGCGACCAGCCGATCGGCGATCTGCGCCGGCCCCAGGCCGCCGTCGCTGAGCAGCTGGGCGTCGAACACCATCATCGCGATCACCGGCACCCGCGGCCCGCGCTCCCGGGCGATGTCGATCGCCATCTCGAGCTCGAGGATCGAGGTGAAGGTCTCCAGCAGGATCGCGTCGACCCCGGCGAGCACCAGCGTGTCGATCTGCTCGGCGAGCGCGAACCGCGACAGCCGGCGCTCCGACGCGCTGGCGATGCCGTGGTTGACCCCGCTCGGACCGACCGCGCCCGCGACGTAGGCCCGGTCGCCGGCCGCCGCGCGGGCGAGCGCGACCCCGGCCCGGTTGATCGCCACGACCTGCTCGGCGAGCCCGTGGCGGGCCAGCGCGATCCGGTTGGCGCCGAACGTGTTGGTCTCGAGGATCTCGGCGCCGGCGTGGACGTAGTCGTCGTGCGCCGCGCGGATCAGGTCGGGCTGCGACAGGTTGAGCTCGTCGTAGCTGCGGGTGTGCAGCACGCCGCGCTCGTAGAGCAGCGAGCCCATCGCGCCGTCGAGCAGCAGCGGCCCGGCGGCGATCGCCTCGGCGAGCGGCTTCACGCCCGGTCCTTCGGTCGATCTCTGGGCCGATCCCTGGGCGCGCCGCGGAACGCGCAGCCGGCGAACCCGAGCCGGCCCAGCGCGCGCCGGACGTCGCGCAGCACCTCGCCGCGCCCGAGCTGCGCCAGGTGGCCGCCGTCGAACCAGCGGACATCCACGCCCCAGTGTGCCGCGAGCAGCTCGGCCTGCTCGGGCGGCGTGATCTGATCGCCGCGCCCGCCGACCACGAACAGCCGATCGCGCGCCGGCCGCGCCGGCCGGGTGGTCGGCGTGTGGACCGCGAACGCGTCGGCGAGCAGGTCCGGGGTGATCCCGGCCTTGACCGCGCGCACGCGCTCGGGGCTGTTCGCGCCGTGCCGCCACATCAGCTGCGCCATCGTCACCGCCGGGATCATCGCGACCGCGAAGTCGATGCCGCCGATGTCGTCGGGGCCGGCCACGCTCGCCCACAGCGCGGTGGTGTAGCCGCCCAGGCTCATGCCGAGCGCGCCGACCGCCGGGGCGCCGCGGCTGCGCAGGAACCGCGACAGCCCGCGCAGGTCATGGATCGCCTGGCCGAAGCCCTCGTTGGTGCGGACCAGGTTGATGCTCGGGAACAGCGCGCCCGAGCGCAACCGGTGGGTCCCGGGGGCGCGATCGCCGTGGAACGGCAGCACGAACGCCGCGACGTCCCAGCCGTGGCGCAGCCAGTACTCGACCGCGAACGTCCGCTCGGTGACCCAGTGACTGCCGCCGCCCCAGCCGTGCAGCACGACCATCACCGGCCGGCCGCGCCCCGACGTCCACCACCGCACGTGCGACGTCAGGTTGACGGTCATCCGCAGGTGCAGCGGGCGCGCCGCCGGCAGGAACGGCTCGTACTCCGACGGGTAGCTCAGGTCGACGACCAGGGTCCCGAGCGGGCCGCCGCCGGCCGGCGTCATCCGGACCACCGGCTCGTCGGGCGCGGGGAAGAACCGGCTCGGCAGGCCGAGCGTGCCATCGCCGTACACCCGGGCGAGCTCGACCAGCTGCCGGCGCGCGTCGTCGAGATCGGCGGCCGCCGACCGGGCCGCTCCGTCCGCGTGCGCCGGGATCGGCGCCGCGCGCGCCAGCCGCGCCGCCGCGGTGATCCGCCGCTCCATCAGCCGGAGCATGCCGCGGTCGAGCACGGCACTTGCTCGGGTCAACACTCCGCGCACAGATACAAGGTACCCGATTTCCAGCGCCCGCGTGACCTCCGCCGGGTCGATCGGGGGCGCAGCCATTGGCAGGCACGTGAATCGAAGTCGCGCTATCACCTCCTCATGTCGATGCGGATCGCCATCGCCCTGCCGCTTGCTGCCGGCCTCGCGCTCGCACGTGCGCCGGCGCGCGCGGACACCTTCAGCGGGTTCTCCGGGGTCGATCGGCCGTACCTGGTCAACCAGGATCGCGTATGCCAGCCGCTCGCCGTCGCCGGCAACGCCGCCTCGGGCGTCCCGCGCTGCGACAAGGTCACCGCCGACGTGATCGCCCGGCTCTCGATCAAGCCGCCGCTGGTCCAGAGCGGTGCGAAGGCCTCGTTCACCGCCCAGGTGACCGGCCGCACGATCACGGTGAGCCGCAAGTCCGGCGGTACGCTGCTCGCCTGGGGCGCCCCCGATCCGGTGGTCCGGATCGTCGAGATCTACGCCAGCCAGTACGAGGATCGCCTCGCGATCGCCTACACCGTCCGGCGCGCCGGCAAGGAGATCACCGACGTCGTCGCGTTCGACCTGGGCCAGAACCAGACCGCGGTCACCCCGGCGGCCGGCGCAACCAGCCCTCCGGCGGGCGCGGGCAGCGGCGCGCCGGGTTCGGGCCCCACGTCGGTCACCGCGCGGATCATCCAGCCGGGGCAAGCGCCCCCGCCGGACACCGCCCCGGTCCCGGTCGTCGCCGAGCCGCCGCCCGATCCCAGGCTGGCCAAGGCGATCACCGACGCCCGCGCGGCCCCTCCGGCCAGGGCGCTCGCGGCGTGGACCGCGGTGCTCGGGCTCGATGCCGGCCACGCCGAGGCGCTGTTCCGGGTCGCCGCCGGCCAGCTCGCCGCCCACCACACGGCGCAGGCGTTCGAGGCCCTGCAGGCGCTCGCCACCTCCCCGCACGCCGACGCCGTCGAGTGGCGGGTCGAGGCGCGGTTCGATCCCGCGTTCGCCGCGCTGCGCGCCGATCCGAAGTTCCGCGCGGCGGTCGGGCTCGATCAGAAGCCGGCCACCGCGTACGAGCGCCTGATGGGCTTCGGCGGCCACTGGGAGCAGACCGGCACGTCGTGCGACATGCCGGAGGTCCGGCTCACGGCCACCCGCGATCGCAAGATCCGCATCCGGGTCAAGACCAGCTGCGAGGGCAGGGTCTACGACACCCCGTTCCAGGGGACCTGGCGGATCGACGGCCAGCGCATCGTCCTCGCGCTGCCGAACACCGGGCGCGCCGCCACCGCCGCCGACGAGGCGGCCTGCGGGTTCGAGACCGCGGGCGACGAGGACGCTCTGCGCTGCTCGCTCGGCCACGACACCGAGTTTGTCGTCCTGCCGACCCGCCGCTGACCGCTCGATTGTCTGTGCGCAGGCGCACGGCCGGGCCGTAAGCGGTCCCACGTTTGAACGTGCCGGACGCGAGCGGCCACATACGGGTCTGCACAGTATGCTGAGAGGAGTGAAGCGCGACACCGGCTCGAGCTCGCTGGCGGCACTCGGTCCCGCCGACGAAGCGGACCTGATCGCGCGCTGCAAGGCCGAGGAGCGCGCCGCCCACGACGAGCTCTACTACCGGTTCCGCCGCCAGGTCGCGGGCAACCTCTACCGCGTGCTCGGCGACCGCAGCGATCTCGACGACCTCGTGCAGGAGGTGTTCGTCATCGCGTTCCGCGGCCTCGAGCGGTTTCGCGGTGACGCCCGGCTGTCGACCTGGCTGTACCGGATCTGCGTCAACGTCGCGCTGGGCAAGATCCGGACCCGCAAGCGCCGGCCCGCGGCGATCGGCGTCGCCGATCTCGACACCACCGCTGCCGATCCGAGCCTGACCGAGCGGCCCGAGACTCCCGAGCGCACGCTCGAGCGGCGCCAGGAGCAGGAGCGGGTCTACAAGGCGCTCGAGCGGCTCGCACCCAAGAAGCGGATCGTCCTCTACCTGCACGAGATCGAGGGCCTCGATCTCAAGGAGATCGCCTATCTCGTCGATTCCAACCCGGTGACCGTGCGGACGCGGCTGTTCTACGCCCGCCGGGAGTTCTACCGGATCCTCGCGGGCGCCGCGGCGCCGCCCGTCGAGGAGCTGTCCGAGCCCGCCGACGCCGAGGTCGAGGCCGAGCCGTGAGCGAGCACGTCGCGCCGCACCGCTGGGCGGATCTGTGGGCTGGACGCGTGGACGAAGCGGAGCGCGTGACGATGGAGCGCCATGCCGAGCGTTGCCGCGCCTGTGCGCGGGTCCGCCAGCGGGTCACCCGGGCGAGCGACAGCTTCGCGGCGATCCGCACCCTGGCGCCCCCCGAGGTGCCGTGGGACACGATCCGCGCCCGCGTCCACTGGTCGGTGTCGACCGAGCGCCAGGCCGCGCTGCGCCGCCGCCCCCCGGCGTACGGCTGGCTCGCCGCGGCGACCGCCGCCGGCGTCGCGATCGGCCTGGCGGTCCGCGCCGTGGCTCCCGGGACGCTCCCGCCGGCCGCGCCGGACGGTCCCCCGGTCGCGCAGCCCCGCACCGCGCCGACCGCGCCGCCCGCGCCGCTGATCGGCCTGGTCAGCCGCGCCTCCGGCGACGTCATGCTCGACGGCGTCCGCCCCGGCGACCTGTTCGCGCGGGGCCTCACCCAGGGCAGCTCGCTGGCCACCGGCGATGGCCGGGTCGACGTCCAGTTCGCCGGCGACAGCGCGTTCGCGCTCGGCCCGATGTCGACGCTCGGCCTGCGCCGGTTCGACGCCCGCACCGTCGAGCTCTCCGTCGACGGCACGCTCGATGTCGCCGTCGCTCCGCGCGCCGCCGGCCAGCGCTTCCTGGTCGACGCCGGCGATCAGGTCGTCGAGGTCCGCGGCACCCAGTTCCGCGTCGTCCACGACGCCGGCGGCACCCGCGTCGCCTGTCACCACGGCGTCGTCACCGTCGGCGATCGCAGCGGCTCCGTCGAGCTCACGGCCGAGCACCGCCTCGCCGTCGCCGCCGGCCGCCCGGTCGCGGCCGAGCGCCCGGTCGCGCTGTCGGCCGACGAGGTCGCGGCACTGGACCGCGCGCGGCCGCTCACCCTGCCGCTGTGGGACCCCGCCGCGTTGCCGAAGAGCTCCGCCCCGCTCGAGATCGCCACCGCCGGCCGCCGCGACGTCCGGGTCGATGGCATCGAGCTCGGCCTCGCGCCGCTCCGCGTCCGCGTCATGCCCGGCCGCCACAGCGTCGAGACCGCCGACAGCGCGGGCCGGTTCCGCCGCGCCTGGGTCGACGTCACCGCCGCGCCGCGCGGCGCGCGCATCGAGGTCCCCGCCGAGCCGCCGCCGACCGGCGGCCTCACCGAGCGCCGCCGCCAGCTCCGCACCGGCATCGACCAGGCCCGCCGCGGCTGCACCCGCTCGATCGCCAAGGCCGGCCTGACCGGCACCTACGTCCAGATCGAGATCGCCGTCGATCCCCGGGGCGCCGTCGGCTTCCTCAACGTGCTCGACACCGACTTGCCGTCCGCCACCGCCAGCTGCGTCCGCGACGCCCTCGCCGCCGTCCGCTTCCCCGCGGGCGCCGCCGCGACCTGGCGCGAGCGCATCGACCTCTGAGTCCACTCCTGAGTCCACCCCGCGTGTCCCGGCGGACACTCGTGGCTTCCTGCCTTGCAGATTCGCAGGCTTGGCAACGGCACCTCCGATGCATGAGGGTGCGCCGCATGACGAACCTCCTGCGTGCTGCGCTCGCGCCTCGCACCGTCCGCCCCGTCCTCCTCGCGATCGTCAGCACGACCCTGCTGTGCGCCGCGTTCGCCGCCGGGAGCTTGCTGTCTCGCCCCGACATCGTGGTGAGGCCCGCGCCGGTCGTCGTGACGCCGCCTGCGGTGGTCGTGCCGCCCGCCCACGTGACCGTCGCGCCTGCGCCCGTCGTGATGCCAGCCACGCCCGTCGTGGTCAAGTCAGCACCGCCGGCGCCTGATCCGTCGGCGCCTGCTCCACAACCCCGCGCCCTCGTGCCCACGCTCGATGCCGCGTGCGTGATCCACACCGACGGCGCGCCCAGCCCGACCTGCGCCTGGGACGACGGGTTCCCGGCGATCTCCGCGGACGGCACGCTGATCGCGACGAAGTACGTCCCGGGGATGGGACCCTCCGACCTCGACGCTCTGTCGATCCACTTCCTCGATACCCGGACGTCGCAGGTGGTGCGTGACAGCGTGATCCTCACGCCCGAGGAGTCGGTCCCGTTCGTCGTCAAGAACGCGGCGTCCAGCGAGGACAAGCTGGAGCAGCAGCGGCAGCGCGTCCTGGGCCTGATCTATCGCCGGGTCGCGGCCGTGCAGCGGACGCTCGACGACAAGCGCTTCCGCACGCTGCGCGCGCTCGGCTCGGCGCGCTCCTCGATGGGAAGCGAGGCCACGGCGCAACGGGGCCCGCATCCGGTCTACGCCGAGATCGTCGGCACCACGGCCCGGATCATCGACTCGGAGGCGTCGCAGGTCCTGTGGCGCGGCGAGTTCTGGGCCAGCGAGCCGAAGCGCTCCCGCGGCGACTGCAGCATCTGGACGCCGTGGTCGATCGAGCTGTGGTGGGATCCGGAGACCCGCCACGTGCTCGCCGCACAGACCTATCGAACCGGCGGCTGCATGTGTCCCGATGTGCCCGTCGAGACCGTGCAGCAGATGCCCTGACGTCGGTCGTCCTGGTGGTCACGGCCGCGCGGCGATCATCGCCGCCAGCACCGGCTCGAGCTCCGGCCACGCGGCGACGCCGGTCGGCTCGTCGAGCGTGGCGATCACCGCGCCTGGCTTGGTCGCGCGGCACGCCGCGCGCAGCCGCCGGCCGGTCCTGGCGTACCCGATGTACCACGCGAGCCCGAGCGACTGCGCCGCGCCCGTCGCCGCCACGTCGGTCGCGTCCGCCGCCGCGATCGCCTTGCGCTGCTGCTCGCACGTCGCATTCGCGATCAGCTTGGTCGTGATCGTCGCGCTCGCCTTGCCCTCCGCATACTCGACGATATCGACCACGTCCATGCCCATCGTCCGGTACTCCCCGGTGAGCAGCGGCGCGTCGATCGCGCGCCCGCTCGCGAACTGGATGTGCACCCGCTTGACCGCCGGCGCGGCGGTGCCGACCCGCGCATTGATCACCGGGATCATGCGCGCCGTCACCGGCGCCAGATCCTCCAGCACCTTCTTCGTGGTCTGGCGCTGCTTGCGGATCTTGTTGTCCTGCTCGTCGAGCTTGCGCTCCAGCGACCGGTACGGCGCGTTCGGATCGGCGTTCAGGATCTCGAGCGTCGCGGTGAGCTCGGCATCGTACGCCTGCAGCTCGGTCAGCCCGGCGCGCAGCGCGGCGAGGTCCGCCTCGTACTGGTGCTGCCCGCCATCGACCAGCGCCTGGGTCCCGGTGGTGACCCGCTCGACGCCGTGCAGGCGCATCTCGCACGCCGCGAGCTCCTTCTCGTAGCTCTTGGCGAGCTCCTTGGTCCGGGAATCCGCGGCCGCCGGCGCCGCGGCAAGCCACACCGCCAGCATCACGAGCGTTGCGCGCATCCCCCGATTCTATCAGCGCGCCTCCGCGCCGGGGCAGCGGACTGTGAGCGGCCATCGGGTCCGCGTGGGGCTTCCGCGTCCACCGCCGGCGCCGTACCATCGCCCCGCGCCATGGCCGAGACCGCCTTCCCCGAGACCGGCCTCGAGTTCGGTGTGTTCGACTGGATCGAGTCGTCCGCCGCCACGCCCGCCGAGATCCCGCCTCGCCCGACGCGGTGCAGCGCCTGGTCGCGGGGACGCCGAGCACGGTCGCCGAGCAGCTCGCGGACATCGTGCGCGACTCCGGCACCAACTACCTGCTGCTGGTGTTCTCGTTCGGCGACCTGGCGCTCGAGCGCGCGATGGGTTCGATGCAGCGGTTCGTGGCCGAGGTGATGCCGGCGCTGCGGCCGGCCTAGCGGAGCTTGCGTCCGCGCCGGGCCCGGCCGGCCTACGCCAGGGCGTGGGCGATCTTCTCGGCGGCGCGGGTCGCCATCGCCATGATGGTGACCTGCGGGTTGACGCCGATCGCGGTCGGCACCGTGGAGCCATCGACGACGTAGAGCGCGCGGACGTCGTGGACCTGGTGGTTTGGGTCGACCACCGAGCTGGCCGGATCGCGGCCCATGCGCGCGGTGCCGAGCGGGTGATAGGCCGAGAGGTCGAGGTCCCACGGCCGGAGCCGGGCGCGGCGCAGCGCGGGCAGGTCGTCGGGGCGGAGCACGTCGAAGCCGGCGACCGGCAGGTGGAGCACGCGGGCGCCGGCGGCGAAGAACACCTGGGCGAGCACGTCGATGCCGCGCTTGATGTGGGCGACGTCGCGATCGGACAGCCAGTAGCGGATCATGGGCTGGCCGCGCAGCTCGTGGACCGAGCCGCGCGAGGTGTCCTCGACGAGGAACCCGAAGCTCGCGACGTGATCGAAGCTCTCGGCGAGCCGGACCAGGTCGGGGCCGATCAGCGGGGTCATGGTCATCATCATCTCGAGCGGGACGGTGACGCCCTCGAACAGGATGCCCTCGTCGTGGAGATCCTCGATCGCGTAGCCCTGCGGGATGCCGCGCCACGGCAGGATCTCCTCGTCGAACTCGGCGAGGATGCCGGCAGCCGGGTGGATCGAGAGGTTCTTGCCGAGCTGGCCGGACGAGGTGCCGAGCCGCTGGCCGCCGAGCAACAGCGGGGTCATGATCGCGCCGCCCGCGACGACCACTGCGCGGGCGTGGACGGTGAGCACGTGGCCGTCGTCGCCGGTGGCGACCACGCCGCGCGCGCGGCCACCCTCGACGATGATCCGGGTGACGCGCATGCCGGGGAACAGCTCGGCGCCGGCGCGCAGCGCGAGCGGGATGTAGCTGACGTTGGTCGAGCGCTTGGCGTCGGTCGGGCAGCCGAAGCAGCACACGCCCTGGCCGTCGCACGCCGGCGCGTTGCGGCGCAGCGGGCCGTGCCGGGTCAGCCCGATCGAGTCGCAGCCGCGCGCGATCACGCGGCCGTTGCCGCCGAGCAGCTCGGCGCGGGCGCGCTCGACGTGGAGCACGGCCTCGACGCGCTCGAAGTAGCCGGCCATGCCGTCGGGCCCGAGCTCGGTGAGGCCGAGCTCGTCGCGCCAGCCCGCGAGCACGCGGTCGGGCGCGCGGTAGCAGGTGCCGGAGTTGACGGTGGTGGTGCCGCCGACGGTCTGGCCGAGCGGGATCGGGATGCCGACGTTGCCGATCGAGAACGTCGAGCCGCCGCGGCGGTACAGCTTCTGCTGCATCTCGAACGCCCGGCCGGTGAAGTCGCTGCGATCGAAGTAGCGGCCCTGCTCGACGAACACCACCGCGAGCCCGGCCTCGGCGAGCTCGCGGCCGACCACCGCGCCGCCGGCGCCGGTGCCGACCACGACGACGTCGCACTCGACCGCGAGGTCGCCGTCGAGCTGGTGGGTGCGCTGGCGGAGGTACGCTGGCCGGGCCTCGCGGCCGCGCTCGGCCTCGTAGACGCAGCCGAGCCGGCGGTACAGCGCGGGGTCGTCGAAGTGCGCCATCTTGAGCGGGCTGACCAGGACGCGCAGCAGCAGGCGGCGGATCGGGTCGGCGGTGCGCCAGCCATCGAGCAGCTTGAGCCGCCCGGCGATCGGCAGCCGGGCGAACGGCCGGCGCTCGGTGAGCCAGGCCGCGGCGTCGAGCGAGCGCAGCAGCCCGCCGACTCCGCGGCGGAGCGAGTCCGGGAGCTCACCCAGGAACTGCTCGACCTTCTCGACCGTCGACTCGCCGGCGGCCGGCAGGTAGCGGCCGGCGGGGAGGGCCGCCTCGGCGACCGCGACCAGGTTGCGGTGTTGTACTGCAGCGAGGGGAGCAACCACACCCCAGGCTACCGCAAAATGGTCGGACCAATAGACCAAAGTCGATGGCACGGGCTGCCCGGGGTTCAACTATCTAATTTTGCTCGAGTACCTGCGTGTGCGGGATGCGCGAGCGGCGCGTGACCGAGCCCCGTGCGCCTGCGCATCGATCAGAACAACACCTCGTTCCAGTCTGCGATCGTCCATCGCGCGACGACCCTGCAGATCGAGTACCAGCGGCCGCCGGCGCGGGGCTCGACGATCACGCGCTCGAGCGGCGAGGCGCCGATGTGGTGCTCGCGCGGCCACCAGCGATCGATGCCGTCGGTGAAGGTGCGGAACGCGCGCTGCTGGGAAGTCTCGACCACGATCTGCTTCTTGACGCTGGTCACGTGTCCTCCTGTTCGGCTGCGAGCTTGAACGCCGCGAGTGCGCGTTCCCAGAACCGGTCGAGGTAGTCGCGCATCGCCTGCACGCCGCGCGGATCGACCTGGTAGATGCAGCGGCTGCCCTCGCGGCGCTGGACCACGAGACCGGCGCGCAGCAGGACCTTGAGGTGCTGCGACACCGCCGGCCGCGTGACGTCGAGGCCCTCGGCGAGCTTGCCGACCGAGACCGGCCGCCGGGCCACCCGCTCGAAGATCGTGCGCCGGGTGTCGTCGGCGAGCCCGTCGCTGTCAAGCCGCTCGCGCGCCGGCGCGCATGGCGTGCATCGGGCGATGTCCTCCGGGAGACCACCCAATCGACGCGCTCGTGGCGATGCTTAGCGTGGGGAGCATGCAAAGCCATAGCTGGTTGTTCTTCGCAGCGGTCGCGCTGGGGGCGGGCTGCACGGGCCTGGTGACCGAGAACTCGGACGAGCTGGCGGACCCCTCGATGCCATCGTCGGGCGGCAGCGCGGACGGCGCGGCCACGGAGGCTCGGCTGTCCGCCGGTGCGGCGATGGCGGGGGCCTGGGATCCGCGGTTCGCGATCGCCGGCTTCACCGGCCCCGATGGCCACGCGCCGACGGTCTACGACTTCGCGCGCGACATCGATGGCTCGATCGTCGCGGCCGGCGAGTTCCGCTACTTCGGCAGCGCGCGGATCGAGCCGCTGCTCCGGCTGCGCAGCGGGGTGTGGCAGCCGGCGCGGTCGCGCTGGGAGCTCACGCCGCCGGGCTCGGGGTTCTCGGCGGTGGCGATCGCGCCCGACGGCAAGCTCGCGCTCGCGACCCACGACGACGCAGGGCCGCGCGCCGGGCAGATCTGGCTCGACGACGGCGCCGGTCTGCGGGTGATCGGAGCGTTCGACGGCCAGGTCCGCCGGCTGCGCTGGTACCGCGGCCAGCTGTGGGCGGCCGGCTGGGATCAGATGCACCAGGGCGCATCGCGGATCCAGGGGCTGGCGGTGTGGAACGGCACGGCGTGGGCCGCGCCGGTGGGCGGCGCGCCGACCGGGTTCGCGTTCGAGCTGGTCGAGGACGCCGGCGAGCTGCTGGTCGGCGGCGACTTCACCTCGGTCGGCGGCGTGCCGGGCAACGCCGTCGCCGCGTGGACCGGCACCGCGTGGCACCCGATGGGGTTCGCGCGCGGCGCCACGGTCTACGCGCTGGGCCGCGGGCCGGATGGCCAGCTCTACGCCGGTGGCGCGCTGGGCGACCTGGGCGGCGGCGCGGGCGGCATCGCGCGCTGGACCGGCCAGGCCTGGGCCGTGGCCGGCGGCGGCGTGGTCAACCGGACGTTCCCGGGCGTGGTGACCGCGCTGACCTCGCACCAGGGCTCGCTCTACGCGGCGGGCTGCTTCGTCACCGCCGGGGGCGCGGAGGGCGCGCCGGGCGCGGTCGTGGCGCGCGACGTGGCGCGGTTCGACGGTGCGTGGCACTCGCTCGACGACGGCACCCGCGGCACGGTCGCACCGTGGATCGAGCCGCTGGCGTGCGGCGACGAGGGGCCGAGCTCGGTGTGGGACGTGTCCAAGCAGGCGATGGTCAGCACCGGGCGCCAGCTCTTGCTCGGCGGATCGTTCGCCGGGATCGCCGGCGTCGAGTCGCAGGCGATCATCGCGAACAACGGCGCGGGCTGGCTCGCGGAGGGCGATACCCGGGGCATGGGCATCGGCGGCTCGCTCGATCGGCTCGGCGTCGCCGCGCTGACCGGCCAGCTGTGGGGGGCCGGGCAGTTCAGCCACGTGGCCGGGATGGCGACCCGCGCGCACGTCGTGCGGTTCACCGGCGACGGCTGGGTGCCGATCGGCGACGCGATCCCGCGCGACGCGAGCTGCCTGGCGTTCGCGGTCGCGCCCGCTGGCGACGTCGCGCTGGGCTGCACGACGTTCCCGGCCCGGGGCAACGCGATCGGCCAGGTGTTCCGCGTCCAGGGCGACCGGCTGGTCCAGATCGGCGGTGATCTGCCGCCGGTCCAGGCCGTGACCTACGACCCGTGGGGCCGGCTGTGGGTCGCCGGCGGCGGCGGCACCGGGTTCGTGGCCCGGCTCGACGGCGAGGCGTTCACGCTGGTCGAGAGCCGGTTCGACGCGCCGGTGTCGCAGCTCGACATCGCCGGATCCAACGACCTGATCGCGGCCGGCTCGTTCTCGATGATCGCGGGGCTGCCGGCGGCGCACATCGCGCGCTGGAACGGCGCGACCTGGCGGCCGCTCGGGCCCGGCGTGCCGGGCGCGGTGACCGCGCTCGCCCACAACGGCGGCATCGTGTACGTCAGCTCGGTCAACGACGGCAGCGGCGCCCTGCTGCTCGGCGCGTTCGACGGGATCACGTGGCACGAGCTGGCGACGCCGGGCGCCGGCCTGACCCCGCAGCCGGTGTTCAACTTCAACGCGATCCAGCCGATCGTCGGCGGCGTGATCGCCGTGGGCACCGCCCAGCTCGACGGCGGCGCGGGGCGCGGCGCGCTGGTCTACCGCGGCGGCCGGTTCACCGCGCTCGGCGGCGGGGTCCACGCGATCGGGCTGTCCGGGCTCGCGGTCGCGCGCGACGCGATCTGGGTCGGCGGGCTGATCGCCGAGGTCGGCGGCAGGGACCACACGCTGCCGTCGGCCGGTGTCGCGCGCTACGTGCTCGGGCGGTGACGCTCGCCCATCCGGATCCCGGCCGGCCGCGGGCCTCGCGTCGCCGCCGGGCTCCGGGCATAGTCCGGCCCCATGATCGCCTTCTTCGGAATGGGTTTGCTCGGTTCGAACTTCGTCCGCGCCCTGCGCCGCCGCGGCGAGGACGTCCAGGTGTGGAATCGCACCCACGAGCGCGCCGCGGCGCTCGGGGCCGAGGGCGCCCGCGCGTTCCGCGATCCCGCGGAGGCGGCGCGCGGCGCGGCCCGCGTCCACCTGACGCTGACCGACGATGCCGCGGTCGATGCCGTGCTCGAGCAGGCGCGCCCCGGGCTGTCGCCGTCGACCGTGATCGTCGATCACTCGACGACGTCGACCCAGGGCGCGCTGGCGCGGATCGCGCGCTGGCGCGAGCGCGGCATCACCTTCGTCCACGCTCCCGTGTTCATGGGCCCGCAGAACGCGCGCGAGTCGACCGGCCTCATGATGATCTCGGGGTCGCGCGAGGTCGTCGCGGCGCTGCGCCCGGCGCTCGCCCCGATGACCGGCAAGCTGGTCGACCTCGGCGAGCGGCCCGACGCCGCCACCGCGTTCAAGCTGCTCGGCAACGCGTTCCTGATCTGCATGAACGGCGCGATGGCCGACATGCTCGCGCTCGCCAAGGCGCTGCGCGTGCCCGCCGCCGAGGCCGCGAGCCTGTTCGAGCAGTTCAACCCGGGCGCGACCATCCCCGGGCGGATCAAGCGCATGGTCGAGGCGAGCTTCGCCGAGCCGTCCTGGGAGCTGAAGATGGCGCGCAAGGACGCCCGGCTGATGCAGGAGGCGGCGGCCGCCGCCGGTGTCCAGCTCATGGCGCTGCCCGGGATCGCCGCGCGGATGGACGCCGAGATCGCCGAGGGCCACGGCGAGGATGACTGGACGGTGATCGCCCGGCCCGCCGTCACCTAGTCGACCTTCTCGTGCGTGCGAAGGATCGGCAGCAGCAGGAGGCGGTACGGCCGTTGCAGCCAAGCAGTCCAGAACTGCCGAGGAGGCGTTATGGAATCCTGCATGGTCAGCTTCGCATGTACGCACGCTGCGGATCCGGAACACCGGACGGAGGTATCGCCATGACGGCCACCGTGAGCCCCGGCGGCGCACCCGACCCTCTCGCGGACCTCGAATCCCGGCGCCATCGCTTCGGATGGGCGATGGCGCTGCGAGGCATCCTCGCGGTGATCTTCGGGCTGATCGCGCTGCGCCATCCCGGCGCCGCGGCGAGCGCGTTCGTGATCATCTTCGCGGTGTTCGCGTTCGCCGACGCGATCCTCGAGCTCGTCACCGCAACCGCGTTCGGAGGCCTGGGGTTGCGGTGGGGCTGGTACGCAGCCGGCGCGGTCGTGAGCGTCGCGGCCGGGATCCTCGCGATCGCCTACCCGCGCGCGACCTTCCTGGTGCTCGTCCTGCTGATCGGCGCGCGCGCGATCGCGCTCGGGATCGTCGAGATGGGCGCCGCGCTGTCCTGGCGCGAGCTCGACGGGCGGTGGCTGCTCGGGCTGACCGGCGCGCTCTCGATCGTGCTCGGCATCCTGCTGTTTGCGAGTCCGGCCCAGGGTGGCCTCGTGCTGCTGTGGACGATCGGCGTCTACGCCATCGTGTTCGGCGCGATGCTGTTCGTGCTCGGCGTGCGGGTGGTCACCGCCGGCGGTCACGGCACCCCGCACGGCCACGCCGCGGCACGCTGAAGCGCCGCGCCGTGCGGGATCAGCGGGCGAACGTGCCGTCGAGCAGGCCGTAGCTGCCGCTCAGCTGGGCGCCGAACACGACGGCGCCGCGGTCCTCGGTGAGGCTGGCGGCGAGCCGGAAGCCCGACGCCGGGGACAGCCACCACGTGAAGCCGAGCTGGCCGGTGATCCGCTGGCCGGTCTGGCTGGTCATCTCGCCGTCGCTGGACAGCTGGAGCTCGGCGGACACGTCGAGCGCGCCGAACGGATCGCCGTGCTCGCCGTAGGTGAACCGCCGGCCGCGCGCGGTGGCGCCGATCGCCCACGGCGACGGCTGGTCGGCGGGCGCGAACAGCCGGAGCCGGGCGTAGGCGCCGCCCGAGAGCTCGAGCGTGTCGTCGTCGAGCTGGGCGCCGTAGCTCGCCGCCGCGAGCAGCTGCTCGACCCGGCCGGTCTCGGTCGGCGCCGGCTGATCGGGGCGCCGCAGGTAGCCCTCGCCGAACAGGACCTGGAGGTCGAGCCCGCTCGGGCGCAGCGTGAGCTGGCTGTCGCGCAGGATGTTGAGGAGCTCGTAGGCCAGCCCGGCGTCGGGCTCGCCGAGCAGCACGCCGGCCTCGCGCAGGATCGCCACCGTCGCGACCAGCGCGCGGTAGGTCGATCGCTCGCCGCGCAGCGCCCACCAGGTCAGCTGCAGCCGGCGCGCGGTCGACCGGTCGACCGGCCGGCCGAGCGCATGCGCGGCCTCGATCGCGCGCCCGAGGCGGCGGACGCGGATCGCCGCACCGACGTCGATCACCCGGCCGTAGCCGGCGCCGATCGCAGCCTGGAGGTCGGCGGTGAACCGGGTGTCCTTGAGCGTGTTGTCGGGGTTGTTGGGGTCGACGTCCGAGACGTAGTTGAGCTGGGCGTCGGTCGCGGCGCGGCCGATGCCGTAGAGCGGGCCCGAGTACAGCCGGGCCTCGGCGTCGGCGGTGACGTCGATCTGCAGGCCGCGGGTCACCGCCGGCCCGTCGGGGTTGATGGTGCCGCCGACGACGTGCGCGCCGGCGTCCCAGCCCCACGCCGTGGCCTCGCGCTCGACGCGCTTCTGGTACTGCCCGGCGACGTCGGCGTCGAGGTCGAGCCGCTTGCGGACGGTGTCGTAGCCGGCGTTGGCGGTGCCACCGGCGAACGTCACGCGCTCGTAGGCGGCGAGGGCGTCGTCGGCGATCGCCGGCAGCGCGGCGCGCTCGGGGACGGCGCTCGGCGCGCCGGTGCCGAGCAGCGCGCTGCCGGGGCCGCCGGGTTCGCCGGACGCCGGGGCGGCCCGGCCGGTGCCGCGTGCGCCGGCGGCGGGTGGGCCGGTCGTCGCCGTGCTGGTGGCGGGCGCCGTGCCGGCGGCGGGCGCCGTGCCGGCCGCCGTGCCCGTGCTGCTGGCGCCCGTGCCCGATGCCGCGCTGCCCGACCCGGCCCGGGCGTCGGCGCCGAGCCGGGCCAGCGCCTTGCGCGCCAGGTCCTTCTGCCCCTTGTCGCGCGACGGATCGCCCACGATCCGCTGCAGCACCGGCACCGCGGCGGGGTCGCCGAGGTTGCCGAGGCCCTCGATCGCGATCTCGCCGATGATGTCGAACGTCTCGGTCTCGGCGAGCCGGATCAGCACCGCGACCGCGCGGCGGTCCTTGCTCTGGCCGAGCTTGCGGGCGGCGTCGCGCCGCCGGTCCTTCCAGGTCGCCCGGTCCATGTCGGCGGGCTGGGTCTCGATCAGCTTGATCTGCGCGGCCACGTCGGCCGGCTGGGCGAGGGCCGGCGCGGCGGCGGCGACGAGCATGGCGGCCGCGAGGGCCGCGGTTCGCAGCAGACGGGGTCGCATCACAGGCCTCCGAACCGGAGGCAGTGCATCGCGCGCGGGTTCGGGTTGTCCGGCGAGCCGTCGACCCGGAGCTCGTCGCAGGTCGACGCCGCGACGCAGTCGATCACCAGGCGCTGGCGGTCCGCGGTCAGGCCGTCCAGGCTATCGACGCAGCGCCCCCAGGTGAAGCGGTTGGCGGTGCTCGACTGGATCGCGATCGCGCCGCAATCGACCAGCCGCCAGCACGCGCCCTGCGAGGTGCGCTCCGCGTCGGGGCAGTCGGTGAGCGCACCGCCCTGCGCGCACTCGGCGCGCGTCCCCTGCTTGTCGTCGGTGCCGCACGCAGCCGATCCGAGGCACATCACCGTGATCACGAGACGTCCTGTCATCGCACGCGGTTATAACTCCGGGCGACGGTCGCCAGGGTGATCGTCAGGTGAACGCGCTACGACGACGACTTCTTGCGGACCAGGCGGTCGACCGGGACGTCGGGGATGCTCGCGGCGACCAGCTCGGCGACGTCGAGGACCTGGATCTTGTCCTCGACGTTGCGGTGCTTCATGCCGTCGGTGAGCATCACGTTGCAGAACGGGCACGCGACCGCGACCGCCTCGACGTTGGCCGCGATGACCTCGTCGGTGCGGTTGATGTTGACCCGCTCGCCCACGGTCTCCTCCATGAACATCCGGGCGCCGCCGGCGCCGCAGCACATGCCGTGGCGCTTGCTGCGCTTCATCTCGTGGTAGCCGTCGTTGTGACCATGGTTGTCGCCATGGTCGTGGCCGTGGCTGCCCGCGGCGCCGGTGCTGCCCGCGGCGAGCACCGTGCGGACGATGTTGCGCGGCGCATCGAACTCGCGGTTCCAGCGGCCGAGGTAGCAGCTGTCGTGGTAGGTCAGCGTGCGCACCGGGGCCTTCTCCGAGGTCAGCTTGCCGGTCTTGTACAGGTGGTCGATCAGCTGGGTGTGGTGGACGACCTCGAACTCGCCGCCGAACTGCGGGTAGTCGTGGCGCAGCGTGTGGAGGCAGTGCGGGCACGACGTGACGATCTTCTTGGCATGGACCGACTTCAGGGTCTCGACGTTCTGCTCGGCGAGTGCCTGGAACAGCATCTCGTTGCCCGCGCGCCGCGCCGGGTCGCCGGTGCACGCCTCCTGGTGGCCGAGCACGGCATAGTCGACGCCCGCCGCGTGGAGGATCTTCACCATCGCCTGGGTCTGCTTGACGATCCGGGCGTCGAACGCCCCGGCGCAGCCGACCCACAGGATGTACTCGGGATCGGGGTGGTCCTCGATCGTCGGCACGTCGAGCCCGCTGGCCCAGTCCATCCGCTCATCGGCGGCTCTGCCCCACGGGTTGCTCTGGCGCTCGAGGTTGCGGAACGTCCGCTGCAGCTCGCCCGGAGTCTTCTCCTGCTCCAGCACGAGGTTCTGGCGCATCTGGATGATCTTCACCGGGTGCTCGATGAACACCGGGCAGACCTCCTGGCACGCCCCACAGGTGGTGCACGCCCACAGCGTGTCCTCCTGGACCCGGCCGCCGGTCAGCCTGGGCATCGCCTCGCGCTCGGCCTGGGCGGCGGCGAGCCGCTCGCGCGCGTGTACCAGGTCGGGATGCGGGTGGGCGTCGTTGAAGCCGTGTGCGGCCGAGTACTCCGTCAGCCCGGCGATCTCGTCCTCGAGGCCGGCGATCCGGTCGCGCAGCGCGGTCCGGTCGAGCATCTCGTAGCGGATGTCGTGGATCAGCTGCATCGGCGACAGGTTCTTGCCGGTGTTGTACGCCGGGCAGTAGTTGGTGCAGCGCGCGCACTCGGTGCACGCGTAGGTGTCGAGCAGGCTCTTCCACGACAGCTGCTCGAACCGGCCGACGCCCCACTGGTTTTCGTCCTCGAGATCCAGCTTGGGCAGGTCCAGCAGGCGCTCGGAGCGGTTTCGGGTCAGAATGTTGGGGAGGGCGCCGAGCAGGTGGATGTGCTTGGAGTAGGGCAGGTAGTTGAGGAACGTCAGCACGATCAGGACGTGCAGCCAGTAGCTGATCAGCTCGCCGCGCTCGGCGGCCTCGGCGGACAGCGGGGCGAGCGCGCGGCCGACCAGCCCCGAGATCGGCAGGTACCCCGGCGCCTCGCCACCGGCCGAGATCGCGGCGGCCGCCTGGTAGCCGTGGAACAGGAAGTGGGTGAGCATCAGCGCGCCGATCGCGCCGAGGATCAGGCCGGCGTCGAGGTTCCACGGGATCAGCCGCGGCCGGACGACCAGCCGGCGGAACACCGCCCACAGGATCATCGCCAGCACCAGCAGGTTCATCACGTCGACCGTGGTGTAGAGCGGCTTGTAGATCACGGCGGGGAGCAGCGCGAGCGACACGGCCGGCCACACCCCGGAGATGACGATGTCGGCGGTCGCGATCGTGATGATCAGGAAGCCCCAGAAGATGATCAGGTGGTGCTTGCTGGTCCGGTGCTGCGGGCCCTCCTCGGCGACCTTGACCTGGCCGAAGAAGTAGACCAGGACGTCGAGCAGCCGGTGGGGCAGCTCGTCGAGCCGGGGCCTGGGATCGGCCGTGCCCGCCGCGAGCGCGCGCACGAACCTCCACACCGTGCGCGCGAAGAACGCGACCGACGCCGCGAGCAACAGAATGAACAGGACCTGTTTCACGACCGGTGTCACGACGTGTCGGAGATATCACGCAGCCTGTGGATTGTCATGGCAGCGCGCGGTGTTCGTCGCGCCGACCGTGCGAGCTGCTCGCACCGATTGTCTGGCGACGCGCAAACCAACATACTCCTGGAGATCCGCACGGACATGGCTGGCGCGAACCTCCTGATCGTGAGCGACCTGCACTTCGGCGAGGAGCTCCTGCCGGGTGCGTCGATGGAGCGCCGCCACGCCATCGAGCTCGGGGCGGCGGCGTTCCGCGAGTTCCTGCGCTACCACACCGCGCGCCGGCGCGACGGGCGGACCTGGCGGCTGGTGATCGCGGGTGACCTGTTCGACTTCATGTCGGTGGTGATCCCGGCGACCCGGGAGCGCCCCGCGAAGTCCGCCGATGAGCGCCGGTTCGGCCTGAGCCGCGGCGTCCAGCCCGGGGTCGAGCGAATGCGGCGGATCTGCGAGGCCCACCGACCGCTGCTCACCGAGCTCGGCCGGTTCGCCGCGGCCGGCCACCGGATCGACATCGTGGTCGGCAACCACGACGTCGAGCTGCTGTCGCGCGAGGTCGCCGGCGAGCTGATGCGCCAGCTCGCCGCCGCCGGCGCCGACGACCGCGCGCTCGGCCGGATCCAGGTCGTGCCGTGGTTCGTCTACCTCCCCGGGGTGTGCTGGATCGAGCACGGCCACGTCTACGATGAGGGCTGCTCGTTCGAGTTCAACCTCGCGCCGATGGATCCCAAGGACGGCTGGCTGATCTACAACGCTGACTACGCCGCGGTCCGCTACCTCGGCTCGACGGTGCCCGAGCTCGATCCGCACGGCATCGAGGAGTGGGGGCTGTGGGGCTACCTGCAGTTCACGATGGGCCTGGGGCTGCGCTCGGGGTCCCGGGTCTTGCTGGGCTACGCGCGGTTCGTTCGCGCGCTGTTCGCGGCGCGCCGGCTCCACCGATCGTTCAAGCGCCGCGACCGCCGGCGGCGCGAGCACCGGGCCCGGCTCGCGGAGGTCGCTGCCGCCGGCGGGATCTCGCTCGAGGTCGCCGGGGCGATCGACCGGCTCGCCCGCACGCCGCTGACCGTCAGCGCGCGCCGGCTCGGCCGGATGGTCGCGCTCGATCGCTTCGGGCTCGGGCTGGGCGGCGCGGTCGCGGTCGCGCTGCTGCTCGTGCTCGCGCCGCTGGGCTGGGCGCTGGTCGGCGCCGCCGCGGTGATCGCCGGCGCGATCGCCATCACGCGCTGGCTCGGCGATCACATGGTGACCTCGCAGCTGCCGATGCGCGCGGTGCCGCAGCGCCTGCGCAAGCTGATCGATGCGCCGGTCGTCGTGTTCGGCCACACCCACGACCCGCGGTGGCAGAAGCTGCGCAGCGGCGGGCTGTACGTCAACGCCGGCACCTGGCTGCCGGCGACCCGGCCCGGGCTGCGCCGCAGCTTCACGTTCGTGCTGATCCAGCCGCCCACCGGCGACGGGCCGCCGAACGTCGAGCTCCGGCAGTGGCGCGAGGGCATCTCGCAGGCGTTCGATGCCGGGGCCAACATCGGCGCCGGCGTCAGCCAGAACCTGCCACCGCCCCGGATGGTGGAACCACCGGATCCAGCTCCGGGCTCGGTGCAGAGCTCACCGCAGGGCTCGCCCGGCTCGTCGCGCGGCCGGGGCGGTGTCGGATCGGCGTGATATCGCTCCGGGGTGACCGCCCGGAACCCCGCCGAGACGCCGCTGATGCGGCAGTACCTGGACATCAAGGAGCGCCATCCCGACGCGCTCGTGCTGTTCCGGCTCGGTGACTTCTACGAGATGTTCTTCGAGGACGCGGTGATCGGTGCGCGGCTGCTCGATCTCACGCTGACCACGCGCGACAAGGGCAAGGACGACGCCGTGCCGATGTGCGGCGTGCCGCACCACGCGGGGCGGGTGTACATCGCCAAGCTCACCGAGCTCGGCCACAAGGTGGTGCTCGCCGAGCAGGTCGAGGATCCCAGGCTCGCCAAGGGCCTGGTCAAGCGCGAGGTCGTGCGGATCGTGACGCCGGGCATCGTGCTCGACGACGACGTGCTCGACCCCAAGCTGCCGCGCTACCTCGCCGCGCTGGTCCCCGGCGTCACACCTGCGCCGGCACCCGCGCGCACGCGGGGCAGCGGTCGCACCGCGCGGTCCGGCGATGGCGCCGCGAGCAAGGCCGCCGCGCCGGGGCCCGGGGCCGGGGCCGATGCCGCGAGCTCGGACGACGATCCGCGCGACGCGGCGCGCGCGCCGGTTTCGATCGATGCGGCGGATCCGGCGGGGGCGCAGCCGGTCGGCCTGGCGTACCTCGACGCCACCACCGGCGAGCTGTGCGCGACCGAGCTGCCGATCACCGCGGTGCTCGACGAGCTGGTCCGGGTCGCGCCGCGCGAGGTGCTGGCCGCGCCCGGCCTGCTCGCGGATCGACATGGCGAGCACGGGCCGCTCGCGGTGATCCGCGCGCGCTACCGCGCGGCGTGGAACGCCGCCGAGATCCCCGACGACGACGGCGCCCGCCGCGAGCTCGGGGCGATCATCCCGCCCGGGGCAGGCGAAGCGGGCGAGGGGGATGAGGCCGGCGCGCTGGCGATCCGGGCCGCCGCCGCGGTCGTCGCCTATGCTCGCGCGACCCAGCCGACCGGCGCGCTGCCGGTCGTGCGGCTCCAGCTGTACCGGCCGAGCGACGCGGTCGTGCTCGACGAGGCCGCGATCGCCAACCTCGAGCTGACCGAGACCCTGATCGGCCGGCGCAAGCAGGGCTCGCTGCTCGACGTGATCGACGACACCGCGACCGCGCCGGGCGGCCGGCTGCTGCGGCGCTGGCTGCTGTACCCGCTGGTCGACGTCGCGCAGATCCGCCGCCGCCAGGACGCGGTGGCGTGGCTGGTCGAGCGCCCGGCGCTGTGCGAGGCGATCCGCCGCGCGCTGTCGCGGATCGCGGACCTGGAGCGGCTCGCCGGCAAGGCGACGCTCGGGGTCGCCACGCCGCGCGATCTCGGACGGCTGCGCGATGCGCTCGCCGCGCTGCCCGAGCTGATCGCGCTGGTCCGCTCGGGCCAGGATCCGCTGGGCGAGCTGCCCGCGCTGCTCGATCCGGGCGCCGATCCGGGCGCCGATCCGGGCGCCGGGGCCAGCTCACGCCTGACCCCTGGGCTCGCGCCGGGCGCCGGGGCCCGCTCACGCCTGACCTCCGGGCTCGCGCCGTGCGTCGATCCGGCGCTGCCCGCGCTCGCCGCCCGGCTCGCCACCGCGCTGGTCGACGAGCCACCGTCGCTGCTCAAGGACGGCCCGGTGATCCGGCCGGGCCACGACGCGACCGTCGACGAGGCGCGCCGGCTCGCCGACGGCGGCAAGGACGAGATCCTGGCGATCGAGGAGCGCGAGCAGCGCGGCAGCGGCATCTCGAGCCTCAAGGTCCGCTACAACCGGGTGTTCGGGTACTACATCGAGATCACCAAGACCCACCTCGCCAAGGTCCCGTCGCACTACGTCCGCAAGCAGACCGTGGCGACCGGCGAGCGGTTCGTCACCCCCGAGCTCGCCGAGCTCGAGCGCCGGGTGCTGACCGCCGAGGACACGCTCGCCAGCCGCGAGGCCGAGCTGTTCCGCGCCGAGGTCGCCGAGGTCGCCGGGCACGCCCCCCAGATCGCCGCCGCCGGCGCCGCGCTCGCCGTGCTCGACGCGTGCGGCTCGCTCGCCGCGGTCGCCGCCCGCCGCGGCTACTGCCGGCCGACCGTCGACGACGGCCTGGTGCTCGACATCACCGACGGCCGCCACCCGGTGGTCGAGGCCATGCTGCCGGCCGGCAGCTTCGTGCCCAACGACGTGCGGCTCGATCCGGCCGCCGAGCAGCTCGTCTTGATCACCGGCCCCAACATGGCCGGCAAGTCGACCTACATGCGCCAGGTCGCCCAGATCGTCCTGCTCGCCCAGATCGGCGGCTTCGTCCCGGCCCGGGCCGCCCAGATCGGCGTGTGCGATCGGCTGTTCACCCGGGTCGGCGCCGCCGACAACCTGTCGCGCGGCGACTCGACGTTCATGGTCGAGATGCGCGAGACCGCCGCGATCCTCGGCCGGGCGACCCGGCGCTCGCTGGTCGTGCTCGACGAGGTCGGCCGCGGCACCTCGACGTTCGACGGCGTGTCGATCGCCTGGGCGGTCGCCGAGTTCCTGCACGACGCGATCGGCGCGCGCACGCTGTTCGCCACCCACTACCACGAGCTGGTCGCGCTCGCCGACAGCCGCCCGCGGGTCCGCAACGTGTCGGTCGCGGTCCGCGAGCACAAGGGCGAGATCGTGTTCCTGCGCCGGGTCGTCCCCGGAGGCGCCAGCAAGAGCTACGGCATCGACGTCGCCCGGCTCGCCGGCCTGCCGCGCTCCGTGATCGCCCGGGCCCGCCAGATCATGGGCCAGCTCGAGAGCGGCTCGCAGGCGCTGGGCCTGGGCAGCTCGCGCCAGCTCTCCCTGCTGCCCACCGCGCCGCCGTCCCCGGTGCTCGCCCGGCTCGCCGCGATCGACGTCAACCGGCTCACGCCGCTCGAGGCGCTCCAGCTGCTCGCCGAGCTCACGTCGCTGGCCTGAGCTCGCATCCGGTTCCTGACGGCGATCGCGATGTGCGTCGAGGTCGCCGATCGTGCCACGCGGACCGGCGAGCCTTGTGGCTTTCCACCCCCAGCGCCGCGGTCGTAGGGGGCGGCAGCCCTGCAAGCGCGGCCGGTCGCACTCGCCGCAACGTGATGGAATCGTTGCGGTTGCGAGTTGGCGCGGCGCTTGTAACGGCAGCCATCACTCGTTCGGGAGGCATGTCCGTGAAGCAACACATCCAGAGCATGGCGATCGGCGCCGCGCTGTTCACGCTCGGAGCGCTCGGCTGCGGTGGCAGCGGCGGCGACTCGGGTCCGCTGAGCAACATCGACTCGCTGATCATCCTGCAGCGCCCCAAGCGCAACGACGTCGGCAACGTGTTCGCGTACGACTCGTACAAGCCGGGGGCGCGCCTGGTCCAGCTCAAGCCGCCGGCCGCGAACGGCACGGTGACCCCGATCTGCTGCGGTCAGGATCCCGAGTTCAAGGACGTCGACATCGAGAGCTACGACCTGTCGTTCGATGCCAAGACGATCGTGTTCTCGGCGCGGCGCGGCAGCGACCCGAAGTACGGGCTGTTCCTCCTCCAGCTGTCCGACGGCAAGATCACGCAGGTCGCGACCGACCCGATGCGCGACTTCGTGTCGCCGATCTTCCTGCCGGGCAACAAGATCCTGTTCACCACCAACGCCGTGGTCGAGGCCGGCGCGCGGCAGCACGAGGACGAGTACGAGCGCGCGACGACCAGCCAGCTCGGCCGGGTCAACCTCGACGGCAGCGGCATGGAGCTCGGCGCGCGCAACCTGTCGCACCGCCGGACGCCCTGCCTGGCGTCCGACGGCCGCGTGATCTTCACCCAGTGGGATCACCTCGGCGAGAGGAACGAGGCCAACCTGATGTTCGTCAACCAGGACATGGAGGAGCTGCGCGAGGGGTACGGCAAGGAGGGCACCGGCGCGGCGAACTCGCACCTCAAGCCGCGCGAGATCAGCCCGGGCCGGTTCGTCGCGATCGCGACCGCGCGCGACCGCACGGTCCAGGCCGGCGCGGTCATCGACATCCGGCTCGGCGACGTGGTGAACCAGGACGGCGTGGTCAGCGCGCCGAACAACCAGTCCGAGGCCCACGCGACGTTCCGCCCGCTGACCCCCGACGTGCCGATGGGCGACGGCGCGTCGGCCGACACCATCGGCCGCTACTACGACGCGTTCCCGCTCAACGCCAAGGACAAGCCCGATCTGCTGGTGTCGTGGGCCGATGGGCCGGTCGAGACCGAGGTGCTGGCGATGGCCGGGCTGTCGGCGAACTACGGGATCTACCTCTATGACAGCGAGCACCAGCAGCGCAAGCCGATCCTCGACGACCCGGACATGTGGGACATCTTCGCGCGGCCGCTCGCCACCCGCTCGGCGCCCGCGGTGGTCAGCTCGGCGCAGAACGCGAAGCCCGATGCGGGCGTGCTGATCGGATCGCTCGACGTCTACGACTCGTCGCTGCACCAGTTCCAGCGCCCCGGTGTCGGGCAGCCCGGCGAGATCTACGGCGTGCGCGTGATGGAGGGCTTCTCGTCGGAGGAGGGCTTCCCGACGATGTTCGGCACCACGATGTTCGAGGGTCACGCCAACCTCGGCGTTGTCAAGCTCGCGTCCGACAACAAGTCGTGGTCGGCGTTCATCCCGCCGAACGTCCCGGTCCACCTGCAGGCGGTCGACGTGTTCGGCATGTCGCTGTTCAACGAGCCGGTGTGGATCTCGGGCCGCCCCGGCGAGGCCCGGATGTGCGGCGGCTGCCACGAGGATCGCACCAAGACCACCAACGTCACGCCCGGTCTGCTCGACACGTTCGCCGCCGGCGCGACGCCTCTGATGGCCACCGCGCTGACCACCACGCCACGGCTCGACCGGCAGAAGGTGGTGCTGGACCCGGCGAACCCGAGCGGCGTCGTCGGCGTCGCCTGGGATACGCACCTGCAGCCGCTGTTCACCCAGAACTGCGTCACCGGCTGCCACGACGCCAACAACACCGCGGGCGTCACCGGCTACCAGATCCAGGACGCGATGGGCAACGTGCTCGCCGACTGGCACCTCGACCTCAGCGGCACGAAGGTGCCGGCCGCGCTCGCGGTGGTCGCCGGCGGCGGCGCGTTCACCACCTCGTACTTCAGCATGGCCGGCCCCGACCGGGAGGCGATCGAGCGCAACAACCTCAAGATCGTTCCCCCGAACGCCACGACGCAGTACTGCACGCCGCTCGACGCCGCCCACTCGGTCGCGATCCGGAAGCTCAACCCGACGCAGCTGTTCCCGGTCGACCCCAGCAAGCGCGCGTTCCCGGTCGGCACCAACCCGCCGCACCTCCCGGCGCTGGGCAAGGCCGACCTGAGCCCGCTGCAGTTCTACCTGCTGATCCTCGCCTGCGACATGGGCGTGAACTTCTATGCGCGCGAGAACAACCCGATGATGAGCAACCCCTGAGCGCCCGCGCGCAACCCGGAGAATGACCATGAAGAACCTCATCAAGCTCGCCGCGGTCGGCCTCCTGGCGCTCGCTCCGTCGGCCGCGTTCGCCGGCCACGGCGGCAGCCCCGAAGCGATCCAGGCCGCCATCGCGTCCGGCTCGACCGACGCGATCGCCGCCGAGCTCGAGCGCACCGAGTCGCTGATCTGCCCGGACTGCATCCCGCTCGTCACCGCCTTGACCGAGGACTCGCGCTACGCCGTTCGCGAGGTCGCCGCGTGGTGGTTCGGCCGCCGGCCGGCGCTCCGCGACATGCTGGTCGACGGCTTCGTCGCCGACCTGCCGCACGGCGACACGACCAAGGTCCGCAACGCGGCTGACTTCCTCGGCCGGACCCGCACGCTGTCGGCGATCGCGCCGCTGCGCGCGGCGATCCACCGCACCGACCTCGGGGTCGATGCCCGGCTCGCCGTGGTCCGCGCGATCGGCTACATGGGGCACACCGCCAGCAACGACGTGCTGGTCACCGCGATGGCCGACGCCGACGCCGGCGTCCGCGGCGCGGCCGTGACCGCGTGGCGCGACATGCTCGGCCAGCAGACCGCGGCGCCGGTGGTCCCGATGCTCGGCGATCGCGACGCCGGGGTCCGCGCCCAGGCCGCCGCGGTGGTCGGCGCGATGGGCGAGCAGGGCGGGCGCGCCACGCTCGAGGCGATGGTGGTCGGCGACCTCGATTCCGCGGTGCGGCGCAACGCGGCCTGGGCGCTCGGCCAGCTCGGCAACGCGGCGTCGCGCGCCGCGCTGATCCAGGCGAGCTCCGACAAGAGCGGGCTGGTGAGCGGCGTGGCGAAGGCGTCGCTCGCGAAGCTTCACTGACCGCGCCGGATCCCGACGGACCGTGATCGAAGCCGCAGCGAGCCCGCAAAGCTCGTGCGGGTCGATTCACCCCTCCGCGCGTCGCGTCGCGCGGCTCGTTGATCCCCAGGGGACGTTCCCGTCCCCTCTCGCCCGGCAAAGCCGGGCGATTCACCCCTCCGCGCGTCGCGTCGCGCGGCTCCTCGTCCGTTGCCGTTCTGGAGCCGGCCTTCCCGACGACGCTTGGAGTATCATGACCCCCATGGGAGCTGAACGAGCGCGGTCCGCCGCGCGCAGATCGCGGTCCCTTTCGAGCCCTCCGCTGGTCGCCGCGGTGCTTGCCGCCGCCGCTGCGGCCGCCGGGTGCGGCGACTCGCCGCCCGGCCGCACGTTCTACCAGCGCAACATCGAGCCGATCCTGCAGCAGAAGTGCGCCGGCAACACCTCGGGCTGCCACTCGACCAACCCCGAAGATCCGTTCCAGTTCGCGGCCGGCAACTTCGACGTCACGTCGTTCACCAGCGTGCAGAAGCGGCGCGACGTGCTGACGCCGTTCGGCGCGTATGCGTACCCGCTGCTGCTGATCAAGGCGGCGCCGACCGGCGCGCTGGCGCTGTACTACGACACCAAGGTCCCCGGCATCGACAAGGCGGTCAGCCCGTCCCGCCCGCTCGAGATCCAGCACTCCGGCGGGCCGATCCTCGACGTCAACTCCGACGCGTTCCTCGCGCTGCGCAACTGGCTGGACAACGGCGCGACCGAGAACGGGCTCAAGCCGCCGACCCCGCCGCAGACCGGCAACGGCGCGTGCTCGGACAGCATCCCGTCCGGGTTCTCCAGGGCGACCTACGTCACGCCGACGACCCAGGCCAGCTTCGACCTGTTCCGGCTCACCGTGCAGCCGATCCTGACCCGGCACGGCTGCAACGCGGGCAGCTGCCACGGCGCGCCGCAGTCGGACTTCTACATCACGTGCGGCACGAGCGACGACGAGCTCGCGTTCAACTTCAGCCAGGCGTGGTCGTTCGTCAACGCGCCGGTCGAGGACTCGCAGATCCTCCGCGTCCCGCTCGCGGTCAGCCAGGGCGGCCGCGGCCACACCGGCGGCGATCAGTTCTCGGGCACCGACGACGCGGACTACAAGGCGATCCGCGCGTGGGCGATGCAGGCTGGCCTGCTCGACTTCGCCGGGACCGACGCCGGCAAGAAGTTCTTCGCCAGCTACGTCCAGCCGATCCTGCTGGCGCGCGGTTGCTCGTTCCAGGCCTGCCATAGCCCGGACGCGACCAACGACTTCAAGCTGCGCAGCGGCACCCAGGGGTTCTTCTCGGCGGTCGCGCTCGAGAAGAACTACGAGCTGCTCAAGACCGAGTTCATGGCGATCGAGTTCCCCGACGCCCACCGCGGCCGCGCGGTGTCCAAGGCGCTGATCAGCAACGGCGGCAGCGCGCTCGGGATCGCCCACCGCGGCGGTCCGGTGCTGGAAGCCCCGAACCCCACCATGGCGTGCAACATCGATCCGACGAAGCCGCTGCCGGATCCCGAGGACTTCAGCCCGCTGTGCATCATCCAGGCCTGGCTCACCCTCGAGCGCAGCCTGATCCCGGGCCAGGTCACGCCGATGAACCCGACCGATCCGGCGACCATCGTGTACGTCCAGCGATCGATCGCCGCGCTCGACGGCGATCCGCTGGCGTTCGACACGTTCGCCGGCGGCGCCGAGCTCCGGCGCGGCGACGCGACGTTCGGCACCGGCCAGCAGATCAACGGGCCGTTCACCACGGCGGCGATCCCGCTCACCAGCTGCGGCGCGGTCGCCGGCGGCGACATCCGCAGCCCCGACGTCGCGCCCGACGGCGATCACGTCGTGTTCGCGGCGCGGGCCAGCGCCAGCGACGCGCTCCAGGTCTACATGTTCCGGCTCAGCGATCCGACGACCTGCGTCCGGGTCACGACGCCGGACGGCAAGATCCACAACTTCGACCCCGCGTTCTCGCCCGACGGCAAGTGGATCGTGTTCGCGTCGACCCGCGGCAAGCCCGGGGTCGGTCCGACCGTGTCGCGCAAGCGGTTCCTGCCGCAGTCCGACCTGTGGCGGGTCGCGATCAGCGGCGACACCGTCAACCAGGGCTCGTACGAGCAGATCACGTTCCTGTCGAACTCCGAGGTCTCGCCGCACTTCATGCGCGAGGGCCGGATCACGATGACCACCGAGAAGGCGAGCGACGGCTTCTACCAGCTGTCGGGCCGCCGCATCAACTGGGACCGCACGGACTACCACCCGCTGCTCGGCCAGCGGGCGATCTCGCAGTACGCGAGCCTGACCGACCTGACCCAGACCAAGCCGTCGATCGGCTATGCCTCGGCGACCCAGATCCGCGAGGGCAGCGACGGCAACTTCCTGGTGATCCTGTCCGACCTCAAGGACGAGGGCACGCCGGTCGCGCCGGGCCGCGGCGGCGCGCTCGGCGTGTTCAACCGCAGCATCGGGCCGTTCGAGCAGGGCCGCAGCGACGTCGGGTTCATCCCGGCGCTGCGCATCGTCGCCCCCAACGACGGCGCCGACCCGCCCACGCCGCTTGCCGCGGCGACCGGCCGCGCCGGCTCGGCGGCGAGCTACCGCTCCCCGGTGTCGCTGCCCGACGGCGAGATCATGGCGTCGTACGCGAGCTCGGCGTCGACCGGCGGGTTCGACCTCGTCGCGGTCAACCCGCGCAGCGGCGCGCAGCACACGCTGATCGCCGCGCCGGCCGGCAGCGCGCTGGTCGACGCCGTGCTGGTCTACCGCTACCCGCCGCGCGCGCTGTACGAGAACCGCCGCCAGCTGGTGTTCGGCGGCAGCGACACCGGCGATCCGGCGCACGCCGTGCTCCACATGCCCGACGCGCCGATGTTGTTCACGCTGCTGACCGGCAACCTGCGGCGCGGCCGGCCGGTCGATGCGTTCCGCAAGGCGAAGTTCCTCGCGATCTACAGCGAGGGGCTGTGCCCGATGGGCTGCACCGCCAACACCAACGGCATCTACCAGAACCGCTCGCTGCTCGGCCGGGCCCAGCTCGCCGACGACGGCTCGGTGCGGGTCCAGCTGCCGTCGGCGACCGGCGTCGTGCTCGAGCTGCAGGACGACAAGCAGAACAGCGTGGTCACGATGGGCGAGGAGCACCAGCTCGGCCCGGGCGAGCAGATCTCGATGGGCATCGTGGAGCCGCTGTTCGACGCGGTGTGCGCCGGCTGCCACGGCTCGGTCACCGGCCACGAGGTCGACATCCAGGTCACGCCCGACGCACTGACCGGCGCCTCGGCCTCGCTCTCGGCGAACAAGGCGCCGGTGTCGATCCCGTAGCCGGGGATCGAGAGGGGCGCGTCGCGTCGCGCGGCCCTGCACCTGAAGGGCCTGCGCTCGGTCGTTTACTTGTTCGGCGGCGGGGTGCCGCCCTGGGCGCGGATCACGGTGTCGACCGTGGTGCTGTCGGCCTTCACGCTCGGGCGGTCCTTGCCGTTGTCGATCACCGACTGGATCATCGTGTTGCCCTGGTGGCGCGGCGGCGCCTTGGCTTCGCGCACCGCCTCGATCTGGGTGCGCACCCGGGGATCCTCGACCACCTGCGCGAGCGCGCCGTAGCTCTTGAGCTTGTCGACCGCGCGGGCGTCGAAGCTGTCGGTGCGCCAGGTGATCTTGCCGCCCTCGACCTCACCCGCGCCGTACATCCGCTCCATCGTCGACCGGAACGTCTCGAAGTTCAGCTTGTCCTCGGGCAGGATCGAGACGTCGAGCGAGATGAACATCTTCCACAGCTTGCCCTCGAAGAAGAAGAAGAACCGGCGCTGGTTCCTGCCGGCCTGGTTCTCCCAGCGCTCGAGCATCGACTCGCCGGTGTTGTGGGCGAACTCGTCCTCGACGATCGACACGTCCCACGGCGATGGCTTGCCGGTGTCGAAGGCGACGTAGCTCTGCTGCAGCCGGGTGACCTCGTTGTGCTTGGCGCGGCGCAGCTGATCTTGCTCGGCGGTGTCGGTGGTCGCCTTGATCTGGTCCTCGTAGCGCGCGTCGAGCTGCTTCGAGAACACCGCGATGACCTCGTCCTTGGTCATGCCGAACTTGAAGCCGCCGAACAGCTCGGCCAGCGCCTTCTTGTGATCGGCGGTCATCGGGGTCCGCTTCGCCGGCTTCCGGGCGGCCGGTTGCGGCTTCGGGCCGGCCTGGACCGCCGCCGGCGCCCCGAGCGCGAGCGAGCCGAGCAGCGCGAGGATCGAGATCCGGGGAAAGCGACGCATGCGAGCCTCCATCAGCGACCGCATCGTACCGCGCGATCGCACCATGTGAAACGGATGGGTCAGCCGGCGGATTCAATCGCCGCCGCGGCGGCCACCGGGGCTACGCGACGGACCGCCGTGATCGGGGCTACAGGAAGAAGCTGAACCGGGCGCCCTTGTTCGACTCGGCCTGCAGCCGCTGCTCGAGCTTGTTGGCCTCCTCGATCAGCTTCTTGGTGCGCTCGCTGAGCTGGCGCAGCCGCTTGACGTAGAACACCTCGGAGGCGCCGGGCTCGCTGCCCTTGATCAGCGCGTCGCGGGTGCCGTCGGCGAGCAGCAGCACGAGCTTCTTGGCCGGCACGCTGTCGCTGCCCTGGACCTGCAGGTCGCCCTTGGTCCACGGCGCGCCCGGCTCGGTGCGGTAGGCGAACGCGGTCGGCGCCTCGTTGCTCTCGCACTTGCCGGTGGTCACCGGCTGCGCGCCGCCGCAGTACGGCGGGCCGAGCTCGACGAGCTTGACCCCGAAGTCGCTGCGGTCGGTGTCGGTCGGCGCCTGGATCAGCGCGCCGTAGCGGACCGCCCCGGCCGCCGCGAGCGTGGCGTTCTCGCCCTCGCGGACCGTGGCGGCGGTGCCGGCGTTCCTGCCGCTGGCGAGCGCCAGGTCATCGGCGGCGGCCGCCTTGACGTGGCTGTCGAGCATGCTCTTGACCTCGGCCGAGCCGGCGTAGAACGACATGATCTGGCTGGACACGTCGGGCTCGATCGCGCCGGCGGTGTGGAACACCGCGGCTTCCTTGACGTCGAGCCGGCCGGACAGCTCGCGCAGCCGCTTGTCGGCCGCGGTGTCCGGGCGGTAGTTGTTCTTGGTCCGCATCTCGTCGAGCACGCCGTCGAGATCGGACAGCGTCTTCTTGACGTTCTTGACCGTCGACGCGGTCCCGTTGTCGCCGAGGATCGACCGCGCGTCCTTGAGGCCTTCGTTGTAGAGGGCGGCGCCCTTGGCGATCTGGCCGATCAAGAAGCCGACGACCAGCGCGATCACCGCCGGCGCGGCCAGCCTGGCGATCGCCCCGCCGCGCGACGACGCACCGACGTTCTCGACCGGCCTGCCGTCGTTGACGATGACGATCTCCGGGGCGCGCTGGACGGTTCCGACCGCGGCCATCGCGTTCATCGCGGCGAACGGATCATCGGCCGCGTTGGGGATCACCGGCTGGGGCGGAGGCGGGGGAGCGAGCCCGGGCGGCGGCACGACGCCGCCGGCGGGGCCGTTGGGCCGGCCAGCGGCGGCTCCGGCGGTCGGGGTGGTGGCTTTCTTCAGTCCCAGCCGCTGCTTGAGCTCGCTGATGTCACGGCTACCACCACGCTTCGGATCGCTCAAGATGACCTCCGGTCGGGAAGGGTGACTTTAGGGACCGAGCCTCCCCACTGTCAAGGATGCCTGTGAGTTGGCGGGGTTGCGAAGCACTCGGAGCTGTCGCTGCATCACCACACGCAGGCGCGGGCGTGAAAATGCGGTCACAGGTTCAAGCAAACCTTCATTCCCGGTCAGCGGGTAAGCTGTCAGAATCGAGCCCGTTTCGTGCGCGATCAGGTGAAATCGGACCTGGCCTGCCAGGTGCAGTAAACCGAGCGGCGGGCTCCGGCGTCCTTAGCGCGTAGCGTTCCCACCTTCCGGCCAGCTTCCCCGAAAGAGCGAACCCCCCATGATGCGTTTGCCTCGCTTGCTGTCCTCCTCGGCATTGGTCCTCGGCGGTGTCCTCGGGCTCGCGGTAAGCCAGGGGGGGACGGCAGAAGCCGGGCGTGGCCACTTCAGCGGCAGCGTGCACGTCAGCGGTGGGTTCCGCGGCGGCGTGTCGGTCCGGTTCGCGCGCCCCGGCGTCCGGCCGATCTTCCGGCCGCGCGTCTGGGTCGGTGGGCGCTGGTGGTGGAACTCCTACTGGTGGTGGCCGCGGCCGTACTACTACTACTACCCGGAGTCCGTGCCGTCGTATTACGGCGGGTCGTACTACCCCGTCCAGCCCGGCGTGTCCGCGGGCGTGGCTCCCGGGGCCGCCGTGGTCGCGCGGCGCCAGCGCCCGCTGCCCACCCTGGGGTTCGGTGTGTTCGCCGGTGGCACCAGCGTCAACGGCATGAAGGACGCGTCGGAGGTCGGCCTGCTCGGCCGGCTGCGCCTGGGCGGCGGCGGCCTGCTGCTGGAGGCCGAGCTCGCCAAGGACTCGTTCTCCGGGGACGTGTCGACCTGCCAGCCCAACGTCCCGTGCACGCTGGTCGCCGTCAGCGGTGACCGCACCGACCGCCGGATCGGCGGCTCGCTGATCTGGGAGCTCGGCGCGCACAACAGCTTCGCGCCGTACCTGCTCGCCGGCGGCGGCGTGCAGCAGGCCAAGGTGACCAGCGGCGACTTCTTCGGCGCCGACTTCACCACCACGCAGGACTACGGCGAGATCGGCGTCGGCCTGCGCTGGGCGCTGTCGCGCAGCCTCCACCTGACGGCCGACATCCGCGCCGGCCGCCGCGAGACGATCGACTCGAGCCAGACCGTGACGCCGGTCGCCCGGACGATCAACCCGCCGTCGGGCGGCCCGGGCAACGACACCGAGGACTACACCCGCGCCCGGCTCGCGGCGGTGATCAACTTCTGAACTGGTGCTCGGGGCTGGCTGCCTCGCAGCTACCCGGCGATCACCTCGCTGGCGTGCCGGCCGCGCTCTGCGGCCGGTCGCATTTTCGGCTACGCTGATCGCGATGGTGGTCGCGGACCGGTCTTCACCGCGTGGCCTTGGGCGCGCGCGGCGAGCGAGCGAGTAGGTCGGCATGAGCTGTCCGGCGTGCGGCAAGGACGTGCTCGACATCGACGTCAAGTGCGGCCATTGCGGCGAGCCGCTGGGGTCGAGCGGCGCGCATCGCATGCTCGGCACCGTGATGCTCGGGCAGTACGAGCTGGTCGACGTGCTCGGCCAGGGTGGGATGAGCGTGGTGTTCAAGGGCCGCCACAACCTGACCAACCAGGAGGTCGCGCTCAAGATCCTGCCGCCCGAGCTGGCGGCGCATAGCCAGGTCAAGTCGCGGTTCCTCGAGGAGGCCAAGGCGCTGGCGGCGCTCGATCACCCCAACATCGTCCACCTCTACAACTTCGGCCCGAACGAGGGCTACTTCGTGCTCGCGATGCAGTTCGTCGACGGCCGGACCTGGGAGCGGATGATCTTCCAGGCCCAGCGGCTCGACTGGGTGACGTCGTGCCGGATCGCGATCGACGTGCTGCGCGCGCTGGAGTACGCGCACGGCCGCGGCGTGATCCACCGCGACATGAAGCCGTCGAACGTCCTGGTGCGCGGGCGCGACGGAGTCGCCACCGTGATGGACTTCGGGATCGCGAAGATGACCAGCTCGACCCGGCTCACCGCGACCGGCCAGACCATGGGGACGGTGCGCTACATGTCGCCGGAGCAGGTCCGCGGCCAGGAGGTCGACGTCCGGACCGACATCTACTCGCTCGGCGCCACGCTGTACGAGTCGCTGGTCGGCGACACGCCGTTCGGCGGCAGCACCCACTTCGAGATCATGAACAAGCAGCTGTCGGACGTGCCGCGGCGGCCGAGCCAGCTCGGCGTGGAGCTGCCGGCGGCGGTCGAGGACGCCGTGATGCGCAGCCTGGCCAAGCGCCCGGAGGACCGGTTCGGCAGCGCGCGCGAGATGCGCAAGCAGCTCGAGGGCGTGCTGCGCGACGCCGACATCGGGCTGGTCGAGACCCAGAAGATCGAGCGCAGCGAGATGGGGGGTGGGGACCCTGCCGGCTTTGCCGGCGGGGCGGGGGGCAAAGCCCCCCGTGGGAT
>DATAPF010000274.1:0-31497 GCA_036265355.1 Kofleriaceae bacterium | reverse complement strand
CTTTTGAGCCGTGTCCCGCCAAATCAACGCGGCAGCCGGGAGTCTGGCTCGGCGACCGCCGTACGATGAGTCGTGCACCGGCCGGGGGGAAGTCCGTCGATGCGACGCGGCGGACAACGGCGACACGGGCGTCACCCAACGTATCTCAACCACTAGAGGATCACCCATGGGCGGCGGATTCGACAAAGAACCAGCGACCAGCCTGGCACGCGAGGAAGCCAGCAAGGCCGGCGCGCCCGCCGCCGGCAAGCGAACGCTGACCGAGCAGCTGCCGGTGCAGCGTTCCGCGCATGGCACCGGCGCGACCGATGGCGGCGCGGTCCACCAGGCTGCCGCCCAGGGGATCGCCGGCGGCGGTGGCAAGCTCCCGCACGCGGACACGATCCAGCGCCTGTTCGGCCGCCACGACATCAGCGGGGTCGAGGCCCACGTCGGCGGCCCCGCCGTGACCGCGAGCCGGGCGATCGGCGCCGAGGCCTACGCCACCGGGCATCACGTCGCGTTCGGCTCCGAGCCCAGCCTCCACACGGCCGCGCACGAGGCAGCTCACGTCGTCCAGCAGCGCGGCGGCGTGCAGCTCAAGGGCGGCGTCGGCGAGTCCGGCGACGCATACGAGCAGCACGCGAACGCGGTGGCGGACGCCGTCGTTCAGGGCAAGAGCGCCGAGGGCCTGCTCGACCGCCACGCGGGCGGCTCGACGAGCGGCTCGGCCACGGCCTCGAGCGGCCATCCCGTCCAGTGCTTCGGCTCGCAGGAGCACCAGTCGCTCGGCGACACGGCGACGGGGACCGCACACTACGACGTCGGCGGCGGGGCCAACGACTCGTTCCAGCTCACCCACGGCGACATCGTCGCGCTGAACGGCGACTACTTCCTCGCGGGCCCAGGCACCACCTCGGCCGGCGGCCGGGGCCAGCAGGATGACCTGTTCTATCTCGCGGGGCGCCCCGGGAACCGCGGCCAGGCGCCCGGCACCCGCGACGAGGTGATCTGGACGCTGAAGATGATCCGCGGCAACGACGCGCGGTTCGCGGCGGGCGGACCGTGGGCCAGCTACGTGTTCTCGGACACCGTCAAGGCCGCGGTCAACGAGCGCTACCAGCGCCTGGCCGCGGCGAACACGACGCACTTCGCCGCCCCGCGCGGGCGCGATGCGTCCGGCCAGCCCAACGCGTCGCCCGAGGGCAGCGCCGGCAACTCGTACCGCAGCACCCACGAGGCCGCGCTGCGCATGGCGTTCCAGGCGGGCCAGCGCCACGAGTCGAGCGATCGCGCGATGGCGATGGAGGCCGCGGCGCAGCACTACTTGACGGACTCGTTCTCCGCCGGCCACGTGCGCACGCCGATCGGCGATCTCCGAGAGTACTGGGGCACGAAGTATCCGCTGTTCTGGTACAACCTGCGCCACAAGATGGCGCTGGACACCGCGGTCCGGCTCAACGCGCAGTCCAGCAACGTCACGACGGCGCTCGGGACCGTCAACCAGATGTACAACGCGATCTCGCAGCAGATCGAGACGATGGCCTCGAGCCTGCCCGCCGTGACGCTCGGCGACCTGCTCGCCAAGGTGTTCCACGATCGCGACAACGCCGAGGGCGTCGACATCCAGGGCGGCGGCCGGATCTGGGGCGACGATCACCTCGACAACCCCGATCCGCGCAACCAGACGCGCGCGCTCGCGCAGGCTGCGATCCGCGACGGCAACGCCGACGTGCAGGCCGCGTTCCGGCTCGGCGGCCAGGCGGCCACCGGCTCGACGACGCCGGACGACCAGATCTTCGCGCAGGTGCGCGCGGCCACCGCCACCGGCAACCGCTACCTCGCCGAGACCCGCATGCCGGTGCCGGCATCGACCGAAGCGCCCCAGAACTGGCGAGCCGGCTCGCTCGACGAGCTGTGGGCTCGGCCGGTCTGCGGGACGAGCGGGCCGGCGGTGGGCGCCAAGATCATCGAGGCCCTTCAACCCGGCCACGAGATCCGCCAGACGCTCGAAGATCTCGCCGACCGGTTCCCGGAGACCGACAGCCACTTCACCGGCGATCTCCAGCCGCGCCGCGCCTACCGGGACGGCTTCCTCACGCCGCTGGTCGCCGACCCTCACGCCGGCCTGAACCACATCATCAACTGGTCGCCGAACTACGGCCTGGCGAGCAACAGCCGCGACGATCAGTCGCTGGCCAGCGGCCAGGAGCTCGACCGCGCCCACCAGCTCGGCGGCATGACGACCACCGCGCGCGTCGCCTACGTCAACGAGCTGCTCGACGGCTACACGGCCGAGGACGAGGGCGCGCTGGTGGTCCGGGTCTTCGAGACCGCGCCGGCCGGCGAGCGGCGCGCGATGTACCGGCAGATCGAGGGCCATGACTGGACCGGCGACTTCCGCCACGGCATGTTCGTTTCCGACGACAAGCTGTGGAACTCTCTGACCAACGGGCAGCTGAACCAGCTGCGTGGCATCATCAACGGGTAACCCATGGCAGACCAGAACACGCCTGGAACGCTCGCCGCTCGTGGGAGGTGCCTGCACCGCTCCGTCGCGCTGGGCGTGGTCGCTTGCTTCGCGATCTTCGCGGGAGGTTGCTTCATGTCCGGACACAAGGGCCCGAAGGGCCTGCTCGGGCTCACGTGGGGCGAGGACGCGGCCGACGGTGCGCGCCGCCTGGGGCTGACCCACGATCGCTGGGATGCCTGGATCGATCCCGCGTTCGAGACCAGCGTCGACCTCGACCATCCGCGCCCGGTGCTCGGAGTCGAGGGGCTCGTGCGCCTGGTCCGGATCGTCGACAACAAGCTGCTCGACGGCGTCCAGGTGATCTACCGGGGCTGCGCCGGCGACGACGCGCAGAAGCAGCAGCTGCGCAAGCGGCTCCACGACGAGTTGCACGTCAAGACGGTGGATGTCGACGTGCCGTACGAGGTCTGGCGCGACGACTCGCTCGTGCACTTCATCGCTGACCCCGGCGACGGCACCTGCACGCTGACCGTGGCTGGGCCCCACTTCGGAAAAGCCTTCGCGGCCGCACTTCTACGCGGCGGCCTGGGGAACGTCGGCGGAGCGGTGGGGCCGAAGTAATCACGACGCGGCGCTGCGCAGCGCTGGCTCCGGTCGAACCCGGGGTACGATACGCCATGGCCTCGCGAATCGTCGTCGTCACCGGTGCGTCCGGCGCCGGCAAGACGACCGTCGTGACCAGGCTCGCCGAGCGCAACCTCGCCGGTGTGACGTGTGCGTTCTTCGACACGATCGGTGTGCCACCGCCCGACGAGATGCCACCCGACTGGCAGGAGAAGACGACGAGCGAGTGGATCCGGCGCCTCGCCCGCACGCCCGCCGACATCGCTGTGCTCGACGGCCAGACCCGGCCGACCTTCGCGCTGCGCGCGTTCGCGGACGCCGGTGTCCGCGGCAGTGTCGTGGTGATCCACTGCGCGCGAGAGGTGCGCAAGGCGCGACTGGTCGCGCGCGGCCAGCCCGAGCTCGCCACCGACGACATGTACGCGTGGGCCGCGTACCTGTGCGGCCAGGCCGACGCGCTCGGGTTCCCGGTGATCGACACCAGCGAGCTCGACATCGAGCAGGCGACCGATGCGCTGGTCCCGTACGTGATCCAGGGTTGAGCGCGGCGACCACGACGGCGAGCTCTCCAGTGCCGCAGTTGACCGGCGCCGTCCTGGCGACCGCGGGTCAGCGATGCAGCCAGGCCAGCAGGTCCGCCGGAGCCAGCTCGGCGGCTCTTTGCTCGTAGCGCGCGAGCTCGGCATCCGTCAGCAGCGCGCGGCCGGCTCCGGACCGGCCCTCGCGGAAGAACGCGTTGCGGTCCTTCAGGATGCCAACCGGATCCGGCGCCAGCTGGTCGGCCCGGGCACGCATCTGGTCGAAGCCGGCGGCCTCGATGAGCCCAGGCCAGCGCTCCTGCGGCACGGCGATGCCCAGCCGGCGTGCGAGCTGGTGCATCTGGCCGCCGAGATCGGCCATGAGGTCGGCATAGTGCAGCAGCACGATGTTGGGCTCGTGCCGGCGTCGCCAGGCATCGCCCACGTGCCACATGACACCCGGCAGCGAGTCCAGCGCATCCGCCGGTGCGACGTCGCGCTCGATCCAGGCGATCAGCGCGTCGTGAATCGACGGCGATGGCCGGCTCGCGTCGACCAGCAATGGGACTCCGAGCAGCTGTGCCATGCGCCGACGGTCGATGTTGTCGCGGTGGTGAAACAGCGAGACCGCCATGTCGAGCGGATGCCGGACCACCACGATGTACGTGGCCCGCGGGTCGAGCGGGATGCCGTCGAGCGGCGTGTGGGTCTTGATGAACCGGCGATGCTGCTGGCGCTCCAGGCGCGCAAGCACCTCGGCGTGCGGAACGAGCAACCAGTCCAGCCACGGCGACAGCTCCGGCAGCGCGCTCGGCAACCTGGGATCCTGGAACACGAGCAGTGCGCAGATCATCTGGGTCCAGGTCGTGCCGCATTTCGACCGGGTGCTGATCACGATGTCGCCGTGCCGGAACGGAAACCCGTCCCAGCGGACACTGTCCTCGTCGTGGGAGCGGTAACGCACGCTCTATCTTCGCTCCCGTGCCACATCTCAGGGCGATCCGAACCACGTCGCAAGCGCGTCGCGCAGGCCGTGGTCCGTCCCCTGCCCCACCCACGCGACGTGCCCGTCGGGCCGGATCAGCACGGCCGCCGGCGCAGCGACCGCGCCGAGCACCGGCAGCTGCCAGGCGCCGTCGTGGCGTGCGCGGATCTGGCGGACTCGATCGGCCCATGGCGTGATGTCGAGGTCACCCCCGAGATCGATCAACACCGGCCGCGCATCGTGCAGCAGCGTGAACACGCGCAGCGGGCCCGCCTCGGTGATCAGCTCGAGATCGGGCATGCGACGACCGAGCAGCGGATGTCCCGCGCCGAGATCGTAGTGAATGTCGAGGCCCGACATCATCGCGCCGTATCGCCGGCGCGGCTCGTCCATCCGCAGCAGCTCGGCGATGGACTCGTTCAACGCCTTGCTGCGCGCGTCGCCGCGATGCAGCGCGGTCAGCGCCATCGTGGTGCGGAGCACGCGCGCGGCCACGGGATGCTGCTCGGTCTGGTAGGTGTCGAGCAGGCTATCGGGCGATGTCCCGTGAACGACCTGGGCGAGCTTCCATCCCAGGTTCACGGCGTCCTGGACCCCGGTGTTGAGCCCCTGTCCGCCGACCGGGGAATGCACGTGCGCCGCGTCGCCCGCCAGCATCACGCGTCGCTCGCGGTAGGACGCCGCCTGGCGCGCGGCATCGCTGAACCGCGACAGCCACGTCGCGCGATGAGCGCCGAAGTCGGTCCCGTAGGCGGCGACCAGCGCCGCGCGGACGTCGGCCAGCGTCGGCTCGCCGTGACCGACCTGGGGTTCTTCCAGCACGACGCGCACGAGCTCCGCGTTCTCCACCTTGCCCAGCGCATGGGTGCCCTTCTCGTCGCGCCGGATCCCCCACGCCGGCTCGTCGGTCATCTCGACCTCGGCGATCAAGTAGCTCGTCGACGGCTCCCACCCGACGAAGTCGATCCCGGCGGTCTTGCGGACCAGGCTGCGACCGCCATCGCAGCCGACGAGGAACTTCGCGCGCAGCGATCGTCCATCGGACAGCGCGACGTCGACGCCGGTGTCGTCCTGCGCGAACCCCGTGACCTCGCGCCCGCGGTAGATCGGCACCGCGAGCTCGCCGACCCAGTCGGCCAGGATGCGCTCGATGTGGTTCTGCCACAGCGCGAGCCCGTAGGGGTGACGCGCCGGGAGATCGCTGATGTCGAGCGGGCCCGCGAACGAGGCGATCTGCATGACCTGTCCTCGCGAGATAAAGCGATCGGCGATCCCCCGCTGATCGAGCACCTCGATCGTGCGCGCGTGCAGCCCGCCGGCGCGCGTACCGGCGAGCTCCTGGGTGTCGCGCCGCTCGACGATGGCGACCTCGACCCCCGCCAGCGCGAGCTCACCCGCCAGCATCAGCCCGGTCGGACCTCCGCCGGCGATCACGACTGCATGGGATGCATTCATGCGTTCCTGATCGCAGACGGCGTCGATCGTTGGAAGCTTGTGCCGGTCGGTGACTCTTGAGAGAATCCAGTTGGAAGCAAGGCGCGATCGGCCCGCCTGCTCGTGGATCGACGTCGATCAACCTCGACCGGAAGCCGGGCGGAACACGCCGCGGTTCGCCGCCGTACGCGGGGACCTGCCGCGGGTGTCGCGCTGATCGGGGTCGGCGCCGTGCGCGAGCAGCGCCGCGACGAACGGCGCAGCGTCGACGCCCGCCGTGCCACCCGAGCAACCGCGAGCCAACCTGGGCCATGGCGAAGCCTCGCACAGGAGGTGGCCGTGATAGCCTCGCGGCGATGTCGGGCATCGCGGTCTGCCAGGTGCGTGGATCATGGACGCTGCGCTGGAGGTGACGCTCGCGAGCGTGTTCGGCGTCGAGCTCGAGGCGTCTGCCTCGGCACCCCCGGACGATGCAGAACCCGGCGAGTTTGTCCGCGCGGCCGAGTCGATCGGCCGAGCGATCGTCGATCGCGGGGGCAGCGCGCGGCCCGCCGTGGAGCCCGGATGGGCCGCGTTGCCTGCGCGTCCGGACGTCTCCCCGGCCCCCCACGAGCGAGCCGCCGCGATCGAGCGGCAGCTGGCGTGGGCGCGGGCCGCGGGTGCTTCGTGGGACGGCATCGAGTTCTGCGTCGACGCCAGCGGCAACGCGTCGGTGCGGGCCAGCCGGACGCTGTCGCGCGGCGAGCCGATCGTGACCATCCCGCGAGGCCTGATGATCGTCGACAACGAGCTGGCCGGGTCGACGACCGGCGAGCTCGCGCTCGGGTGGCCCGAGCCGGGTCCACAGGACGTGCTGGCCGCGTGGTTGCCGCTCGAGGCGCGGGAACCCGCGTCGCGATGGCGGCCGTACCTCGATGCGCTGCCGGCCCGGCTCGCCGAGCTTCCGATGTTCCACGACGCGGACGATCTCGCCGCGCTGGCCGGAACGGCAGCGTACGCGATCGCGGCCGAGAAGAATCGCGACGTGCACACCGCGTATGGCCGGCTGTCCCCCGATCTCCGCGCGCGGCTCTCGCTGGCGGACTTCGCGTGGGGAAACGCACTCGTGCTGTCGCGTGGCTTTCATGCCCCGGGGAGCCTGGACCATCACATCGCGCTGATCCCGCTCGTCGAGATGTTCAATCACGGGCTCGGTGACACCACCTGGACGTACGACCCGCTCGAAGGCTTCGTGGTCACCGCCGAGCGCGAGCTCGCGACCGGCGACGAGGTCCACTTCACCTACGGCATTCGCAGCAACACGCATCTGATGGTGTATTTCGGCTTCGCGCTGGAGCGCAACATCGCCAGCGAAGCCGGCCTGCAGTTCGACCGCGCCTCCGATCCGGTCAACGAGGTTGCGGCGCACCTGCTGTGGAAGCTGCCCCTCGAGCTGCCGGCCCGGATCCGCGTCGGGTGCCGCCTCGACCGCCGCTTCCAGCGCGCGCTATCGGCGGCTCGCCTCCAGGCGGCGGGGCCGGCCGAGCGGGCACGCGCCGTCGAGGCCGGGCTCACGCCGTACGGGGACCTGCCCTGGCTCGGCGGTGCGCTCGAGGACGCGGCGCTCGGGGTGCTGGCCGCGGCCGCCCGGCGCGCGCTCGCCGAGCTGGACGCGCACTCGCCTCGCGCGATGCACCGCCCGTGGGACCGGATCTGCTCGGTCGTGCGGGATGGCGAGCGCGCGGTGCTCGAGCAGATCCTCGAGTTCGCGACCACGGCGCGCGCGTATCTGCACGAGCCGGATCCCGCGCGGCTGCGTGCCGCCGCCGCCGCCCTCCCCGACGCTGCGATCGGCGCCCAGCACCTGGTGCGTCAGTACCTCGAGGCCCTCGCCGACGAGCTGGCCGGCTGAGCACGCCCGGTGGGACGTGCGACGACCAGGCGCAGGCCGACGTCCTGCTCGGTGAACTCGCGCAGGTGGCCGTGGCGCGCGGCCCACGTTCCGTCCGCGAGGTCGCGGCCGAGCGCGGCGACGATGCGATCGACGACACCGGGATCCATCCGCGCGAACCCCGAGGTCGCGTTGCGCGCGTCCGGGTCGAGCACCCGCTCGGGATGGGCCCAGAACGAGCCGAGCATCCAGTCCTGGCAGTCGCGCGGCAGCGGGACCGGCTGGATGTCGACGTCGCCGCCGAGCCACGCTGCGATCTGCGCCGGCGGCGGGAAGATCACCCGGTCGAGCGCCGCGAGCTCGGGGAAGTAGTCCTTCACCAGCCACATCTCGGCACAGATCTCGGCGTCGTACGTCAAGATGACGACCGGGCCGCGCGCGACGCGGCGCAGCTCGCGCACCCCGCGCTCGCGGTGTTCATCCCAGTGGTGGATCGTGAGGATCGCCATCGCGGCATCGACGGCGCCGTCGCGCAGCGGCAGGTCATCCGCCGCTCCGCGCAGCGCGGGAGCGAGCGCGCGCGGACGCTGCGCCGCCATCACGTCGCTCGGCTCGATGGCGATCACGTGACGATCGGTCGGCTCGTACGAGCCGGTGCCGGCTCCGACGTTGACGACCGTCCGCGCGTCGCCGAGCGCGGCGTGGATCCGCGCGCGCAGTCGCGGGTCCTCGCGGCGCGTGCGCGCGTACCCGGTTCCGATCGTGTCGTAGCGCGGCGGCGGCTCCACCGCGCCACGATAGCGCGCCTCGGCGAATGGATGGGAGTGCCGGCGCGGTCCAACACGGCGACCTGATGACAGAATCCGGCGTGGCGACCGGGCACATGCCGGATCCGCCGCGGGGGAGTCATCCTGGGGGCATGGCGGTCAAGCTGAACCACACCATCGTGCACGCGCGCGATCAGCGCGAATCCGCGAAGTTCCTTGTCGACGTGTTCGGCCTGCCGGCGCCCCACCCGTTCGGCCCGTTCCTCGACGTCGAGGTCGCCAACGAGGTGACGCTTGCGTTCCTCGAGACCGACGAGGATATCCAGGTCCAGCACTACGCGTTCCTCGTGACCGAGGCGGAGTTCGACCAGATCTTCGGCCGGGTCCAGGCGCGCGGGCTCGACTACTGGGCCGATCCGGCGCATCGCCGCAAGGGCGAGATCAACCGCCGCGACGGCGGCCGGGGCGTCTACTTCAACGATCCGGCCGGCCACTACCTGGAGATCCTCACGCGTCCGTACGGCAGCGGCTGAACGCTTGAGCGCGACGCCGGGCGTGCTGCGCGCTGACCGGGTGCAAGCCGGCGTCACCGGAGCGTGGCGATCGCGATCGCGTCGGCCGGCCAGTCCGGCGAGTGCGCCATCGCCGGCAGCACCTGCTCCGGATCGTCGACGAACGTCCACAGCTCGAGGTGCTTCTCGTGCATGAACCGCTCGCGGACGCTGCGCTCCAGCAGCTCGCGCAGCGGGTCGTAGAACCCGCGGGTGTTGACGATGACGATCGGCCGGTTGAGCTGCCCGAGGCGCTTGAGCGTGATCGCCTCGAGCAGCTCCTCCAGCGTGCCGGTCCCTCCCGGGAGCGCGACCACGCCGTAGACGCCCTCGAGGAACTTCGCCTTGCGCTCGTGCATGGTGTCGGTGAGCTCGAGGTCGGTGAGCCGCCGGTGTGCCCACTCGATCTCGTTCATGAACCTCGGCATGATGCCCTTGATCTTGCCGCCGAGGTCCAGCACGGTGTCGGCGAGCCGCCCCATCAGCCCGCTCGATCCGCCGCCGTAGACCACCTCGACGCCCGCCGCGACGAAGGCCCTGCCCAGCCGCTCGGTGGCATCGAAGTACGCGTCGTCGATCTTCGAGCTCGAGGCACAGTACACGCAGATCCGCATCGCGCAGGCTCCGGGTTGAATCCGGCGGAGCATAGCCCATGGCACCGTCGGTCAGCCGAGATCGCTTGCGCGCGGGTGCCGCGCCTGCGCTGGAAGTCGATGCCGGCGGCTCGGTTCGTTCACCGGATGCCACAGGCTGCCGCACCGCCCTGGTAGCCGCTCCGGAACGAGCTCGAGCGCTGGGCCGCGCTGCCGTGGGTGAACGTCTCGGGCTGGACGTGGCCGGTCGCCTTGCGCTGGATCGTGTCATCGCCGATCTGCGCGGCGGCGTGGAGCGCTTCATCGACGTCGCCGACCTCGACCAGGCCGCGCGCGTCGGCCGATCGCGCCCACGCGCCGGCCAGGCAGTCGGCCTGGAGCTCGATCGGCACCGAGCTGACCTCGCCGCGGCCGAGCAGGCCGCGCAGGTTCTGCACGTGATGGCCGACCTCGTGCGCGATCACGTAGGCCTGTGCGAAGTCGCCCGGCGCGCCGAACCGGCGGCGCAGCTCGTCGTAGAACGCCAGGTCGATGTAGACCTTGCGGTCGAGCGGACAGTAGAACGGCCCGACCGCGGTCGTGGCGGTGCCGCACGCCGACCGGATCGCGTTGCGAAACAGTACGAGCCGCGCGGCCTGGTAGTCGGGTAGCTGATCGGTCCAGGTCTTGTTGACGTCGTCGAGCACGAAGCCGACGAAGTGCGTCAGATCGCTGTCGGCCCGCTCGGTGGCGACCGACCGCGGATCGACCGCGCGGTCGTAGCTACCCGATCCGCTGCACAGGTTGCTGCCGCCGTAGCTCAGCAGCCCGACGACGATCAGCGCGATCACCACGCCCTTCCAGCCGAACCGGCCGGCGATCGCCATCAGCCCCCACAGCGGAATGCCACCGCCGCCACCACCGAGGCCGGCGCCGCCCTCGGAACGGCGATCCTCCACATTGGGGCTGTCGTAGTCGCGATCCCAGCGCATGCCGCGGGGTGATGCAAGCCGTTCGCCACCGCGGATCCCGACGGTGACAGTGCAGAGAGTGAACTGTGACGAGCGCGCACGTTGTGGCAACTCGCCCGCCGCGTATTGCGGCGGATCGACGGCTCTCGTCCGCGGACGCCGCCGACCGGTCGCTGTTCGTGGAGGAAGCCGGGTACCGTCGCTCCACGGAGACGCCATGACCAGCGCACGCGAGCGATTCGATGGCACGTCGGGTGGTGGGACCGGTGTCCAGCGCAGGGACAGCGAGGGCGTCGGCAAGCACACGTTCGTCCAGGATCTGGAGAACGGCCCCCGCGGTGGCGGCGTCGGCAAGCAGTCGATGGTCGAGCAGGTCCAGCGCAAGCTCGCAGGAGCCATCGGAGGCGATGCGGCGGAGAGCCCGCCGTCGGTGGCGGCCGCCGCCTCGCACGGTGTGAGCGGCGCCGGCGGTCCCCTCCCCCACGCCGACGCGATCCAGCGCGCGTTCGGACGTCACGATATCTCGGGTATCGCCGCGCATACCGACGCGACGGCCGCGGCGGGAGCGCAGGCGATGGGAGCCCAGGCGTTCGCGACGGGCCACCACGTGGCGTTCGCGGGTGCGCCCGACCTTCACACGGCAGCGCACGAGGCTGCGCACGTGGTCCAGCAGCGTGCCGGGATCTCGCTCAAGGGAGGGGTCGGCGCCGAAGGCGATGCGTACGAGCAGCACGCCGACGCCGTCGCGGATCGGGTCGGCGCCGGTGGCTCGGCCGAGGCGCTGCTCGATCGCTTCGCCCCCGGTGGTGCAACCGGCGCAGCCGCCGTGCAGCGAAAGCTCGGTGCCAGCCAGGCGAGCGGCATCCGCGTGCGTGAGATCTCGACGGGCCGGACCGGCGTCATCTCCGGCAAGCTCGTATGGGGCAAGCACTACCCCGTGCAATGGGACGACGGGAAGTCATCGTCGGTCGACGCCAACGACGACAACTACGAGGTGGTCGGCTCCACCACACCGGCCAGCACCACACCGGCCAGCACCACGCCCGCGCCGTCCTCGTCGACACCGGCGACCGGCGGCAAGCAGCCGGACCGCGATATCTCGCACTTCGATGACAAGGACTTCCAGGAGCAGTGGGCGGCCAAGCAGGACGAGGTCTACGCGGCAGTCCAGGCCTTCATCCCCCGGTTCCAGGCGCTGGACCCTGCGGCGGAGGTGCGGGTCCGCGGCAGCATCGCCACCGGCGTGAAGGCCAACCCGAACAAGGTAGACCCGGTGTCCGGCGAGCGGTTGCTGTTCAACCCCACCGACTTCGACATCGACGCGTACATCGCGAGCGACAAGCTGTACAGCCAGGCCGTCTCGGCGAGCGGGAGTTCTGACGCGGTGGTCCGCGGCAAGATCCCGGGCTCCAAGCTGCCGGCGGTCAACGCGATCATTCGCGACATGCGCGTCGCACTGGCGAAGATTGCGGGCAATCGCGACGCGCCCAGGTCGCTGCAGTATCGTTTCAATGTCATCATCCGCTCGGTGCGCAACGACAAGTTCACGATGCAGCAGGATCAGCGAGACATGGGCGCCCCGCTGACCATCGAGCCACCGGAGAGCGACTGACCATGGAGCACCCGCAGATCTCGTTTCAGGTGCGCCGGGAGTCCAGCGACCCGCTCACGGTGATGGGCAAGCGCGTCGGCGAGGTGCTCGGCTGCACATTCGTCGAGTCCACCGACAAGCTGTTCGAGTCCGGCGAGGCGCTGCAGGCGTCCGTGCTCGGATTGCACATCACTCTGAGCGCCGACCCGTCCATACCCGAAGGCACGACGCGCAGCTACGCGCTGATCGGCGGCGTGCGTGACGATATCGAGGCCGAATGGGACGTCGGCGTCCCGGTGATCAGCATCAGCCGCTACATCCTGGGCGTGCTCACGATCACCGACGGCGAAGGCTGGTACATCGCCGGTGAGGCCGAGCTCCGCACCGAGGCCGGCCTGCCAGCGGGGTAGCGTGACGTCGGATCGGCGCGCGCGATGCGCCACGGCGCCGTGCGGTCCAGCGCGCGGTTGGCGGCGTCGATCAGCTCGACGACCGCGCCGGCCGCCTCGTCGAGCAGGAAGCGGTCGACCGCGGCGTCGACCCGGGCCGGCAGCGCCTCGGCCAGCCCGCGCAGCTGCGCTGCCTCCGCGGGCTCGGCGTCCGGCGGCCGGATCGATGCCCCGGGGAGCCGGGCCGCCAGCGCGGTGGTGCGCTGAACCAGGTTGCCGAGGCCATCGGCGAGGTCGCGGTCGTGGGCCGCGGCGATCGCAGCGGTGTCGACGTCGGAATCGGTCCGGGTCCGCCACCGCCGCAGGAAGTACCAGCGCAGCGCATCGGCGCCGAGCTGCTCGACGATCGGGCCGACCTCGAGGCTGCGCCCCGACTTGGCGATCTTGGCGCCGTCGACCGTGAGGTAGCCGTGCACGGCGATCCGGTCGGGCAGCGGCAGCCCGGCCGACAGCAGGAACGCCGGCCAGTACACGGCGTGAAACCGCGTGATCCCCTTGCCGATCACGTGGATGCGCTCGTCGCCCGCGAGCCAGTAGCGCCGGAGCAGCTCGCCGTCGCCGCCACCGCCGAGCCCGAGCGAGGCCAGGTAGCTGGCCAGCGCGTCGAACCACACGTAGACCACCTGCCCCGGATCGCCGGGCGCGGCGATGCCCCAGCCACTGGCCCGCCGCGCGTCGCGCGATACGCTCAGATCGCGGACCTCGCCGGCGAGGAACGCCAGGGTCTCGGCGCGCGCGGCGTCGGGGACGATCGCGAGCCGGCCCGACTCGATCGCGTCGCGGATCGGCGCGCGCCAGCGCGACAGCCGGAAGAACCAGTTGTCCTCGCTCACCGGCTCGGGCGCGGTGCCGTGCTCGGCGCACACCGCGACGTCGTCGTCGACGAATGCCTCGCAGCCGGCGCAGTACCGGCCGCTCCACCGGCGGCGGTCGAGATCGCCGCGCGCCGCGGCGGCACGCCACAGCCATGCGACCGCCGCGCAGTGGCGCGGGTCGACCGAGGTCCGCACGAAGTCGTCCGGGGCGACGTCGAGCAGCGGGCCGAGCGCGCGGAACACCGCGGTGTTGCGCTCGACCAGCGCGGGGGGCGCGATGCCCTCGCGGGCGGCGGCGGCGACGTTCTTCAGGCTGTTGTCGTCGCTGCTGGTGACGAACCGGACGCCGCGGCCGCGGCGGCGCCGGTGGCGGGCGAGCGCGTCGGCGAGCACCAGCTCGTAGGCGAAGCCGAGGTGCGGCCGGGCGTTGACGTAGGGAATGGCGGTGGTGACGAGCGATGTGGTCATGGTGATCCTCCAGCTGGGCCGGAGGCCGCCCTCGGACGATGCCGTGCAGCCGCCACGAGGGCAGCCGCTCGGCGCGACCCTCGGGGCGAAGCCCCGAACAATGGGTCAGACGGCGCGCACGGATGCCCGAGGTCCTTCGAGGGACATCGGCATCTGCATTCGAGTCGTACGGCGCACGAAATCACCGTAGCACGTCGATCATCGGCCCGCACGGCCCAAGTGCGCGCCCCAGGTGGTCCGCCCGTCCCGGCAGGCGTGGTCGCCGCGATGCCAAAAAAATAGGAATGCGCATACTCGACAACTTGAGTGGTCGAGCGCGTCCATCGAAGCCGGTAATAGAATAGCCATCATCGACGCTCGCCAGCAGTGGCGAGGTCGTGGTGACTACCTGCTCGGGATAAGCAAGCGGCGCGCCGATCGATCACGCACGTCGATTCGCGCGCTTGCCTCACGAGCCCCGATCCGCTGATGGCTCGAGCCAACAAATTGATGGCTGCAACCTACATCACCGTCGACGCCGGCGATGGGCGCCGCCGTGATCATGGCCGAACAAGCCTCGGACAGAACGACCCATGATGCATGGTCGTATCCCGAGCGATGCAATTCGTCGACTCGTGACCTCGGCACTACGATGCAGCGGCGACCTAACTTCGCAGTCTGCCAAATGCGCCTCTTCGGCACGAACGCTGCAGATAGGCAGATCACGCAAACAAGCGGTACTTTCAAGGAGACAGACAATGAGCAACGATTCTTCGATCATCACCATCGACTCGCTCGAACTGCAGATCGTCACCGGCGGGATGATCCCGATCCCCGCCGGCGGGACCGGCATGGAGATCCCGGGCGGCGGGAGCCTGACCTGCCCGGCGGGGACTGCGCCGGACCACACCAAGGTCAGCGGTAGCGGCAGCGGCTCGCTCTCCACGGAAGGCGGGATCTTCAAGCTCAACCTCAAGGGGAGCGTCAACTACGAGCACGATCACTGCGTCGCGGTCCCGACCCCCAAGAAGAAGTGACGGCTCCCGCAACCGCAGGGGCGAGCCGGTGACCGCCCGGGTGCGCTGATCGCGACGCGTACCGTCGCGGCGCCTGGCCGCGATGCGCGGCGGGCCGTGCTGCTCGCACCCGCGGCGGGCTCGGCGGACGGCGGCTCGGACAGCACGTCGTGGACCTCGATCCCACCGACGCTGCCCGGGCCGCCGCGGCTCGCCATGGCAGCCGCCGTGGCCGATCCGCTGGCGTCGTCGGGCCGTCTCGCAAGCGCGCCTCGCCGGCGCGAACGCTGCCATCCGGCAGATCCACGCAATCACGCGCATCTTTCAAGGAGACAGACCATGGCAAACGATTCTTCGCTCATCGATATCGACGCACTCGCGCTGGAGCGCATCCACGGCGGGATGATCCCCATCCCCGGCGGGGGCGGTTACGTGCCGCCGGCGCCGAAGCCGCGCGCGCCGAAGCCCCCGGCGGGCGGGTCGCTGACGCTCCCGGGTGGCAAGACACTGAGCTGCCCGGCGGGGAGTGCTCCCTACTACACCTCCATCTCTGGTACTGCCTCGGAAGGCGTCGGGCCGTTCCACATCGGGCAACACGTCACGGTGAACCAGTTCGGCTGCGAGAAGATCAAGTAGCGACGGCTCTGCGACCGGCGCGAGCCGTGAACGCCCTGGCCGGGCTGGTCCGGTTCGGTGCGGGCGGCGAGCTCGCGGTCGACGTTCTGCGGGAGGCACGCCGCCTAGGAGCGCGAGCCCCTGCGCGGACAGCGCGCACGGCCCGACTCTCGGCGGGATCCGCGATCGCGACGCGGTCCGGCGAAACGCTGACATCTGTCCTGTCAGGTAAAGCGCCGCTCGCCGGCCGGACGGCCTGCAGCCGGAAGGCCGCTGGCGCTATGGTGCTGCGGTGGCCGATCCGCTGGCACCGTTCGGGGCTGCGACCCAGACCTGGTTCCGGCAGAGCTTCGCCGAGCCGACGCCGGTGCAGGCGCGCGGCTGGGCGAGCATCGCGGCGGGCCAGCACACGCTGATGCTGGCGCCGACCGGCAGCGGCAAGACGCTGGCGGCGTTCTTGTGGTGCCTGGACCGGCTGGCGCGCGCGCCGCGCGGCGAGCCCGGGACCCGGGTGGTGTACGTGTCGCCGATCAAGGCGCTGGCGTACGACGTCGAGCGCAACCTGCGCGCGCCGCTGGCCGGGCTGGTCCGGCTGGGCGCGGGCAGCGAGATCACGGTCGACGTGCGGACGGGAGACACGCCGGCCAGGGAGCGCGAGCGCCAGCGCCGGCAGCCGGCGGATATCCTGATCACGACGCCGGAGTCGCTGTACCTGGTGCTGGCCGGGCGGTCGCGCGAGCGGCTGCGCGCAGTGGACACGATCATCGTCGACGAGATCCACGCACTGGCGCCGACCAAGCGCGGGATCCACCTCGGGCTGTCGCTCGAGCGGCTGTGCCACCTGGTGACCAGCGCGGGCGGCGCGGAGCCGCAGCGGATCGGGCTGTCGGCGACCCAGCGGCCGCTCGCCGAGGTCGCGCGCTACCTGGGCGGCGACCGGCCGGTCGAGGTGGTCGACGCCAGCGCGCCGCCGGCGATGGACCTGGCGATCGAGGTGCCGGCGGCCGAGATGGATCACCCGGGGACGGCGGCGCGCGACGGCGGCGGGATGTGGCCGCTGATCTACCCGCGGCTGCTCGCGCTGATCCTGGCGCACCGGACGACGATCATCTTCGTCAACTCGCGGCGGCTGGCCGAGCGGGTGAGCCAGCAGCTGACCGAGCTGGCGGCGTCGACCGGTGCGGCACCCGATGGCAGCGCCGGCGGCCAGGGGAGCGCCGGCGGCAAGGGGAGCGCCGGCGGCAAGGGGATCGAGCTGGTCCGCGCGCACCACGGCTCGGTGGCGCGCCACCAGCGGCTGGAGATCGAGGAGGCGCTCAAGGCCGGGCGGCTGCGCGCGATCGCCGCGACGTCGTCGCTCGAGCTCGGCATCGACATGGGCACGGTCGACCTGGTGATCCAGGTCGAGTCGCCGGGCGCGGTGTCGCGCGGGCTGCAGCGGATCGGCCGCGCCGGCCACCACGTCGGCGGGGTCAGCATCGGGCGGATCGTGCCCAAGTTCCGCGGCGATCTGCTGGAGGCGACGGTGGTGGCGGACCGGATGCGCGCCGGCGAGGTCGAGGCGATCCGGGTGCCGGACAGCGCGCTCGACGTCCTGGCCCAGCAGATCGTGGCGATGGTGGCGGCCGACGCGTGGAAGGTCGACGAGCTCGAGCGGCTGATCCACCGCGCGGCGAGCTACCGCGACCTGTCGCGCGCCGCGCTGACCGGCGTGCTCGACATGCTGGCCGGGCGCTACCCGAGCGACGAGTTCGCCGAGCTCCGGCCGCGGCTGACCTGGGACCGCCAGACCGACGTGCTGGTCGGCCGCAAGGGCGCGCGGCTGCTCAGCGTGGTGTCGGGCGGGACGATCCCGGATCGCGGGACGTACGCGGTGCACGCCGGCGCCGGCGGGCCGCGGGTCGGCGAGCTCGACGAGGAGATGGTGGCCGAGAGCCGCAAGGGCGAGACGTTTCTGCTCGGCGCGACGACCTGGCGGATCGAGGACATCACCCGCGATCGGGTGATCGTGTCACCGGCGCCAGGCGAGCCGGGCAAGATGCCGTTCTGGCGCGGCGAGGGGCCGGGGCGGCCGCTCGAGCTCGGCCGGGCGCTCGGCGCGTTCTGCCGCGAGCTCGACGACCGGCTGGGGCGCGATCCGGCGGCGGCGCATGCGTGGCTGACCGGGGTGCACCGGCTCGACCGGTTCGCGGCCGACAACCTGATCGGGTACCTCGGCGAGCAGCGCGCGGCGGTGGGCGGGGTGCCGACCGATCGCGCGATCACGATCGAGCGGTTCCGCGACGAGATCGGCGACGTCCGGGTCTGCGTGCTGTCGCCGTTCGGCAGCCGGGTCCACGCGCCGTGGTCGCTGGTGCTGGCGCGCCAGCTCGAGGCCGAGCTCGGCTACCCGATCCACCCGCTGTACACCGACGACGGGATCGCGCTGCGGTTCGCCGACGGCGACGCGCTGCCGACCGACGATCAGCTGATCCCGGATCCCGACGACGTCGAGGGCGTGCTGGTCGACGAGCTCGCGCGGTCGAGCGTGTTCGCCAGCCACTTCCGGGAGAACGCGGCGCGCGCGCTGCTGTTGCCGCGGCGCCGGCCGGGCCAGCGCACGCCGCTGTGGGCGCAGCGGCTGCGCGCGCAGCAGCTGATGGGGGTGGCGCTGCGGTTCCCGGCGTTCCCGATCACGCTGGAGACCTACCGCGAGGTGCTGCGCGACGTGTTCGACCTGCCGGCGCTGCTCGACGTGCTGCGCCAGATCCGGTCGCGCGCGATCCGGATCGAGCCGGCGGTGACCGAGACCGCATCGCCGTTCGCCCGCTCGCTGGTGTTCGACTACGTCGCGGCGTTCCTCTACGAGGGCGACGCGCCGCTCGCCGAGCGCAAGGCGCAGGCGCTGACGCTCGACCGCAACCTGCTGCGCGAGCTGATCGGCGGCGGCGAGCTGCGCGACCTGCTCGATCTCGAGGTGATGGCCGAGGTCGAGGCCGAGCTGCAGCAGCGCGCGCCGGACCGCCGGGCACGGTCGGCCGACGAGATCCACGACCTGCTGCGGCGGGTCGGCGACCTGTCGGCCGACGAGATCGCCGAGCGCGTTGATCCGGACGAGCTGGCCGGCGAGCTGGCCGGCGAGCTGGCCGGGGCGCTCGCGGGCGGGCTGCCGGCGGCGCTGGAGGCGCTGCGGGCGAGCCGGCGGATCGCGGCGGTCCGGATCGCCGGGGCCGCGCGCTACCTCGCCGCCGAGGACGCGGCGCGCTACCGTGACGGGCTCGGCGTGCAGCTGCCGCCCGGGCTGCCGGCCGCGCTACTCGAGCCGGTGGCCGACGCGCTGCCGTCGCTGGTCGCGCGCTGGGCCCGCACCCACACCGCGTTCACCGCCGCCGAGCCGGCCGCGCGCTGGGGGCTGCCGGCCGGGCAGATCGAGCCGGTGCTCGGCCTGCTCGAGGCGCGCGGGCAGCTGGTGCGCGGCGAGCTGCGGCCGGGCGGGACGCAGAAGGACAGCTGCGATCCCGAGGTGCTGCGCCAGCTGCGCCGCCGCACGCTGGCCCGGCTGCGCGCGCAGGTCGCGCCGGTCGGCGCCGCCGCGTTCGCCGCGTTCCTGCCCCGGTGGCACGGGCTCGACCAGCCGCGCCGCGGGATCGGCGCGCTGCGCGACGCGATCGCCCGGCTCGAGGGGGTCGCGCTGGCGTTCTCCGAGCTCGAGGCGCGGATCCTGCCGGCACGGATCCTCGACTACCACCCGCGGATGCTCGACGAGCTCGGCGCGGCCGGCGAGCTGCTGTGGGTCGGCGCCGGGGCGCTCGGCGCGCGCGACGGGCGGGTGATCCTGCTGCGCCGCGATCGCGCGCTGGCGCTGGCGCCCGAGCCCCAGCCGATCCCGAACCGCACGGCGCTGCACGACGCGATCGCCGATCACCTGGCGCGCAGCGGCGCGTCGTTCCTGGTCGCGATCGAGCAGGCGGTCGCGAGCGCGGTCGCGCGGCCGGCAGAGCTCCAGCCGCGCTCCAAAGGAGGACCCTCGCCGCAAGGTGATTCCGATCCTTGCTTCGCTGCGGACCGGAATCGATCGGTCCGGCTCGGGTCCGAGCGGGGCGCCGCGCCCCACGCGCCGATCGCCGCCGCGCTGTGGGACCTGGTGTGGGCCGGTGCCGTCACCAACGACACGTTCGCGCCGCTGCGCTCGCTCGGCCAGCCTGCCGGCCGCCGGGTCAACGCGCACGCGACGTTCGGCGGCCGGTGGTCGCTGGTCGCCGCACTGGGGCCGCTGGCAACGCCGACCGTGCGAGCGCACGCGCAGGCCACGGCGCTGCTCGAGCGCTGGGGGATCGCCGGGCGGACCACCGCCAAGGCCGATGATCTGCCCGGCGGGTTCGCCGCGGTCGCCGACGTGCTGCGGGCGATGGAGGACGCCGGCACCGTGCGGCGCGGCTACTTCGTCGAAAGCCTCGCGGGCGCACAGTTCGCGTGGCCGGGGGCGATCGACCGGCTGCGCGAGGCGCCGCGCGGGGAGACCCAGCGGGTCGACGTGCTGCCCGCGACCGATCCGGCGTGCGCGTGGGGCAGCGCCCTGCCCTGGCCCCCGCTGCGCGATCCCGCGGCGCGCCCGGCGCGCCGGGTCGGCGCCACCGCGGTCCTGGTCGATGGCGAGCTCGCGGTGTGGCTCGAGCCCAAGGCCCGGCGGATCGCGACCGGGGATCTGCCGACCGAGACGATCGAGCTCGCACTGGCGGTCGGGCTGCCGCGCGTGGCGGCCCGGGCGCGCCGCCGCGAGCTGCTGATCGAGCTGATCGACGGCGTACCGGCGGCCGAGTCGCCCCTGGCGCGCGTCCTGCTCGCCGGGCCCGCGCGCGCCGATTACCGCGGCCTGGCGGTCCGTGCCCAGGCCGCTTCGGTCGTCCCGCCTCCCCCCTCGCGCCCATCGCCCGTGACAACCCCGGTGACTCCACCGCCAACTTCGTTGGCTTCCAGGAGTCAACCAGCCGATTCAACGAACATTTCTGACGACGATCCCACCGGCCTCGACTTCGAGGCGATCGACGATCCGGACCCAGAGGATGTCGATGCCGAGCCGGACGCTGAAGCCGATTTCGACGCCGATACGTGAGCCGGCCTACCGAAAATACCGGCTGTCGAGCCGCCTAACTGAAATATTACTCTCGCTCCATGCCCGAGGGCGACAGCATCCATCGCATCGCGGCACTGCTAGCCCCCCGGCTGACCGGCCGGAAGCTGGAGCGGGTGACCACGCAGGGCCTGGTCCGTGAGGCGGCCGGGCGGACGGTGACGCGGGTGTCGGCGCACGGCAAGCACCTGGTGATCGAGCTCGACGACGGAGCCTACCTGCGGGCGCACCTGGGGATGAACGGGCGGTTCCGGGCCTACGATCGGGCGGCCGGCGAGGCAATGCTGGCGCGGCTGTCGCCCGGCCGAGCCAGCCTGGCGCTGGTCACCGCCGATGGCGTCTACGTGTGGATCGGCGCGCCGCAGATCGAGGTCGCGCAGCGGCGCGATCCCCGGCGCGGCATGGCGGTGGGGACGCTCGGGCCCGACGTGCTGGCCGGCGAGTTCGATCCGCGGGTCGCCGCCGAGCGTGCCGCGGAGCACGGCGACCGGCAGATCGCCGACGTCCTGCTCGATCAGCGCGTCGTCGCCGGGATCGGCAACATCTACAAGTGCGAGGCGCTGTTCGCGGCCGGGATCGATCCGCGCACGCCGGTCGCGCACCTCGATCGCCGCGCGCTCGAGGCGATCTACGCGGCGGCGCGCCGGCTGATGGCCGCCAGCATCGCGACGCCGCGCGACGCCCTGATCGGCACGCCGGTGCGCAACCGCGCGGTGTACGGCCGCACGGGCAAGCCGTGCACGCGGTGTGGCTCGACGATCGCGTGTTACTCGCTCGGCGAGCCGCCGCGCTGGACCTGGTCGTGTCCGGTTTGCCAGCCGGTGACCGAGCTGTCACGTCGCTAGGCGATCCGCGGGAGCAGATCGGCCGTATAGCGGGGGTGCAGATCCGTACGGCGCGTTGCGGAAATGGACACCCCAGGTTCCGTGGCTAATCGAGCAGCCGGCTAGGACCTCACGAAGCTCGCTCCAACTGTCCAGAACCTGGTTGCGCAGGTCTGGTACCGGGGTTGCTCAGCGTGCGGGCACTCGAAAGGAACCTCAATGGTAACGGCCGTCGCGTACGCCACACCCAGCTGTCCGCTGTCCAGCGAAGTCTCGACGACGCTGACGGTGAGCGGCGGGGTCGCATACGAGATCTTTTTCAGACGCGTTGGAAATTCCGCGCTGGCTGCCGATCGTCCAGGCGGCGCGCACGCTCGCGCGCTACCCCGATGGGCGCCCACAGCGCGTCGCGTTCACCCGTAAGCTGGAGCGCGGGTCCCTGGGATACACGCTCGAGTACCGCTACGATCCGGCCAACCTCACCGTCGCGTGGACGACCCCGGAGGGGTCTAACGTCGTGCTCACCGGCGAGGCACGGTTCGTGGCGCTGTCGAACCGCGCGTGCCTGATGCTGTACCGGCTCGTGCTCGATCTGCCGGTCGTCGATGACCTGCTGAGCAGCGAGCTCGATCACCACCCGGCGTCGCACGTCGTCGCAGAGTTTCGCGAGCACTTGCGCCGGCTGTGCTGATCTTGCGCGATGGGGTGCGCCCACGCCCCACGGTGGCCTAACGCAACCCCATGCGGCGGCCTCGAAGAATGGTGAGGGTGGTCGAAGTTGTGTACGATATTTGTCGTGTCGAACGAGCGTCGTCAGGATCGGTCGCCACCTCCCTCGTCGCCGGCGCTGCCGCTGCCGCCTCCGCCGCCGCACGGACCCGGCGCCGACGTCGAGTCGGTGCTGTTCGCGACCGGGAGCGCTCCCCACGCGCTGTACGAGACCAGCGACGCCGCGTACCACCTGCGTGAGCTCGAGGACAAGCTCGCGCGCTGCCTCGCCACGCTGACCCTGCACTTCCAGCCGATCGTCCACGCCGGGACCCGGGCGCGGTTCGGGTACGAGGCGCTGCTGCGCTCGGCCGATCGCGTGCTGCCCAACCCGGGCGCGATCCTCGATGCCGCGGAGCGGCTGGAGCGGACCCAGGTGCTGGGCCGCAACGTGCGCGCCCAGGCCGCCAAGGTGATCGCGAGCGCGCCGCCCGAGCGCGGCCTGATGTTCATCAACCTCCACCTGCTCGACCTGTTCGACAAGCAGTTGCTGTCGCCGTTCGCGCCGCTGTCCAAGGTCGCGTCGCGCGTCGTCCTGGAGATCACCGAGCGGACGTCGCTGGAGGGCCAGATCGACCTGCGCTACCGCGTCGCCGAGCTGCGCGAGCTCGGCTTCCACATCGCGATCGACGACCTCGGCGGTGGCCACGCCCGGATGGGCACGTTCACGCCGCTCGACACCGACTTCGTCAAGCTCGACATGTCGCTGGTGCGCGACGTCGACAAGCACCAGCTCAAGCAGCGGCTGATCCGCTCGGTCACCCAGCTGTGCCGCGAGCAGGGCACGCAGGTGATCGGCGAAGGCGTCGAGACCGAGGCCGAGGCCCAGGTGCTGTTCGACCTCGGCTGCGATCTGCTGCAGGGCTACGTGATCGCCCGGCCCGGCCCGGCGTTCGTCGATCCGCTGTGATCACTCGAGGTCGAACGCGTACAGGATGCCGCGGTTCGACATCACGAACAGCCGGCCGTCCGCCGTGGCGGTGGGCGCCGCCGACACGCCGGTGCCCGGATCGAAGTACTCGACGGTCTCGCCGGTCCGCCGATCGGCGAGGAACACGCCGTCGCTCGCCAGCGTGTACAGCAGGAGCTCGTTCCACACCACCGGCTGCGCCGGCTCGCCGCCGTCCTTGGCGCCGACCCGCCACAGCACGTTGCCGGCGAGGTCGATCGCGTACACCCCGAGGTCGGCGACGCTGATGTAGAGCGTCTTGCCGTCGGTCGCGATCCCGCCGACGTTGCCGGTCGAGCTCGGCAGGCCGGCGTCCCAGAACGGGACCCGCCAGCGGACCAGGCCGGTGGCCTTGTCGAGCGCGTAGACCCCGCCCGACGACGACGACGCGTAGAGCTGATCGCCGATCACGACCGGGGTCGCGTCGACGTCCATGAACCGATCGGCCTCGGCCTTGAGCGAGGTCGACCACGCCACGGTGCCGGTCTCCTTGCGCAGCGCGGCCAGCGTGCCGTTGGAGAACCCGGTGAAGATCAGATCGTTGTCGACCGTGACGCCCGCGTGGCCGCGCAGCGTGTACTCCTCGGGGGTCTCGGCCTTGTACTGCCACTTGAACTTGCCGGTGGTCGCGTCGACCGCGACCACCTGGTCGGCCTCGTTGGAGAACACGATCAGATCCCCGGCCGCCACCGGCGGCTGCTCGATCGGGCCGCGGCTCTGGTAGCGCCACTTCTCGACGCCGGTCTGGGCATCGACCGCGAGCAGCGTGCCGTCCGCGCCGCCGATGTAGAGCACGCCGGCGACCACGATCGGCGCGCTGGCGACCGCGATCAGCCGCTTGCGCCAGCGCACCGCGCCGTTGGACGACCGCAGCGCGAAGAACCAGCCGCTCGCCGAGCCGATGTACACGGTGTCGGCATAGACCGCCGCGGCCGCGAACTCCTGGGGCTCGATCTCGGTCAGCCGGTCGGCGGTGATGTACTTCCAGCGCAGCGACAGCCGGTCCTCGCCGAGCGGCTCGGGCGGACCGGCGCGCATGGCGTCGGCCCGCTTCCACGTCGCGGGCTCGCAGCCGCCCAGGACGGCGACCGGCGCGGCCACCGACGCGGCGATCGCCGCCGCGACCACGAGCTTGCCGAACTGCTTGCTGATCTGCTTCATGAAGCTCCGAGCGCCGCCAGCCGCTTGTCGATCAGCCTGCCCAGGTCGTCGTCGCTCTTGATCGCGGCCTTGGCCTTCTCGAACCGCGCCCTGGCCTCGGCGGGCTTGCCGAGCAGCTGCTTGTCGAGGATCCGACCCTGGTGGTACAGCGCGTAGGCGCGGCGCAGGCCGGCCTCGTCGGGCTGCATCGCGGTGAACGCGGCGAGCGCCTCCTCCAGGCCCTTCTGGCGCGCGGCGTTGTCCTTCTCGGCCAGCGCCTTGGCCTCGAGCGCGAGGCCCAGGCCCTCGCGGCACAGCACGCCCTCGATCGTCTTGTCGCCGGTGCCCTGGCGGTACTCGGCGATCGCGTCGTCGATCTTGCCGGCGTCCATCAGCTCGCCGCCGCGGAACGCGTGACTGGCGACGCCGGTGCCGTGCTTGGCGATCTCGGCGAGCACCGCCTGGCCGCGCTCCTTGGGATCGCCGAAGCTCGGCTTCTGCGGATCCGGCTTCTCGTCCTTGGGCCGGATCGGCTCGCGGGCGACCGTGAGGACCTCGTCCAGCTTCTTGGTCTCGTCGATCTGGCGGCTCTCGCGGAACCACCGGATCGTGAAGATCACCACGAGCACCACCGACACCACGGCGATGGCGATGATGATCTGTTTCATGTGCGGCAGCAGGCGATCGACCAGCGACTCGCCTCCGATGTGCACCGGCTTGGGGGGCTCTGCAGCTTTGGAGACGTCCTTCTCGGCCATGGCAGGTCGGGGGGATGTAGCACCCGCGTCGGTGGCGCGTCAATTCGCACCCTTGGACTCGGAGCCGGTCCGCACAGTTGCCTGGGTGAGGCGCGGCTGGGCCGGCTGGGCCGCCCTCCCCGCCGGCGTCAGTTATCGTTCGCCCCCTCGGCGATCCAGTCGTGGAGCAGCTGGAGCTCGTCGGCGGTCCAGAACGGCGGCCCGTTGAGCGGCATCCGCGACCCGAACGGCGGGGTGTCCGACACCTTCTGGTACATGATGCTGGAGCACGGATCGCCGGCGATGACGATCCGCGCCCCGGAGTTGAAGCCGCCCCTCCGCAGGGTCGACACCGAGCTCAGGTTCAGGCCGGCGATCTGGGTGCCGATCCCGTTGAGGTGGCAGCCGCACCCACCATTCTGGCGGAGGATCAGCGGCTGGATGTCGCCGGCGAACGACACCGGCTTGCCGGGAGGCCGGCTGTCGTTCTCGTCGCAGGTGCCGGCCAGCCGCGGACCGACGTCGGGCACCACGGAGCACCCGGCGGCCGCCAGGGCGAGCAGCACCGCGCAACGCGTCACGGCGAGCCCTCCGCGAACTGGACCTGCAGGTCGAGCAGCTGGTCGGTGACGGTGAAGCGCGCCACGTTCGACTGGTTCGCGGTCGTGATGTTGCCGTCGTTGTCGCGGCCGAACAGATCGCTGTCCTTGTGGATGTCCGTCGTGTTCCTGCCGGGAACCAGATCGACGTTCACCACGGCGCTGATCGGTGTGTAGCTCGGGAACATCTGGGCGGGGGTCGGCGCTGCCGGCGGGATGGTGGCCTGGAAGATCGGCCGGTTCGGGTCGTAGTCCGGCTTGCCCGCTTCGCGCAGGAAGCTGACCTGGCTGGTCGGGAGGATCCCGAACGGGTTGGGCTGCATGCCGCGCGGGCCGCCGAGCGGGAAGCTGTCGACGGCGTAGCCGTGCGCGTAGACCGGGGTCGGGTCGATCGGGGCGACGATGCCGACCTCGAGCTTGAGCCCGGAGCGGACGATCGGCCAGTTGACGAACACCTTGATCGCGAGCGGGGGCTGGACCAGCTGGAGCTCGATCGCGTCGGACAGTGCACCGAGCGTGGTGATCTTCTGGCCGTCGTACGTGTCGGTGACCGCGACGCGATAGATCGTGTGGATCGGCTGGTACTCGGGGTCGCCCGGCACGACCCCGACCATCGGCGGATGATCGGTCAGCGGGACGAACGAGCTCGACGTCGGGTCGCCGCGGCCGAACACGTAGATCGGGCTGGGCGCGAGGTCGGTCTGGCCAAACAGCCAGTACTTGACCTGCATGCCGTCCGCGGTGAAGCCGGTGGTGCCGCGCGTGATCACGCCATTGGACATCGTGAGCGCGTCGCCGTCGAGGCCGTCGTTGATGGTGATCTGGGCGGTCAGATCGCGGTTCATGGCGACGCCGGGCACCGGCGTATTCTTGGGCAGCACGCTCGCGCTCGCGCCGGGCTGGTCGTCGACCAGCGGGCCGAGCCGGCAGCCGGCGGCGGCGCCGAGGCTCGCGAGCGCCACCAGCCCGGGAACGACGCGATGAACGACGCGCTGCATGGTCGGCTCCATGGTCAGAGGGTCCCGGTGAGGGCGAGGTGGATCGCAACCTCGTCAGGGAAGTCGCTGAAGTCGTAGAGCTCGCCGCTGAGCTTGAGCCGGACCGCGCCGCGGACCTTGATGCTCGCGCCGGCCGTGTAGCGCAGCACCGCGCTGTCGGATCGCAGCTCGCTGTCGCGCGGCACGTTGCCCTGGCGGCGCAGGCCGTCCCAGCGCAGGATGACGTCGAGCCGGTCGCCGGCGGGGAGCTCGAGCTCGGCGTACCAGCCCGACTTGAGGAAGTACGGGTCGTACACGCCGTTCTTGCCGGGCCCGTACTTGAAGCGCTGCGCGGGATCGTCGCCGAGCGCCATCTCGGTCCGCCGCGCGAGGTACTCGGCGCGCAGGAACACGCGCGACAGCTGGAGCACGAGGTGCGCGCCGGCGATCTGGTAGTGCAGCTTGTTGTCCGGATCGTAGGTCCCGAACATCCCCGACGCGCCGGCGGTCAGCGTGGTCTTGCCCGCGACGACGTTGAGCGAGGCGCTGGCGCCGAGCGACGGCCGCGAGTTGTTGTCGACGTAGTAGGCGTCGCCCGAGCGCGACAGCTGGTAGTTGAAGTCGGCGGCGCCGCTCTGCGCGCGCGGCCCGCCGATCGCATAGGCCGCGTAGTCGAGCCGGACGTCGTCGGTGAAGTAGTGGACGCCGCTGAGCTCGACGCCGTTGTCGACCCACGGCGACGGCAGGACGCCCATGTTCCACTCGCTGTAGCGCAGCATCCGGCCCATGTCGTAGGGCAGCGGCTTGTCGCTGGTCCGGTGGTTGGCGGGATCGTAGCGGATCGGGAACGAGCCGAACTGCGGGGTGAACCGGCCGACCCGGAAGTTGAGCTCGTCGGCGAGCCGCAGGTCGAAGAACGCCATGCCGGCCTCGATCCCGTGGCACGCGACGCACAGCTTGATGCTCGCCGACACGTTGTCGCCGAAGTCCTGGGTCACCTTCATCGAGACCTCGGCGGTCGCCGCGTCGAGCGCGATCTTGCGGCCGACCGACTCCGACGGGACGGCCATGTAGTCGAGCTGGATCGAGCCCGCGAAGTTGCGCTCCAGGCTGTCGGCGGCGGCGGGACCCGCGGCGGCGGCGAGCACCGCGGTGGCGGCGAGCATGCAGCGCGTTGACATCATGATCGGCCCTGCCTGCAGTCGGTGCACGAGTCCTCCACGAAGCGCAGACACTGGAAGATCACGTCGGCGTCGCGCACCGAGATCCCGCTCGACGGCTTGAGCCGCATCTGCTCGACGTACATCTGCCACCGTCCGACGCCGATCCCGCGCGCGACCACGACCCGATCGATCGGATGGCAGCGCGAGCACTTCGAGGTGGCCAGCGAGCACGCCTGCTGGACGTCGGCCGGCGGGTTGGGCGCGCCGCTCAGCAGGCTGCGCTGCGCGTCGCCGCACGACGCCGCGAGCAGCGCGGCGAGCATCGCCGCGCGGTGGACATGGGTGGATCGAGGCATGGTGGGGGCGATGAGCAAGGCTGCGCGGGTCATGGCGAGGCGATCAAGACGGCCGGAACCGGAGCATGACAGAGACCTGCGCCGTGCCGGTGTCCGGCGCCTGCTGAGTGTGGACCCCGCCGAGCACGCTGGCCGCGCAGCGCGCGAGCGGGCCGAACCCGGTCCCGCTGGTCGAGACGTGGGTCGCCGCGCCGTTCTCGTCGATCTCGAGGCTGACCTGGAGATCGACCGCCGGGGTGGCGTTGCCGGCGCGCGCGGCGGTCTGGTAGCACGCGCGCAGCGATCCGATCTGGCGCTCCATGCCGCGCTTGACCACCGAGCTCGCCAGCGAGCCCCGGACGTCGAGGTGTTCGAACACCGGCATCGCGTCGAGCGAGCCCGGGCCGACCGCTGCGGGCGCGCTGGCGGAGTCGCCGGGCCCGGGCGCGGGCTCGGCGGGGGCGGCCGGCGGCTCGCGGGCGGGCTCGCCGGGCGGCGGGCTCGGCGGGGGCTCGGCGGCGGGCGCCGCCGGCGCGGTGCGCGGTGGTCCACCGGGCGCGGCCGCGATCGCGACGCGCCGGCCGGGGCGCGGCGGCTCGCGCCGCGGCGGCGCCTTGGGCCGCGTCACCGGCCGCCGGCTCGTCACGATCGGATGCTCGGATGGCGCCGGCTCGGCCGCTGGCTCGGCCGCCGGCTCGCCGGGCGGCGGGGTCGCGGCGGGGCTCGGGGCCGGCGCGGGCGCCTCGCTGCCGGGAGCCGGCGCCGGGGCGGGTACGGGGACCGGCCTGGCCGCGACCAGCTCGCCGCGCGCGCCGCCGGTGACCGGACGGTGCGCCCGCCCGGCGAGCTTGCCGTACGCGACGATTCCGAGCAGGCCGGTGACCAGCGCCGAGGTGAGGACGATGCCGATCCGGCGCGGCGGCGGCGACCGCAGCGGGGTCACCGGCAGCACCGCGCTCGGCGACGGCAGCGGCGACACGCGCATCGTCCGCAGCGCGGGCTCGCTCGGCGTGATGCGCGGGGACTCGCGCGCGATCGCCAGGGTCTGTGCGAACGGGGTCTCGTGCGCGGCGGCCCCGGACTGCGCCTCGATCAGCAGGCGATCGGCGCCCGGCGGCAGCGCGGCCTCGAACTCGATCAGCAGCGAATCCAGCGACGGGTAGCGATCGTCGGCGCGCTTGGCGAGCGCGCGCTCGACGACCTGCGCGAGCGGCTCGGGCAGCGCCGGGTTGACCGCGCGGGGCGGCGGCACCGGCGACGCCAGGTGCATCTGCATCACCTTGCGCAGGTTGTCGTCGAAGAACGGCAGCCGCCTGCACAGCATCAGGTAGAGCAGCACGCCGAACGAGTACACGTCGGCCCGCTGATCGACCGCGTCGTCCTCGCCGCGGATCATCTCGGGCGCCATGAACAGCGGGCTGCCCAGGGTCTCGTTCCTGCTGGTCCGCTTCGGGTTGATCGGCAGCTTGGCGATCCCGAAGTCGACGACCTTGACGCCCCACCGGCCCTGGCTGCGCTGGACCAGGAAGATGTTCTCGGGCTTGACGTCGCGGTGCACGATGCCCTCGGCGTGGGCGTGCGCCAGCGCGCGCGCGACCGGCACCGCGACCGCGACGACCTCCTCGATCGACATCGGGCCGTCGCCGAGTCGCTGGTCGAGGGTCTGGCCGCGCAGCAGCTCCATGACGAAGAACGGCCGCTGATCGGCGGTGATCCCGAAGTCGCTGATCGTGACGATGTTCTCGTGATCGAGTTGCGAAGCGGCGTGCGCTTCCTGTGCGAACCGTTCCCTCGCCTCGGCGCTGGACGCGAGCTCGCTCGACAGCACCTTGGCAGCGAACCGCTTGAGCAGCGTCTGATGCTCGACCAGGTACACGACGGCCATGCCGCCGGTGCCGAGCACCTGGAGCACCCGATAGTCCTTGCCGAGCGTCGACCCGACCAGCGCGTCGATTCGCTCAGGCAAAACCACGAACGGACCTCATCGGCGGCGATTTTGCACCGTAACATCGTCGGAGGACAACCGAATCCGATCGTGATATCGACGACACGATGGCCGAGTTTGTCGGGCCGTGACGAGTCCGCCGGAGCGTGAGAGGGAGTGATGCACCCCGCATCGGTGCAGGTCCTTGCGCCGCTGCCGGATCCGGGACGCCGCGTGCTGGCAGGGCCCGGCATGACCCGGATTCCGTCACAGTGCATGGCCAGCATTCCCCATCGGCGCGCACCCCCGGCGCCGCATCTGGCCAGCCGATGTGAGAGGCATGCGTGCGGTTCGCCACGGCCGGTCTCGCCGAGCGCTCGCGCTCGCGCGGGGGCCGGGCGGAGCGGGCGGCGCGGTGGCCCGGCGGCCGGGGTGCTGGCTCGGTGATACAACCGCCGGATGAAGCTCGCCCCGCTGCTGGTCGTGATCGCGCTCGGTGGAGCCGCGCATGCCGACGGCGAGCGGGCGCTGTCGGTCGGGCTGGGCTGGGCGACGTTCAGCGCGCTCGGCAAGCCGGTGGGGCGACAAGCCCCGCCGACGCTGAGCCCCGACATCGGCGGGGCGCTGGTCGCCAGCTACGAGTACTCGGTCAGCAGCGACATCGCGCTGCGCGGCGAGCTCGCCGGCGGCGTGTTTCACGGCGGCGCCCAGGCCCGGCAGAGCCAGACCTCGTTCGCCTCGCTCGGGGACGCCGGCGCGGTTTTCCGGTTCGACGTCCTCCAGGTCGTCCCCTACCTGTTCGCCGGGCTCGGCGGCGTGGTGTCCGGCGGTGGGCCGCTCGATCGCGGGGCCGACTTCGTGCTGGTGGTCGGCGGCGGCGTCGACTGGCTGATGAGCCGGGAGCGCTCGATCGGGCTCGAGGCGCGGGTCGCGAGCTTCGGCGGCGACATCACGGTCGCCACGTTCGGCGTGCGCGGCACGCTGCGCTGGGGCGAGCTGTGACCGCTCGCCCGGTCACGCCGGGCGGAACCTGATCACGACGACGACGCGCGCGGTGCCGACGTCGGGGGCCTGCGCGGTGCGGATCTGGCCGGCGACGCCCGCAGCGCAGCGCGCGAGCGAGCCGAACCCGACGTCGCCGGTCGCCGCGTGGGTCGCCACGCCGTTCTCGTCGATCTCGAAGCTCAGCCGGAGCTCGAGCGCGGGCGCGGTGCGACCGGCGCGGGCCGCCGCCGCGTAGCACGCCCGCAGCCCGGGCAGCACGCGCTCGACGCTGCGCCGCGCGACCGACGCG
>DATAPF010000273.1:0-3347 GCA_036265355.1 Kofleriaceae bacterium | reverse complement strand
GAGCTTGTCGCCGACCGCTGCGAGCGCGCGATCGACCGCCGCGGCCTGGTCGGCGAGCTGGCGAGCGAGTGCGTCGCGCGGCGCGCCGTCGGGGTCGGCCGCCAGAGTCGCGGCCACGGGGGGCCCCTGCGCCGGCGGCGCCGGCGGCGCGCCGTCGAGCTCGCCGCTCGCGCCGGCCCATGCCGCCGGGGCAAACCGGGACACCGCCAGCGCGAGCGCCGCGGCGAGGATCGCGCGCGGCTCAGCGCGCATGGCCGGCTCCGGCGAGGCCACCGCCGAGGCTGCCGAGCAGCGCGCCCAGCCCGAGCAGCGCGCCGAGCGCGACCTGGGGAGAAACGGGCGCGAGGCCGGCGAACGAGGTGCCGAGCCCGCGCAGCGCCAGGCCGAGCGCGACCGCCGCGACCAGCGCCGCGCCGGCGCCGTGCAGCGCGCCGGCCAGCGCGCCCGGCCACGCGGTGAACCCGGGGGATGCGCCGAGCAGCGCGAGCACGCGCGCCTCGCGCTCGGGGCGGGCCAGGCCGATCCGGACCACCGCGAGCGCGATCACCAGCGCGAGCGCCGCGACGACCGCCGCGGCGGGCCACGCCACCTGCCGGGCGCCGGCCAGCGCAGGCGCGAGCGGATCGCCGCCGCCGTCCTCGACCACGACGTCGGCGACGCCGGGCGCGCCGCGCAGCGCGCGCAGCGTCGGGCTGATCGCCACCACGTCGCGCACGCCGGGCGCGAGCCGGACCTCGACCGACGCCGGCAGGCTCGCGAGGTCGATGCCGTCGAGCAGCGCCGGGTCGGCCCCGAGCGCGCGGGTCAACCGGCGCGCCGACTCGGCAGCCGGCACCAGCTCGGCGCGCTCGACCCCGCGCAGCGCCGACAGCTCGCCGACCAGCGCCCGGGCGCGGGCATCATCGACCGGTTCGCCGAGCCGGGGATCGGGTCGGGGGTCGAGCCGGGGGTCGAGCCGGGGGTCAAGATAGACGACCATGCTGGCACCGGCGCCGGGATGAGCGGCGGCCCAGCGATCGATCGCGGCCGCGGCGAGCACCGCGCCGGCGGCGACGCCCAGCGCGCACACCAGCGCGAGCGCCGTCCAGATCGCGGCGCGCGGGCGGGTCGCGATCGCGCCGGCACGCTGCACGGCTGCGCCCAGGCGCGCGACGCGATGCCTCACGCGCCCTCGTCGGCGCGCGCGCCCGGCCGCGCCGGAGCGATCCGGGCGACGCGGCGCAGGTAGGGGCCCAGCGGGCCGGTGACGCGATCGAACACCGCCTCGGGCGCGGGGCCCGGCTCGGGCTCGCGCGTCGCGTCCGCAGCGCCGTGCCGGCGGCCGGCGATCGGGCCCGGGCCGATCCGGCTCGCCCGGCTGCGCGATCCGCGGCGCCGCGCCGGGGTCATCGCACCCCCGCCGGCCGCGCCGCGAGCGGGAACGGCAGCACGTTGGGCCGCCGCGCCGGCTCGGCGCCCGCGGCCCCGATCGGCGATGACGCCTCGTCGACCAGCAGGTCGTCGAGCGCGGTGCCCTGGATCGCGATCTGCGACACCGGCCGGAGCTCGCCATGGACCAGCGCGAGCTGGCGCCAGCGCTCGCGCTCGGCGATCGCGCGCAGCGCGGGGTCGCGGCCGAGCACCAGGCACGCAGTGCCGCGATCGGCCGCGTCGGACAGCGCGCCGCACACCAGCTCGGCGCCCTCGGCGTCCTGGGCGCTGGTCGGGTGGTCGGCGATCACCAGCTCGGGCTCGCGGACCAGCGCGCGGGCCACCGCGACCCGCTGGCGCGCCGCCATCGCGAGCTCGCCGACCGGCCGCGCCGCGTCGGCCTCGAGCCCGAGCAGCGCGAGCACGCGCGCGGCGCGCTCGATCGAGATCGATCGCGGGATGCCGTCGATCTCGAGCGGCAGCACGACGTTGAGCTGGGCGCTGCGATCCTCGAGCAGGCACAGGTCCTGGGGCACGATGCCGATCCGCCGGCGCAGCAGGCGCAGCGACGACCGGCGCAGCCGCGCGACGTCGCGGCCGAGCACCTCGATCCGCCCGGCCGCCGGCGCGACCTCGCCGAGCGCGGCCGCGGCGAGCCGCGACGTGCCGACCCCGGCGGCGCCGACGACGAGCACGCGCTCGCCGCCGGTGACCCGCATGCTCGCATCGCAGACCAGCGGCGCACCGCCGCGGGGATGGTCGAGGCGAACATCGACCAGCTCGATCCCAGGCCGATTCGTGATCATCGCCTCCAGCACTACGCCCGCCGATCCGACATGGCAAAAAAACGGCAGTCGCCCGCTACTTCGCGGTCACGATGTCGTCGTGCATCTCGCCCAGCGCGGCGAGCAGCTCGTGCTGCTCCGCGGCGCCGACGTGGAACTGCTGGAGCGATGCCGTGAGGTCCTCGACCAGCGCGGCGAAGTCGGCGTCCTTGATCGCCAGGCCGGCGTGGGCGGTCTTCATGTCCTTGTAGAGCCCGGTGTACTTGCACGGCCCGCCGGTCGCCTCGCAGATCTGCTCGACCAGCTTCATCTCCAGGCCGGGCAGGTCGGCGTGGGCGAACAAGCCGTTGATCCGCGCGTCGTTCGCGACGCGCTGCTCGACGAAGTCCTTGACCATCGCCGCGATCGCGTCCTTCCTGCCGAGCCGGTCGTACAGCGAGGCGGCCGGGGCCGCCGCGGCCGCCGGGGACGCGGGTGCCCCGGCCTGGCCGCCGCACGCCGCGAGGCCGGCCGCCAGCAGCACCGTCGTCGAGATCGTTCGAGTCTTCATGGAGCCTTTCGCGCCGAGGCGGATCGCCGCGGCGTTGCCGGGTGGGTAGCCGTTGCCTGCGACCGCGGGCGCCGGTCGGATCAATGCATACATCGCGCGAACGGCCGCGCGCTCTTGACCCGTACCGCGTCCGCCCCGATGTTGCCGGCCATGGCCCCAGATCTGGCGAACCAGACATTCATCGTGACCGGCGCCAACAGCGGCATCGGCAAGGTCACCGCGAAGCAGCTCGCGCAGCGCGGTGCGCACGTCCTCCTCGCCTGCCGCTCGAAGGACAAGGCCGCGCCGGTGCTCGCCGAGATCCAGCGCGACACCGGCACCACCGCCGCGGAGTACGTCGAGCTCGATCTCGCCGACCTCGCCTCGGTGCGCGCGTGCGCCGAGGCGATCGCCGCGCGCGGCATCGCGATCCACGGCCTGATCAACAACGCCGGGATGGCCGGATCGAAGGGCCTGACCCGGGACGGCTTCGAGCTGACCTGGGGCGTGAACCACCTCGGGCCGTACCTGTTCACCCGGTTGCTGCTCGACCGGGTCAAGCAGGCCGGCCAGGGGCGGATCGTCAATGTCGCCAGCGCGTCGCACTACAACGCGACCGGGAT
>DATAPF010000272.1:0-6619 GCA_036265355.1 Kofleriaceae bacterium | reverse complement strand
GGCGCTCAAGGCCGGCGGGCACGTCGTCGGTTTCCTCGGCGACGGGATCAACGATGCCCCGTCGCTGCATGGCGCTGACGTCGGGATCTCGGTCGCGAACGCGGTCGATGTGGCACGCGAGGCGTCCGACATCATCCTGCTCGAGCGCCACCTCGATGTCCTCCACGCGGGCATCCTGGCGGGGCGGCGCTCGTTCGGCAACGTCCTCAAGTACCTGCTCATGGGGACGAGCTCGAACTTCGGGAACATGTTCAGCATGGCGGGCGCGGCGCTGTTCCTGCCGTTCCTGCCAATGCTGCCGATGCAGATCCTGCTCAACAACTTCCTCTACGATCTCGCGCAGGTCACGATCCCGACCGACCGCGTCGACGAGGCGTACCTCCGCGCGCCGCAGCGCTGGAACATCGGCCTGATCAAGCGGTTCATGTGGGTCGTGGGACCGATCAGCTCGCTCTACGACTTCATCACGTTCTTCACCCTCATCGCGGTCTTTCACTTCGGTGCGACACGGTTTCACACCGGCTGGTTCGTCGAGTCGCTCGCGACCCAGACGCTGGTGCTGTTCGTGATCCGGACCGTGAGACGGCCGTGGCGCGATCGCCCCAGCACACCGCTGACCGCGACGACCCTGGGCGTGGTCGCCCTGGGGGTGCTGTTGCCATACACGAGGCTCGCGCCGGTCCTCGGCTTCGAGCCGCTGCCCGCGCGGTTCCTGGTGTTCCTCGTCGCCGTGGCCGGAAGCTACCTCGTGGTCATCGAGCTCGTGAAGGGCCGCGTGATGCGCCGCCTGCATCGCGTCGAAGATCGACCGCCTCAGCGCGCGGCTGCGCGTGGTCCGACCACCATCACGGTGCAGGGGGCGTGAACGCTGGATCACTGTCGCCAGATCCCGATCACCCGTGGGGCCCCGGATGCGGGATCATGCGCGATGTGGACGAAGGTCTGCTTGCTGAACCCCGGGCGCGCAGTCTCGATCCGGAGGATGGTGTAGCCGTCGTGCGGCGCGAGACTCAGCGGACCGCTGCACGCATGGCCGGACGCATCAGGACGGGCCAGCACGGTGACCCCGCGCATCCGCGCCTCGGCGTCGTACGCGGTGATCCGGTACTGCGTTGCTGCGCCATCGGGACCGAGCCGGTAGACCAGCGCCAGGTCGTCGAAGCACAGCGAGGTGCCAGTGCCGTCGGGCGCCGCCGTGAAATGGTCGAGCGGGTTGACGCGATCGAACCAGTAGCGCGCCGTGGCGCGCTGCCGCGCGACCAGCGTGTCGGTCAAGTAGTCGATGGCGCGCGGGTCGCTGAGCCGCGCTGATTCGACCACGGCGCGGATCTGCTCGCGCGACAGCCGGATCAGGATCTTGGTTCCCCAGAACTTGTCGAACCGGTCGGCGGTCAGGAACGGCACGTACGCAGGCGAATCCGGCTTCCACGCACCCGGATCGAAGTCCTCGGCGCGGAACATCCCGACACCGCGCCGCGGGGACGGCGCGCGGCCCTCCCACGGCCGCTGCACCGTCCCCGCGGTGAACAGCGATCGCAGCATCGCCGCGAAGTCGACGACGTACTCGAAGCCGTGGCGCGAATTGCGGTCGGTCGTGCTCATGACGCCGAGGGCCTTGCCGAAATCGAGCAGGTAGTGCTTGACGTAGTGCCATCTGCCTTCCTCGACCCACATGTCGAGGAAGTTGCTCTCCTGGACATCGACGTGATCGAGCCACGCGAACATCGCGTACGCGCCGCGCAGATCGCGGCGCAGCTGGTGAGGAATGCGGTCATTGGGATCATCGACGCGAACGCCCTCGGCGGGATGACCGCCGAGCGGCTTGCCCGCAAGCCATAGCGACGCAAGCGCGCGAATCCGGCCGTCGGGAGCCGTGCCGAGCCCGGCGAGCCTGGCGTCGAGCTCACCGCGGCCGAGCGGGCGCTTGTTGCCGAACGAATCGTGGTCCTTCGCGTCCGGGGCCAGGACCAGCTCTTCGGGCCGGAACAGCACGACATGGTCCTCGGTGACGTTGAACCCGCACGCCCACAGCAGCTTGCCGACGATGACGTGGGCCGCGGTCTCCTGCTCGACGTTTCCTGGGCGATCGAACTTGAGCATGAACTTGACGCCGCGCGCGTCGGTGACCATCAACCCGAACTCGCTTCCCCCGGTCTTGGTCGAACGCACCGTCCACGGCTTGTGCAGCTCCGGGCTGCCGACCTCGATCGGGCCGGTGCGCACCTCGTCGAGCGTCAGGTCGCGGATCCCGATCCGGTTGGTGAACCAGGTGGAGTCAGGCACCTCGTCGAGTGCGTTGACACCGAGGGCGCGCTCGCTGCGCGGCAGCTCCATCGCCCGGGTCAGCCGGCGCTGGACCATGCCATTGTAGTGGTAGTACGAGTGGAAGAACTCGCGCTCCGCCGGCCGCGCCGGCACGTCGCGGCGATCGTCGACCCGGATCACCGCGGCGGCGTTGGCGAACCGCGCCGCAGGGACCTCGGGCGCCGCGCAGCCGGCGGCCAGCGCCAGCGCGAACATGGGAACCGGGAGCTTCATCATCATCGTCGCCTCACTCGCTCGTCGAGCGCGAACACCTGGTTGAACGACAGATTGAAGAACAGCCCGCCATCGATCGACGACGACAGGCTGCCGCGGAAGCCGAAGCTGTACTCGGTATGGCCCTGCAGCGCGATCCCGTAGCCGACCCGGAGGCGTCCGGACCCGACGTCGTCGAGCGATCGGAACACCCGGCCGGCGTCGACGTACACGCTCGCCGACAGCAGGTCCGACAGGTCCCACTCGTACTCGGCCGAGCCGACGGCCGACACCCGATCGCGGAACCGGTCGGCCGGGTAGCCGCGCAGGTCATCGGCGCCACCGAGCTGCGGCAGCTCGGTGAACGGCACCTCGGCCAGCGTGCCGGATACGCCCTCGCCGCGCAGCCGGAGCGCCAGCACGCGCGGCCCTTCGGTGAGCCGGAAGAAGTGCTGGAGGTCGACGCCGTAGCGCCAGTAGTCGGGCGCGCTGTCGAGCCGGTGGGTCCGCCCGGCGAACACCGCCGCGAGCGAGCCCACCGAGTACAGCGCCACGGGCTCGAAGTAGCTGGTGCGCCCGCGGTCATCGAACCGGAGCTCCAGCTCGGAGTACAGGGAGCGCACCCCGCCGAACCCGACCAGCGTCATCGGATCGTAGACGGCGTCGATCGGCACGCTGCCCGAGCCGAGGTCGCTCGCCGAGCTGGCCGCGAACGTGCGCTCGGTCAGCTCGGTCGAGCTGCGCAGGTGGATGTGGTCGATCAGCCGTGCGTCGATCACGCCGGCGGCTCGCGCGATCCGCTCGCGGTAGCGGGCATCGACCGCGGTCGGATCGGTGCGCGGATCGATCGGGGCAGCGGGCGGCGCCGAGTCACTGTTGTCACCGATGCCCCAGAACGGATCCTTGGGGCGCATCTCGTACTGGCCGTCGATTTCGATCGCAAGGTGATGGCCGAGCCGGTCGCCGCTCCGCAGCGCTGCCTTGTACACCTGCCGGTAGCGACCGCCGAACTGGGCCTCGACCGAGAGGTGCTCGCGGGCGCCGAGCACGTTGCGATCGACGAACCGCGCGCCGCCGCTGATGCCGAACCCGCTGTCGAGCGCCGCAGTCGGGACCAGGCCGATCGTGCGTGCGTCATTGAAGAACACCCGGTAGTACAGCTCGTCGAGGTGGTAGCGATCATAGGCCCACGCGGTGAGCTTGACCGGTGACAGCACCGCGTCGGTCGCGACCTTGGGGACGAACAGGAGGCCGCGCAGGCCCAGCCGCCAGATCGAGTCCCCGGCCGGCGGATCGATCCGGCCGCTCTCGGCGCCCGGCACCGGCGCGCCGGCGAGGTCGGCCCAGGTCAGCTCGCGGCTCGCCGGGGGGCCGCCGGGCGCCACGGTGGGCCGCGCGTCGGGTCCGGCCGGACGCGGTACGGCTGCGCTCGCAACCTCGGGCTTGGCCGTCACCGGATCCGTGGCCGGGTCGGCCGCCGCCGGTGCCGCCGCTGCGGCGGCCATCGCCACCGCGGCGCGAGCGAACCATTTGGGACGCAGCCCGGTCCCAGCGATCCTGGCTGGGATGCCCGACGCAATCGTTGCGTCCCGGAGCGAAGCATGCCCATGACGAGACCCTTGTGCCACCATCTTGCGAGCGAGTCAGTGCAACCGCGGTGCCGGTACATCCGCGGCGGCGCAGGCTCACCGCACATCGCCCCGGCGCGCAAGATCGGCGTCCTGTGCAGCCTCCGCGCAACCGATGCGCGGGGCAAGACGGCGGGCACGGATCGGCGTGCCGGCGCCACCTCGCAGATCGGGCAGGCATGCGCTTGCGTCTGGGCCGCGGACTCCGATCTCGAATCGCCGAACTCCCTTCCATGCGATTCCATGCAGCGCACGATCTGCGCGACGATTGCAGTCCCGAAACGCACACATTGCACTTGCCAATAGTAATGTCGATAACAAGGTTGTCCCGCATGATGAAACTTTCCCGCACTCTCCTGTTCGCCTCGCTGTGGCCAGCGTTGTTCCTGGCCGGCTGCGCCAACAACTCGGGCAACACGAACGTCGCGTGCGATCCGTTGCCGAAAGATCCGGCGGTGGCGCCCGCGGCCTGGAAGGGCGGGACGGTGTTCACCATCGTCATGGAGAACCACAGCCGCGGCCAGATCTTCGGCAACAAGGACGCGCCGTACATCAACCAGCTGGCCAGCGACCACGCCGTGGCCGAGGGCTATCACGACTCGTTCGTGCACCCGAGTGAGCCGAACTACTTCTGGATGGTCGCCGGCCAGAACTTCGGCGTGCTCGACGACGCCGATCCGGCGGCGCACCACCTGGCCGCGACCTCGCACATCGCCGACCAACTCGAGCTCGCCGGGCTGAGCTGGAAGGCGTACGAGGAGAGCATGGGCGATCCGTGCGGGCTGACCTCGCACGGCCGCTACGCGGCGAAGCACAATCCGTTCGCTTACTTCGATGACATCAATGGCTGGGACGGCAAGGCGTTTCACCCCGAGCAGCGCTGCAACGCGCACGTCGTGGACTACGGGCAGCTCGACGCCGACATCGCCAACCACGCGCTGCCGAGCTACGTGTTCATCACGCCCAACCTCGACAACGACATGCACGACGGCTCGATCCGCCTGGGCGACAACTGGCTGGCCAGCGAGGTGCCCAAGCTGCTCGCAACCGACAACTACAAGAGCGGCGGCGTGATCTTCCTCTTGTGGGACGAGGGCGGCGGTTCGCCGGCCTCGGACGACCCGCCCTTCATCGCGATCTCGCCCAACGCGGCGCATGGCATGAAATCGCAGACCGACTACGACACCAGTTCGTACCTGCTGACCGTGCAGAGCATCCTCGGGCTCCCGCCGCTGCCGTGCGCCGCGGCGGCTGACCGCAGCACGACCGCGGCGATGGCCGACCTGTTCACCGTGCCGCTGACCGGACCGTGAGCGGCCTCGGATCTGCAGCACCGAGCGCTGCGTGCGGGTCGCTCCTCGCTCGCACGGAGGCGCCATGCGCACCTTTCTCGAGATCTGCATCCTCACCGCTTTGCTGCCAGCCGTCGGATGCTCGACGAACCCGTCGCTGGCCAAGGGGCAGCTGGGCGCCCTCGTGTTCAGCGACACGGCACTGTCGCGGCCGCCCGGGCAGTCGTGCGCTGACTGCCATGCCGCACGCGTCGCCTTCCGGGACCCGGAGAGCTCGCGCACAACGTCGATGGGCGCGGTCGCGGGGCGGTTCGGCCCGCACAACGCTCCGACCGCGATGTACGCACGCTACATTCCGCCCTTGCACCTTGACGAGCGCGGCCGCTGGATCGGCGGGCTGTTCTGGGATGGCCGTGCGCAGACGCTCGAGGACCAGGCCGCCGTCCCGCTGCTCAATCCGCTGGAGATGAACAACCCCGACCGGGCCAGCGTGGTGGACGCGGTACGCAGGGCCAGCTACGCGCCGGCGTTTCGCGAGCTGTTCGGTCCAGGCGCGCTCGATGAAATCGATACAGGGTTCGGCCACGTCACCGAAGCCCTCGCGGCGTTCGAGCGCACCATGTTTTTGGCACCGTTCTCATCGCGCTACGATCGCTACCTCGCAGGCCTGCTCGCGCTGACCGACGCCGAGCAGCGCGGCCTGGCGATCTTCGAGGATCCGGCGCGCGGCAACTGCGCCGGATGTCACCCCAGCCGGCCAGGTTCCGATGGTACGCCGCCGCTGTTCACCGACCACAGCTACGCCAACCTCGGGGTCCCGAGGTACGACAACAACAAGTTCTACGTCCAGCCTCCCTCACTCAACCCCGAGGGCGAGCACCACATCGACCATGGCCTCATGATCACCGTCGGTGACCCGGCGCAGGATGGCAGGTTTCGCGTCCCTACCTTGCGCAACATCGCGGTCACGCCGCCGTACGGGCACAATGGCTACTTCGAGAACCTCGCGTACTTCATCGACTTCCTGAACACGCGCGACCTCGGCTCGCGCGATGTAGGCACGTGCAGCCGCATCACGACCGGGGTCCGCTGCGGCTGGCCGCCGGCGGAGGTCACCGCCACCGTGGACCGGCACGGCATCGGCAACCTCGGGCTCGGCGACCAGGACATCGCCGATCTGCT
>DATAPF010000271.1:0-21972 GCA_036265355.1 Kofleriaceae bacterium | reverse complement strand
AGCCGCACGCGACAGGCGAACCCCGGCAAGGATCGCCGCGGCGATCAATGGGTCTTCGGATCGCCCTCGTCTGCGAAGTAGTCGGAATGCTGGGTCGCGTCGGGGCCATCGGCGATCTTGGCCGCGCGCGCGATCAGCGTGACGATGATGGTGACGAGCAAGTTGAGGATCACGACGACGAACCCGGTGTAGATCGTCAGCTTGGTGTCCAGGCCGAACTTGGACAGCGGGAACGCCGAGCCGCCGAAGTGCTCGTGCTTGGTCACCGGGTTGGGGATCGAGTACAGCATGCCGACCCCGACGACAATGCCGACCACCCAGCCGGCGATCAGGCCGGCGCGATGAAACCACCGGGTGAACAGGCCGATCGCGACCGACGGCAGGGTCTGCAGGATGATCACGCCGCCGATCAGCTGGAGGTCGAGCGAGAACTGCGGGTCGATGAGCAGGATCACGAGCAGCGCGCCGAACTTGACCACCAGCGACACGACCTTGGACACCTGGGCCTGGCGCTCGTGCGAGCTGTTCTTGTCCAGGTACTCGACGTAGATGTTGCGGGTGAACAGGTTGGCCGCGGCGATCGACATGATCGCGGCGGGGACCAGCGCGCCGATCCCGATCGCGGCGAACGCGATGCCGGCGAACCACGACGGGAACATCCTGTCGAACAGCACCGGGACCATGGTGTTGCCGTCCGGCTTGCCGTCGGTGACGATCGGGACGACGCCGTGCCCCTTGGCCGCGATCGCCATGAACCCGAGCAGCGCGATCAGGCCGAGCAACAGCGTGTAGGCGGGCAGCGCTGCCATGTTGCGCTTGATGACGTCGCGGTTCTTGCTCGCCAGCACGCCGGTCACCGAGTGCGGATACAGGAACAGCGCGAGCGCAGAGCCGAACGCGAGCGTGATGTACAGCAGGTGGCTGCCGGGCGGCAGCAGCAGGCTGCCGCGCTTGGCCGCGATGAACTTCTGGTCCGCGGCCTCGAACACCGCGCCCCAGCCGCCGAGCGCGTGGGGCAGCCACAGGATCGCCACGAGGATCACGATGTAGATCAGCACGTCCTTGACGAACGCGATCAGCGCGGGGGCGCGCAGTCCGGACTGGTAGGTGTAGGCGGCGAGGATGGCGAACGCGATGATCAGCGGGAGGTGCTTCGCGACGAAGCTGTCGCCGGTCAGCCCGATCGCCTTGAGCACCGCCTCGATGCCGACCAGCTGCAGCGCGATGTACGGCATGGTCGCGACGATGCCGGTGATCGCGACCAGCAGCGCCAGCGTCGGCGAGCCGAACCGCGCCCGCACGAAGTCCGCCGGGGTCACGAAGCCGTGGCGATGCGACACCGACCACAGCCGGACCAGCGCGAGGAACGCGAGCGGGTAGACGATCACGGCGTACGGCACGGCGAAGAACCCGGTCGCGCCGGTCGCGTACAGCAGCGCCGGCACCGCGACGAACGTGTACGCGGTGTACAGGTCGCCGCCGATCAGGAACCAGGTGACCCAGCCGCCGAAGCTGCGGCCGCCGAGCCCCCACTCGTCGAGGTGGTGCATGGTCGCCGGTCGCCGCCACTTGGCTGCGACGAAGCCCATCGCCGCGACGATCCCGAACAGGACGGCGAGGATGATCAGCTCGGTCCAGTTGATCCCGGTCACGGCTGGCGCTCCTTCCTGGGAGCCGTCGCGGTGGCCAGGCCGGGCTTGCGCCGGGTCATCCGGTACACGACCAAGGTGGCCACGACCGTGAGCCCGACGTACGACAGCTGCAGCCAGTAGAACAGCGGGAAGCCGAACAGCCGCGGCTCTGCGCCGTCATAGACGAAGGTCAGCAGCGGAACCACGACCGCCACCAGCAGCAACCAGTTCCACGGGCTGTGATCGGTACGCTCGGCGGGTGGATGTGCGGGATCGTCGGCCACGGCGCCATCCTAACGAGATTTGATGAGATGGCGCTCATTTCCTCAGAAAACGTCGGTATCCCCGACTCTCGACGTAGGGATCAGTCCTACGTTGGCTTACTCGGGGGGCCCGCGGCCGGCAGCGTGAACCAGAACGTCGAGCCCTCGCCGAGCCGGCTGCGCACGCCGAGCTCGCCGCCGTGCGCGGCCACCAGCTGCTTGCAGATGTACAGGCCGAGGCCGAGGCCGCCGCGCGGCGACGATCGGCCCTTCCAGTAGCGCTCGAACAGCCGCGCGATCTGGTCGTCGGCGATGCCCGGGCCGGTGTCGGTGACCTCGAACCGGACGCGCGGCCCGTCGCGCCCGGCGGTGACGGCGATCCGGCCGCCGCGCGGCGTGAACTTGAGCGCGTTGGCGATCAGGTTCGACAGCACCTGGACCACGCGCTCGCGATCCGCGGTGACCGCCACGCCGGGCTCGGCGGTCGCGGTCAGCACGACGCCGGCCTCGACCGCCCGGACCTGGAACAGCGAGTGCGCCGCGCCGAGCACGTCGCCGACCTCGCAGCGCGCCAGCGCCAGCTCGAGCGTGCCGTGCTCCAGCCGGGCGGCGTCGAGCAGCTGCTCGATCAGGTGCTGCATCTGCCGGGCGGCGTTGCCGATCGCCGCGACGTGCGGGCGGCTCCGCGGGTTGCCGTCGAGCTCGTGCAGCAGGTCGGCGCCCATCGTGATCGTCGCCAGCGGATTGCGCAGGTCGTGCGAGACGACCGCGACCAGCTCGTCGCGCGCGGCGGTCGCCCGCCGGGCGGTCTCGGCGGCGGCGCGCGATCGCGCGTACTGCGACGCCAGCCGGCGGCTCGACAGCACGGCGAGCGCGATGGCGAGCGCGATCGACAGCGCGGTGGTCGCGAGCACGGTCAGCTGGGCGCGCGCCGCGAGCCGGTGGGCGCTGCTCGCCGCGCCGTCGAACGCCGCCTGCTCGCGGTCGGCGAACGCGGTCAGCGCGGCCTCGAAGCGGTCGCGCGCCGGGGCCAGGTCCTGCTCGAAGAACGGCAGGATGTCCCTGGGATCGCCGGTCGCCTCGCGCTCGTGCGCGGCGCGCCGCGCCAGGGCGACGTAGCCGTTCGCCGCGCGGTCGATCGCGGCGACCTCGCCGCCGAGATCGCCGCGCCGGCGATCGACCTCGGCCAGCGCCTCGCCGAACGCGCGGGTCGCGCCGTCGAAGTGGTCCCTCGACCGCGCCTCGCCGGTCAGCAGGTAGCCGCGGCTGGTCGCGACCACCTGCTCGGCGCGCAGCTGCAGCCGCTGGACCGCGAACATGTCGGCGACCAGATCGCGTGACACCGACTCCAGGCGCGCGCTGGAGATCCGCAGCGCGACCGCGGCGACCGCCGCCGTGATCAGCGTGACGAGCAGTAGCGCGGAATGTCCTAGGACGAGCTGCCGGCGAAATTCCATGAGCGCCTGGACCCCAACGTGCTGTGTACCGCTCCGGCCGCGCCGGGTGTTCCGCGATCCGCAAGGACCCGGCAGCTCCGGAGCCGGACCGGACCGGCGCTCGCTCCGTGCACGAGACGCCCAGTTCCGGCCGGTGATCGGCGCAATTGCGCGCGGTCCCCGGGCGCAGGCGCACACCGGTCGCGGGCGCACAGCTGTGGACCACATCGATCGCTGCTCGACCCGCGAGACGCGGCGGCGGCGGTGTGCCATGTCTCGAGAGAGCACAGGGTCTCGGGTGCCCCACCCCGACGTTCGAGAGCACGCTGTGAACCGCACCACCTCGCCCGCTCCCAGGTCGCGCGCCTGGCTACCGCGATCGGCGCTCGCCGCGCTGGTGGCGGCGCTCGCCGCGGTCGCGGTGATCGCCGCGGTGGCGTATCGCTCGCTGGTGGCGCGCAACACGGCGGCGGAGGCGGTCCACCACACCGAGGACACCGAGGACCACCTCCATCGCTTCCTGTCGGCGCTCAAGGACGCCGAGACCGCCCAGCGCGGCTTCCTCTTGACCGGCACCGAGCGCTACCTCGAGCCGTACCCGCTCGCGCTCGCCGCGATCACGGCCGAGCTGGTCGAGCTGCGCCGGCTCACGCGCGACAGCCCCGCGCAGCAGCGCCGGCTCGAGGTCGTCGCGCCGATGGTCGACACCAAGCTCGCGGAGCTCCGCGAGACGATCGAGCTGCGGCGCGCCGGCGACGCCGCGGGGGCGATCGCGGTGGTGCAGAGCGATCGCGGCAAGGCGGCGATGGACCGCCTGCGCGACGCGGTCGATGCGATGCTGATGCGCGAGCAGGCGCTGCTCGCCGAGCGCACCGACGAGTGGGAGGCCGCGGTGCAGTGGTCGAGCTACGTCATGCTCGGCGGCGTCGCGGTGGTGCTCGGCATGATCGGGCTGATCGGCGTGCTGGCGTCGCGCGACTTCCGCGCCGTCGAGGCCGAGGCGTGGTCGCGCCGGGTCCAGCTCGCGCTGAGCGCCGAGCTCCAGGGCGACCACCGGCTGGCCTCGATCGGCGACCAGGCGCTGCGCCGGCTGGTCGACGCGCTCGGCGCGCGGGTCGGTGCGATCTACGCCGTCGAGGGCGACCAGCTGCGCCGGATCGCGGGGCACGCGGTGGCGCCGGGGACCGACGCGGTGCGGGCCGGCGACGGGCTGACCGGACAGGCCGCACGCGAGGCGCGCACGCTCCACCTCCGCGACGTGCCGGCGGGCTACCTCGACGTCGGCTCGACGCTCGGCAAGACCGCGCCGTGCGAGCTCGCGATCGCGCCGGCGAGCGTCGACGGGACGGTCCAGGCGGTGATCGAGCTCGGCTTCCTGCGCCGGCTCGACCGGGTCGAGCTCGACGCGCTCGACCGGATGGCGGAGTCGATCGCGGTGGCGATCCGGACCGCGCGCGACCGGATGCAGCTCGAGGAGCTGCTCGAGGAGGTCCAGCGCCAGGCCGAGGAACTGACCGCCCAGCAGGAGGAGCTGCGGGCGTCGAACGAGCAGCTCGAGCGCAACGCCCGGGCGCTCGAGGCATCGCGCGCCGAGCTCCAGGACCAGCAGGCCGAGCTCGAGGAGGTCAACGCCCAGCTCGAGGACCAGGCGCAGTCGCTCGCACAGCAGCGCGACGAGCTGGTCCGGACCGGCGCCGAGCTGCAGCGCGCCAGCGCGTACAAGTCGCAGTTCCTCGCCAACATGTCGCACGAGCTGCGCACCCCGCTCAACAGCGTGCTGATCCTCGCCCGGCTGCTCGCCGACAACCGCGATGGCAACCTGCTCGCCGAGCAGGTCAAGTTCGCCGAGACGATCTACGCGGCGGGCAACGATCTGCTGGCGCTGATCAGCGACGTCCTCGATCTGTCCCGGATCGAGGCCGGCGTGCTCGACGTCCGGCTCGAGCCGGTCACGCTGGCCAGGCTCACCGACGAGCTCACCCGGGCGTTCCAGCCGATCGCGAACCACAAGCAGCTCGCGCTGACGGTCCGGATCGAGCCCGGCGCGCCCGAGCGGATCGACAGCGATCCGACGCGGCTGTCCCAGATCCTCAAGAACCTGGTGTCCAACGCGCTCAAGTTCACCGAGCGCGGCGGCGTGTCGCTCGCGATCACCGGGACCGACGACAGTGTGCAGCTCGCGGTGCGCGACACCGGGATCGGGATCCCCGCCGACCAGCACGAGCTGATCTTCGAGCCGTTCCGCCAGGCCGACGGCGCGACCAACCGCAAGTTCGCCGGCACCGGGCTCGGGCTCGCGATCTCGCGCGACCTCGCCCACCTGCTCGGCGGCCGGCTCGAGGTCGTGAGCGCGCCCGGGCAGGGCAGCACGTTCACGCTGACCCTGCCGCTGCGGCCCGAGCGGGCCCGCGCCGCGCCGCCCCACCGGCCGGCCGCGCGTTCCACCTCGCCGGTCCCCGCGGTGTCGCGCGGACCGGCGATCGCAGCGCTGCCGGCGGCCGGCCCGGCGCCGTTCCCCGACGATCGCGACCACGCCCAGGGCGCCGCGCGCTCGCTGCTGGTGATCGAGGACGACGCCGCGTTCGCCCGGGTCGTGTTCGACCTCGCCCACGAGCTCGACTTCGTGTGCGTGGTCGCGACCACCGCCGACGACGGGCTCGCGCTGGCGCGCCGGTTTGCGCCGACCGCGGTCGTGCTCGACCTCGGGCTGCCCGACCGCTCCGGGCTGGCGGTGCTCGACGCGCTCAAGCGCGATCCCGAGACCCGCCACATCCCGGTCCACGTGTGCTCGGCGTCCGACCACACGCGCGGCGCGCTCGCGATGGGCGCGGCGAGCTACGCGGTCAAGCCGGTCGATCGCGACCACCTCGCCGACGCGATCCGGCACATGCAGGACGTGTTCACCCGGACCGTGCGCCGCGTGCTGGTCGTCGAGGCCGATCCGGTCGCGCGCGACGCCACCGCGCGGCTGCTCGCGGGCGACGGCGTCGAGCTCGCCACCGCGGCGACCGCCGCCGCCGCGCTCGACCAGCTCGCCGCCGCGACGTTCGATTGCGTGGTGCTCGACCTCGAGCTGCCCGACCGCAGCGGGCTCGACCTGCTCGCCGAGATGGCGCGCGGCGAGCTGGCCGGGTTCCCGCCGGTGATCGTCTACAGCAGCCGCGCGCTGTCGCACGACGAGGTCCACGCGCTCGAGCGGCTGTCGCAGTCGATCATCGTCAAGGGCGCGCGGTCGCCCGAGCGGTTGCTCGACGAGGTCACCCTGTTCCTCCACCAGGTCGAGTCCCGGCTGCCGCCCGACCGCCGCCGGATGCTGCGCGACGCGCGCAGCCGCGACGCGGTGCTCGACGGCCGCCGGATCCTCGTCGTCGAGGACGACGTGCGCAACGTGTTCGCGCTGGCCAACCTGCTCGAGCCGTGCGGCGCGGTGGTCGACATCGCGCGCAACGGCCGCGAGGCGCTCGACCGGCTCGCCGCGCGGCCCGACGTCGACCTCGTGCTGATGGACATCATGATGCCGGAGATGGACGGCCTCGAGGCGACCCGCCAGCTGCGCCAGGATCCGCAGTTCGCCCGGCTGCCGGTGATCGCGCTGACCGCCAAGGCGATGGCCGACGACCGCGAGCGCTGCCTGGCGGCCGGCGCCAGCGACTACATCGCCAAGCCGCTCGACGTCGACAAGCTGCTGTCGCTGGTGAGGGTATGGATCGGCAACTGACCGGAGCCACCGGCGGGCGCGCCGCCGCGATCGACGCTGCGATCGGTGCCGGGATCCACGCCGCGATCGACCCCGAGATCGACCCCGCGATTAACATCGCGATCGACGCGCTGCTCGACGCGATCTACCGGATCTATCACCACGACTTCCGCGGCTATGTCCGGGGCTCGATCCGGCGCCGGATCGCGGCGGCGCGGGTCCACCTGCGGTGCGCGACGCTCGCGGAGCTCCACGACCGCGCCGTGCGCGAGCCGGCGGTGTTTGGCCAGCTGCTGCGGTTTCTGACCGTGCAGGTCACCGACATGTTCCGCGATCCGGCGTACTTCCGCGCGATCCGGACCCACGTGGTCCCCTACCTGCAGACCTATGCGGCGCTCAAGGTGTGGGTCGCCGGGTGCGCGACCGGCGAGGAGGCGTACTCGCTCGCGATCGTGCTCGCCGAGGAGGATCTGCTCGACCGCACCCTGATCTACGCCACCGACATCGACCCCGGGTGCCTGCGGGCCGCGCAGGCCGGCGTGTACGACCTCGCGCGGCTGGCGCGGTTCAGCGAGGCCTACCACCTCGCAGGCGGCCGCGGCTCGCTGAGCGACCACTACGCGGCGGCGTACGGCGGCGCGGTGTTCGACCGCCGGCTGCGCAAGGCGATCGTGTTCGCCGACCACAGCCTCGCCACCGATAGCGCGTTCGCCGAGGTCCAGCTGGTATCGTGCCGCAACGTGCTGATCTACTTCGACCGGCCGCTGCAGGACCGCGCGCTCGGCGTGCTGCGCGACGCGCTGTGCCACCGCGGCTTCCTCGGCCTGGGCATGCGAGAGACCCTGCGGTCCTCCGCGCTCGCCCCGGCGTTCACGGAGATCGTCCCCGAGGCGAGGATCTACCGGAGCAGCCCGCCATGAAGCAGGAAGCGCCCGGGGTCCTGATCGTCGACGACGTCCCCGAGAACCTCGTCGCGCTGGAGGCCCTGCTGCGGCGCGACGGCGTCCAGCCGCTCGCCGCGCGCTCGGGCGCGGAGGCGCTCGAGCTGCTGCTGGTCCACGACGTCGCGATCGCGCTGGTCGACGTCCAGATGCCCGAGATGGACGGCTTCGAGCTCGCCGAGCTGATGCGGGGCAACGCGCGCACCAAGCACGTGCCGATCATCTTCGTCACCGCCGCGGCGAGCGATCCGACCCGGGTGTTCCGCGGCTACGAGTCCGGCGCGGTCGACTTCCTGTTCAAGCCGATCAACCCGCAGATCCTCAAGGCCAAGATCGACGTGTTCCTCGAGCTCGCCGACCAGCGCCGCCAGATCACCCAGGCGCTGCGGCTCCACGAGCTGTTCGTCGCGATCCTCGGCCACGATCTGCGCAACCCGCTCGGCGCGCTGGTCGCCGGCACCCAGCTGCTCACCCACCAGCTGACCGACGATGACCACCAGCGCACCCTGTCGCGGATGGGGCTGGCCGGCCGGCGGATGACCGTCATGATCGAGCAGCTGCTCGACCTGACCCGGGCCCGGCTCGGCGACGGGGTCGGCTTCGTGCGCAGCCACAAGCCGCTCGACGTCCGCGAGCTGGTCCAGCGCACGCTCGACGAGCTGCACGCCAGCCACGGCGGCCGCGACATCGCGTTCCATACCACCGGCGACTGCGCGAGCTCGGGCGACCCCGAGCGGCTGCTCCAGCTGTTCTCCAACGTGATCGCCAACGCGCTCGCCCACGGCGAGGCCGGTACCGCGATCGCGGTGCGGGTGGCCGGCGGCAGCCGCGACATCGTCGTCGAGATCGAGAACCGCGGCGCGATCCCGCCCGAGCGGCTGGCGACGCTGTTCGAGCCGTTCCGCCGCGAGCCCCGCCACGCCGCGCGGTCGTCCGGCCTCGGCCTCGGTCTGTTCATCTCCCGGCAGATCGCGCTGGCGCACGGCGGCGACATCGCGGTCGCGTCGACCCCGGCCACCGGCACCACCGTCGCGATCCGGCTACCGCGCACCCCCGAGGCGACGGCCGCGGCGATGACCGAGGCGACGGCCGCGGCGATGACCGAAGCGACGATCGAAGCGACGATCGAGCGCCCCGGCTATGCGGCGGCCGGTGCGCTGGCGACGCCGAGCGCCGGCGGCCGCTGACGCGACCAGGGCTCGTGCACGGGAGTCCATCAGGGCGAATGGATCCGGCGCCATTCTGAATACGTCGGTGCGGTGCGTTCGGCCAGGGCGCGCGCCACCACCTTCCTGAGCGCGTCGAGCTGGAACGGCTTCTGCAAGTAGTACGCGGTCCCCACCAGATCCGCGATCCGGTGCAGATCGGGGACGCCCGACAAGAACACGATCGGCACCTGCTCCCGCCCGACATCCTCGAGAAACATCTGGTTCGCCATGTCGGGACCACCCAGCACCGGCATCTCGACGTCGAGCAGCACGAGATCGGGGATCGCCTCCGCGAGGAGGCGGAGGCCGACCTCGCCATTCTCGGCGACCCGAACGCGGTGCCCGTCCGCTTGCAGGATCTCGACGAGCGGCTCGCTGATGTCGGGATCGTCATCGACCAGGAGCAGATCGGCCATCGCTCACCTCACCACGGCAATTCCACAGCGGACCGCGCGCGCCTCGCCATGCGCGGGACGCGGCGCCACCGGACCCGCCGGTGGCAGCCAGACGTAGAACGTGCTGCCGTGGCCGAGCGCGCTCTCCACGCGGATCTGGCCGCCGTGAGCATCGACGAGCCCCTTCGCGATGTAGAGGCCGAGGCCGAGCCCGCCCCTGGTCTCCCGGGAATGCCTGGCCTGGTACGCTCGATCGAAGAGCAAGTCGATCTCGTCGGGCGACATCCCCCTCCCTTCGTCGGTCACCGCGAGCTCGACGCCGCCCCGCGCGGCGCGCACCGCCACGTGGATCGGTGCCTCGACGGGCGAGAACCTGGCGGCGTTCTCGATCAGGTTCGTCACGATCTCACCGAGCCGCAGGACGTCGACGAACGCGCGTGGCGCTACCCCCTCGACCGCGATCTCCACGCGGCGGTCGCCGATCACCGGCACGAGCCGCGGGAGGAGGTCGTTCACCACCTCGGCGATGTCGACCGACCTCGGATCGAGCGACAGGCGGCCGAGATCGATCCTCGACGCGTCGAGCATCTCCGCCACCAGCGCGCCCAGGCGGGCCGCCGAGCGGCGGATCCGTTCGATGTGGTGTACCGGCACCGCCGCCTCCGCGCGCCCGGCGGCGCGCTCGAGGACGAGCTCCGCGTTCATCAGGATGGCCGAGATCGGGTTGCGCAGGTCGTGGGCGACGATCGCCGCGAACTCGGCGCGCAGTCGATCGAGCTCCTTCTGCGTCGAGAGGTCCTCGAGCACGAACACCGCCCCCACGACCTCCTCGCGCGCTCCGCGCACCGGCGTCGCGCTGACCAGGATCGGGCGACGCTGCCCGTCCGGGCGCGTGACGATCATCTCCGCGGGCGCCACCGCTTCGCCGAGCAGCGCTCGGCGGGAGGGTCGCTGCTCGCGCGGGATCGGTCGTCCGTTGACGTCATGGACCTTGACCTCCAGCGCAGCCTCGTCGAGCGAGCGGCCGGTGAGGGTCGCACCGACGAGCGCCTCGGCCGCCGGGTTGGCCGTCTCGCGCCGGTCGCGCGCGTCGATGTACACGATGCCGCTCGCCGCGTGATCGAAGATCGCGGCCAGCCGGGACCGCTCGTCGCACAGCGTGTCCTCGGTGCCGAGCCGCGCGACGTCGGTCCGGTCGAGCACGGCGGCGGTGTGGAGCACGAAGGCGGTGAGGATCACGATCGCCGCCACCACGAGCAGCGCCGCGCCGAGCGCGACACCGAACCAGCCCAGCCACTCACCGACGATGAAGAATCCGAAGCCCAGCACCAGCGGCACGATCGTGGCGATCGGCAGGAGCCGCCGGGCGAGCACGCCGCCCACCGTGCGATGAACCACCACCCGCAGCAGGCCCCGCTCCGGATCCGTGAGCAGGATGGCGCACGCGAGCAGGACGATCCCCACCGCGGTGTACACGGCCATGCCGACCGGCGCATCGAGGTGGTACAGCGCGGGGACACCGTAGGCAAAGCCGATCGTCGCGGTCAAGGCCACGAGTCCCGCGAGCGCGGCGAGCACGTCGCGGAGGACCGTCGGGCCGTGCGGCGCCGATCCGAGCAAGCCGGCGCCGAGCAGGACGAGCGCGATCGCGGTGTGTGGGGCCAGCCGTCCCGGGTACAGCACCTCGGCGCTCACCGCCGTCCGCAGCAGCAGCTGATCGAGCCCGATGTCGGCGTCGACGACATACTCGATGAGGGTCGCGAGCCCGAGGAACAGGAGGAGAGCGCCGAGCACCCGCCCGAGCCCGCGCGCACGGCCGGGCGCGCGCAACAGCAGGACTGCCGAGCCGCCGAGAACGAGCGACAGCGCCGTCAGCGGCTGGATGGCCGGCCTGGCTGCTGCGGCTTCGAACCACCTCACGCCGGAAACCCATCCAAGAAACACCGCGCACCCGAGCACCACGACGGTGAGCGCACATGCGAGCGAGGCCAGACGCAGTCGGCGGACGAGCAGCGGGTCGATCACGTTGGCCACGTTGGCGGGCGCGCACGTCGATCCCGGCTCGTTCATCGTGTCACCAGGCACAACGACCTGCATGACTCGCACCAGCGCGCACACGTCGTCCGGCTTCGCACCGCGACGACGAACCGCGGGTGACGTCCTAGCGCGCCGGCGAGGTCGCGAACGCGATGCCGCCGTCGACCGTGATCACCGAGCCGACCACGAAGTCGCCGGCGCGCGATGCGAGGAAGATCGCCGCGCCCGCCATGTCGAGGTCGGTGCCGATCCGGCCGACCGGGACCTGGGTCGCGACCTCGGCCTCGTGGTCGCGCGCGCGAGTGTTCATCTCGGACTTGAACGGGCCCGGTGCGATCGCGGTGACCACGATGTGGTCCTTCGCCAGCCGGCACGCCATCAGCCGGGTCAGCTGGATCAGCGCCGACTTGCTGGCCGCGTACGAGTAGGTCTCGATCGGCGTCAGGTAGATCCCGTCGATCGAGGCGATGTGGATCACCTTGGCCGGGCGGTCGGGGCGGGCCGCGGCGCGCAGCGGGGCGGCGAGCGCCTGGGTCAGGAAGAACGGCGACTTGACGTTGAGATCCATCACCTTGTCCCAGCCCTTCTCCGGGAAGTCGTCGAACCCGGCGAGCCACGCCGCCCCGGCGTTGTTGACCAGGATGTCGAGCGAGCTCTCGTGCGCGGCGTATGCCGCGGCCAGCCCGCGCGCGCCCTCGAGGGTCGACACGTCCATCGGCAGCGCGACGCAGGTGCCGCCGCCGCGCGACAGCTCCTCGGCGGTCTGCTTGCACGCGTCGGCCTTGCGCGACGAGATGTAGACCCGGGCGCCCTGGGCGAGGAAGCCGTCGGCGATCATCTTGCCGATGCCGCGCGAGCCGCCGGTGATCAGCGCGGTCTTGCCCTGGAGCGAGAACAGGTGGGTGGTATCCATGGGTCGCCTCGTCGTTCGGGTGGTCAGCCAGGATTCAGCCGGGATTCAGTAGCTCGCCGCGAGGTAATCGGCGATCACCGCGCGATCGGGCTCGGGGATCGGAGCGGCGTAGACATTGACCATCTTGGTGATCTCGGCGGTCCAGAACGCCTTGCCCTTGCCGCGCGGCTGGGTGGTGATGTAGTCGCGCGAGTGGCAGGTCACGCACTGGAGCTCGGCGCGCTGGTAGCCCGGCTCGGCGGTCTTGTTCAGCGTCGAGCTGTCGGCCGGCAGGGTGTAGGTGACCGGCCGGGCGACCGCCGGGGTGGCGATCGCCGCGGTGACGCCAGCGGCGAGCGCCCCGGTCGCGAGCACGGCGAGGACGCGACGCACCGCCGTCATGCGGCCTCCACGTGGAGGGTCTCGACGACGTTGCGCATGTAGCCCGCCGGATTCCACCGCGGCTCCATCGGCTGGACCTCGCCGGTCCGGCTGGTCGCGCGCGCCATCACGGTCTGCGCGCCGGCCGGCAGCTTGATGGTGGTCTGCCACGCGCGGAACGAATACTTGCCGAGGTCGCGGCCGAGCTGGGTCGGCTTCCAGGTCTTGCCGCCGTCGATCGACAGCGCGACCTCCTTGATGCCGTGGCCGCCGTCGAACGCGATGCCGCGCACCGCGGTGGCGGCGCCGGCCTTGACCTTCGCCTGGTCGGCGAGGTTGGTGATGAACGACCGGACGTCGAGCCGGCCGATCGGCCGGGTCTTGTCGGGCTTGCCGCCGGCCGGCACACACGCGCATTCGTTATCCGGAATGCGATAGGCGGTCTTCATCCAGAAGCTGTCGAGCTCGGTGTCGATCACGGTGATCTGGTTGACGTGCTTCACCCAGTACGTGCCGAAGTAGCCGGGCACCACGACGCGCAGGGGATAACCGTTGAGCCACGGCAGGTCGGCGCCGTTCATCGCCCACGCCAGCACGACCTCGCCGTCGCGCGCGTGGTCGACGTCGAGCGCCTTGACGAAGTCGGGGGTCGCGGCGATCACCGGCTTGTCGAGGCCGTCGAGCGCGACCTGGCGCGCCCCGGCCTGGATGCCCGCCCTGTCGAGCACGGCCTTGAGCGTCACGCCCTTCCAGCGCGCGTTGCCCATCGCGCCGTTGCCGAGCTGGCCGCCGGCGACGCGCGGCTCGAAGAATCCGCGGCTGTTGCCCGAGCACTGGTTGACCGCGACGATCTCGGTCGCCGGCATCGCCTTGAGCTCCTTGAGCGACAGCGACAGCGGCTTTGCGACCTTGCCGCCGATCTCCAGCCGGAACGTGTCCGGATCGATCTCCTGCGGGATGCTGGCCAGGTGGTAGCGGACGAAGAACGCGTCGTTGGGCGTGATCGGCCCCTGGTCGAACACGCTGAACGGCGTCTCGAGCTGCGGCGGCCGCTCGGTGAGCCGGATCATCGGCCGCTTCTGCGGGTACTGGACCAGCGGCCGCTCGCCGTTCGCGAACGGCAGCGCCGTGGGCTGGGCCGCGGGCTGAGCCCAGGCGCGCCGGCCGAGCAGCTTGCCGGCGGCGAGCGCCGCCGCGAGGCCTCCCGCGCCGGTGATGAAGTGACGCCTGTCGAGCATCGATCGCCTCCGCTGGTGAGCGCACCAGCTGTTGCGCAGGGAACTTCTCCGGTTTTTGCGGACCGGTCAACAGGCGAGCCAGCTCGCGTGACCGCTCGCCGCCGCGGCCGACCGCTCGACCCGCCGCGCCCGCCGCTCGCTGCACGGCCCGGGCGGACCGCCCGCCGGCCGCCTATGCCTGGGCGCGATGGACACGATCCGGCGGCGCGCCGCCAACCCGGTGGTGGTCGGGGCCGCGCTGGCGTTCGCGGTCGCGGCCGGCGACGCGCGCGCCGCCGGCGAGCCGCCCAACCCGCTGCTCGAACCGCGCCGGCTGACCGCGCTGCGCATCGCCGGCCCGATCCGGATCGACGGCGTGCTCGACGAGCCCGCCTGGGCGGCGGCGCCGGTCGCCGAGCAGTTCATGCAGGAGCGGCCGGCGCCCGGCGAGCCGTCGCGGCTGCACACCAGCTTCCGGGTCGTGTTCGACGACGCGGCGCTGTACGTCGGCGTGCGGCTCGACGATCCGGCGGCGTGGGCGATCCAGGCGCCGGTCGGCCGGCGCGACGACGAGAACGCCTCGGACTGGTGCTTCGTCGAGATCGACAGCCGGCGCGACCGGCGGACCGCGTTCTCGCTCGGGGTCAACCCGGCGGGCGTCCAGGTCGACGGGATGTTCCTCGGCGACGTCACCTACGACGCGTCGTGGAACGGGGTATGGGAGGCAGCGACCCGGGTCGACGCCGGCGGCTGGACCGCCGAGTACCGGATCCCGTACGCGCTGCTCGCGTTCCAGCTGCCGCCCGCCGGCGAGCCGCTGCGCTGGGGGATCAACGTGTACCGCCACAACCCGCGCACCGGCGAGTCGTCGAACTGGTCGCCGCGGATGCCGGCGCTGGCCGGCGTCGTGTCGCTGTTCAACGAGCTGGTGATCGACGCGGCGCCCGAGGTCCGGCGGCTCGACGTCACGCCGTACGCGCTGGTCCAGGCCGCGCGCGGCGTGCCGGGCACGCGGCCGGGCACGCGACCGGACCTGCGCGCCGGGCTCGACGCCAACCTCGGCCTGACCTCGGGCACCGCGCTGTCGGTCACCGTGCTGCCCGACTTCGGCCAGGTCGAGGCCGATCCGACGCAGCTCAACCTGACCACGTTCGAGCTGTTCCAGCAGGAGCGCCGCCCGTTCTTCACCGAGGGGCTCGACGCGTTCCGGTTCGACACCTCGCTCGCGCTGGTCAGCCGCGACGACTCGTTCGCCGACGAGGCTGCGTTCTACTCGCGGCGGATCGGCCGCCCGCCCGAGGGCGACGTCCCGGCCGGCGCGCACGCCCCGCTCGCCACCGACATCCTCGGAGCGGCCAAGCTGTTCGGCCGCGCGGCGTCGGGCTGGCGCGCCGGCGTGCTGGCCGCGGCGACCGGCGCCGCCGGCGCGACCGGGCCGGCGGGCGACACCCGGGTCGCCGCACCGACCGCCGCCGCGATCGCCCGGGTCGTGCGCGAGGCCGGCGCCGGCGACGCCGAGCTCGGGATGTTCGCGAGCGGGCTGCACCGCGCGGTCGACGGCGCGCTCGCCGATCAGCTGCCGCGCGACGCCGGCGCGGTCGGGATCGACGGCCGGATCCGGTGGGACGACCAGCGCTACGAGGCGCGGGGCTGGGCGCTCGCGACCGACCAGCTCGGCAGCGCCGCGGCGATCGCGCGGCTGGCGGCGGCGCCGTGGCACAACCTGTTGCGGGTCGACGCGCCGCGGCTGCGGCTGTCCGACGGCGCGACCCGGCTGTCCGGCATCGCCGGCGAGGCGCGGCTCGCCCAGGTCGGCGGCGCGCTGCACTGGCTGGTCGCCGCGCGCGCGATGTCGCCGGGGTTCGACGTCAACGGCCTCGGGTTCCAGCGCAACAGCGACTGGCTGCTGCTCGCCGGCCAGTGGAGCTACGATCAGTACGTCCAGACCTCGTGGCTGCGCCGCTGGCAGGTCGGCTCGGACAACGCCGGCGTGGGCTGGAGCTGGGGCGGCGAGCGGCGCGCGGCCGTCGTCGACGGCTTCCTCTCCCTGGTGTTCGCGAACTACTGGGACGCCACGCTGACCGCGCAGCACGAGCTCGCGGCGCTGTCGACCGAGTGGCTGCGCGGCGGCCCGGCGCTCGCGCTGCCGCCGCGCGAGCAGGCAAGGCTGTCGATCCACAGCGACACCCGGCGGACGTCGCTGGCCGGGCTCGACGCCGCGGTGATGACCGAGCCGGGCAGCGGCTCGCGGTCGGCGGCGCTGTCGCCCTCGCTGACGCTGCGGCTGTCCGATCACATCGCGGGCACGCTCGGCGCGACCTACCAGGATCAGACCGTCGGCTGGCAGCTGGTCGCCAGCCCCGGTGGCCCCGCCGCGGCGCCGGACGGCAGCTACCTGGTCGGCCGGCTGCACCAGCGCACGCTGTCGCTGTCGCTGCGCGCCGACCTGGCGATCTCGCCGCGGCTGATCCTCCAGCTCTACGCCCAGCCGTTCGCCACGGTCGGCCGCTACGACCGCTACGCGCGGCTCGCCGACCCGCGCGCCGCGCGCCCCGACGACCGCTTCACCGCGCTGTCCACCGAGCTCACCGGCGACGCGACCACGCTGACCTTCCCCGGAATGCCCGGGTTCTCGATCGCGCGGCCCGATGGCGCCGGACGCTCGCTGATCGCCAACGCGGTCGCCCGCTGGGAGCTCGCGCCGGGCTCGTTCCTCACCGCGGTGTGGAGCCACCGCGGCGATGCCGCCGAGACCACGACCACCGCGCGGCTCGCCGGCGAGCTCGACCGCGCCGCGCGCGAGCCCGGCTCCGACACCGTCCTGGTCAAGCTCGGCTGGCGCTGGGCGCCGTGAGGCGCGAGGCGGTCCTCCGACGGCGGATCCAGGGCGACCGCCTGCGGCCGCCGGGTGGCCGGAGCATGTCAGCTCGCGCCGCCGAGCCAGTCGGTGATGTGGCGAAGATCGCGTCGGAGCAGGTCGCAGATCTCGTCGGTCACTGCGGGCTCCCATGGATTCCATTGCGCGTCACCATCTGAGCGCCAGAACGTGACGAACGGCCGGCCGAGTCGCTCGCATTCGGCCTGCTGCTGGTCGGCGAGGGACGAGAACCGGGCGTGGGGGGTCTCTGGACCGCGGAGACCTGCGGGCTGGCAGCGGCCCACGTGGCGACGACCTCCCACCAGAGCTCGACGGACGTGGGGCCGTGCGGAGTATCGGGGAGGATGCGGACATTCGCGCGCGCGGGGAACTGGGCGTAGTGCGTGTGGCGAGCCAGACCGACGAAGTACTGCTCGTACAGTGCGTGGTAGGTCTCGGTGACGGCGCGGTAGAGCGCAGCGATGCGCTCGAGCTTGCGGGCGGAGGAGTACCCGTTGCTGAAGTAGCCGCCGGGCAGTAGCAGGTCGGGGCCCGGCAAACCGAGGTCGGAGATCGGGGTGTCGCCGAGGCCGGCTGCGCGCAGATCGCGGCCGAGCTCGATCAGCGCACGGAGTCCTGGCGGGTCGTTGTCGGAATTCCACGATGGACGTGCGATCAGGATGTCGTCGGCGCCGGTGGCGCTTAGTTGCTCGTTAGCCCAGCCGAGGATCGAGGCGACTGTGCGAAGCTGGTAGTCCCGGCCGAGATGGCCGTCGCTGCCGACGATGCGGACGAGGGACCGGAACCGCTCGCGGGCGATCCAGCCGACCGGCGGCAGGTGCCGGTTCTCGCACAGCCTGGTGAGCTCCTCGAGCAGGAGCCGGGCGCCGACCAGACGCGTGGAATCGCTGCGCAGGTCATCTCCCAGGCGCATGCCGTGACGCGAGTGGCGATACCGGGGAGCATGGCGCGAGCGGCCTCGACCCGGATTGTACTCCTCGATGACGACGTCGGGACCGCTGACCGGGGCGAAGCCCAAGAAGTAGCCCAGATCGGTCTCGGTCGCGGTCCCGACGACAACGGGCTTCTCGCCGCGCGACGGCTCGTCGCCATCGCCGTCGCACCACGGGCGCAGGCTCGACCGCAGCGCAGGGAAGTAGCGATCCACGAGGCCGAAATAGCCGGCATGAAGCTCGCCGAGCACGTGGCGCGCGCGATCGAGCGCCGGCATCGCGGCCGGTAGCTCGACGGTGGCCCGGGTGCGCAGCGAGAGGCAGTAGAGCCGGAGATCGCGGTGCATCGCGGCATCGAGCATCGCGCGCTGGAGGGCGGGGGTACGGATCATGCCGGTCGCAAACGGCATGAGCTGTTCGAGCTCGGGCAGCGGGGTGGTGCCGATCCAGATGGCCAGCGCGGTCAGATCCGACCAGGCCGGCGCGGATTGCAACGCGGTGGCCAAGAAGTAGGTCCGCCAGATCTCGTGCTCGAACGCGAAGCTGGCGCCCGTGCGCTTCCATACGCCTGCGGCGTAGAGGTCGTCGGCGAGCTGGCTGGCGTCGCGAGCGATGCCCGAGGCGGCGAGGGCCGCTGCGATCGTCGGCAGCGTGATCGGTCCAGGCTCTCCGGCAAGGATGCCGCACACCGCCGTGACCTCGGCACAACGGCGGGTCGCGTCGGAGTGGATGCTCGACAGCAGCGCGACGAGCAAGCGATCGAACAGCTCCGGCAGATCGCGGGGGAGCTGGGTGCCGCCAAGGCTGGTCCGCCGGACCATCTCGAGGAACTTTGCCAGCAGGACGGGCTGGAGCAGGAGCTCGTAGAGACCCGGGGAGAGCCGTTGCCGGACCCAGCTCGATGCGCCGGACGGTGAGCCGAGGGTATGGTCGATGATCGCATCGCGCTCCTGGGCTGACCACGGGGGTAACCGAAGGTGTCGGGTATCGGGGATGCGGGGCGGCGCGATCGACTCGCCGCCTGCGATGAGGATCGCGCAGCTCGCGCGGAGGAGGGCAGCGAGGATCGCCTCGAAGTGGGCACGCGCGGCGTCGGAGGCGCGGTGCCAATCGTCGACGATGACCAGGGTCGGCGTGCGCTCGAACCAGGCGCGCAGCGCGGCGTCGTCGACGGCGGCCGGCGCGCCGGTCGTGCCCCGCACGAGATCGATCCAGGTGGCGTGGTCGTCGAGGTGGACGAACAGCGGATAGCGCAACGGTGTACGCGCGATCGCCGCAGCGGCCGCGAGAGCGAGCGCGGTGGTCTTGCCGCGGCCGCTCGCACCGGTGAGAAAGTGCAGCTGGCCGCCTTCGGGGACGAAGCCGTCGATGGTGCTCGCAAAGGAGACCGCGGTCTGCGCCGGGGTCACCGACGTACGCGGGCGTGCGGTGGCGGTGGTACGCGCAAGCTCGGCGCGAACGCCGGCCAGGTAGGCGGCATCGTCGAACCGCGAAGCGTCGGGCGCGAGCTGCAGTGCCTCGGTGATGAAGTCGGCGAGCGCCACAGCGGCGGTCAGGCTCGCGTATTCGTGAAACCGGTCGTCCTTGAACCGGTCGCCGAAATCCGAGATGCCGCGGACGACGAGCCACGGGAGGCTGGCGCGCCGGCAGGCCTCGATCAGGCCCGATGCCTCCATCTCGACGACCTTGATCTTGTCATGGATCTTGCGCAGCTCCTGGAACGCGTGGGGGTGACGGATCAACTTCTCACCCGAAGCGAAGGTCTCGGCACGCACGAACACCGGCTTGGAGACATGGGCGCGGAAATCGGCGGTCTGGCCCCGCCTGGCGGTGGGCTTGGCGCCCAGGGCCTGGAACCGGTCGGCCAGGCGGCTGTCGCGTTCCCCGTCGGCAAGCCAGTGGGTGAGGTCCTGCTGGATCGCGTGTGCGGGGCGCTCGGTGTCGGGGCGCGGCGCCACGCGCGGGCGCCGTCGGCTACCGGTGACGGCGGCCGGCTCGTACGCGACGATGCGCTCGGAGAACACTGCGTCGCCGATCCGCGTGGCGCCGCGCAGGCCACCGCCGATGCCGAGCAGGAACAGCGCCTGCGGGCGAAACAGCGCGATCGCCTCGGTGACCGCGGCGGCGGCGGCGGGGTTACCCGGCTGGCCGATGCACACGACGGCGATTGCGTAGTCGCGCTGGGCGATCTTCGACGGTAGCGCGCCGCGGTAGTAGAGGGTCCCGGAGGGAGCCTTGGTCCGGCCGCCGACCCGGAACGCGCTCCGCGCGGCGGCGAGCTCGGCCGGGATCACCGTCACGATCACGATGTCGACCGCGTCGACCTGCATGCTTCCACCTTACGCGGTCCGGGGCCGACGAGGACAACCGGGCGGCCGACTCGCGCATGACGCGAGCCCGACGGTCAGGTCATGGACGCCCGAAACGAGCACGCGACCGCGATCGGCGCTCCAGGTCGGGCAAGCCCGAGGACAAGCAGTTCGAGGGATGTCGGGATGATCTACTGCGGAGCCAGGACGACCGCTGCGACCTGCACGGGCTCGACCATGCCCGGCCCCAGGTGTCGACTACCGCCTCTGATCTGCGCTCTGGTGGCGCAGCAGGGGCGGTGGCGGCGGCCCGGCTTGGCTCTCGCGGAAAGTCGACGAACCGGATCGCGTTGTTCGCGCTCACCACCCTCTGGACAAGCTCCCGACCATGTGAGCCGGTGCCGCGCACCTCCTCATCGGATCCGCGTTGTCCTGGATCACTGCCTTGCCGACGGCACCTCGCGGCAGGAGATCGAGCCAGATTTCTTCCAGCCCTCGCGTAGCAGCCAGGTCCGGGGCTGGTACACGACCAGCGGATCGTACGTGGCGGGGCCGCGTCGCAGGAACGCCTCGTCGCCGTATTCGGCCCAGCCAGGGAACACCGCCGCGCTGGAGAACCAGTCGATCGGCCAGCCGGACATGGGCGCCCGGCGGTCTTCCTGATGGCGACGCCAGTTGTTCAAGCAGTAGGACAAAGCGTGGCGCGCCTGGCGCGGCGACGTGATGATCTGTGCATGATAACGGTCCGGGAACACCGCGCCCCGCCGGCGTGGCCCCGGCCTTCCCTTGCTGATCGCCGCATTGAGGTGCTTGGCGGCCGAGATCTGGAATCCTTGCATCCCTCTCGCCAGTGCTGCCTTGTCGTTGGCCTCGACGAGCAAGTGGACGTGCGTGCGCTGGATGCTCACGTGCACGATGCGGAAGTCCTCGCGCAGGGCGGTGGTGAGGGTGGCTTCGCGGATCGCGTGATAGACGCGCCGCCGCCGCAGGCTGCCAACCGCGTCGACGACCCGCAGCGTGACGTGCACCGGATATCGCGCGTGCAGGAACGGCCGCTCCTTGTGCGGCGCGCCGGTCCGCGGGCCCTTCGGCGGCCGCCCCGCCCCCCGCCGCTTGCCGCCGCGCTTCTTCCACAGCACGAGCTGCTCCGGCTCGGTGCATCGCGACCGGCCTCGCTGTGCTGCGGTCCTCCTAGTCATGCCGTCTGGTTAGCCAATGAATTTCGATCGTGCAATTGATTTCGCCGATATTTATGACGGCAAACAACGGCAGACGATTGAGCCCATTCTCCCCGAGGGTGCAACCTTGATAGATCCTTGACACTTTGATCCAAGGACATCCCTGACACAGGGCGCGGGGAGTCCAACGACACCTGTCTGAACCACCGCGACCGTTGCCGATGCCTGACTGGCGACGGACGCAGTGAAGAAACAACGAGCTTGCGTCGAAGTGGAACGCTTCCGCGCGGGTACAAGTTACCGGAGACTGGACGGCTGGATTGGACCGCAGCTGGATCCCGTCGCTTGTCGCTGCCCGTGACCTCCCACCGCGCGACGGAGCCCGAAGGCGATGCTAGTGGGTGAGGCGCCACAGCATCGCCCGCACCCGATCCAGCGCCGTGTCGACTGCGGTGAAGTCGGCCGCGGTGATGTAGCCGCGCGCCCTTGCGATGCGCAGCGCCGTGGTGAGCTCGCTGGCCGAGCCGGCGGCCCGGCGGAACAGGTCGGCGCGGTCGAGGCCGGCGCGCTGCCGCGC
>DATAPF010000270.1:0-48398 GCA_036265355.1 Kofleriaceae bacterium | reverse complement strand
GCCCGGATCGAGTTGGGAGAGCAGGACGGCGCGCCAAATTTGCCGAGGATCAGCACCCGTACGACGAAGTCCAGCCAGAGTGTCCTTGTCGGGCTCGATATGCTCGGACCACCCAGCGATGACGTGCAGCGTGCCACGACTCATCGAAGGGATCTGCAACGTGGCGCGTGCGGCGTCACTTAGCAACGCCTGCCACCAGAAGCTCTTGCCAGTGCCACGAGCGCCGACAACAAGCATGTTGTCCGGATCAAGAGCCCGCACGTGGCTTCGGGGTACATAGACGAAGCGCGGCTCTGGTGCGCCGGTTTGAAAGGGATCCGCCGGGACACTCGTCAAGATTGCATCGCGAAGTACCGAGGCGTCCTTCATGTTGCGCTCGCAAGCGTGTCATCGACATAGTCGAGCAGCTCGCTGAAGGCACCCCGCAGCTGATCGAGGGTCACAGTCGGTGGATCTCGCGTCGGATCCCAATCTTGCAGCTCACGCCGCCAGTAGATCGGTACTGGGCTGTGCGGTGCATCGCGATCTCCGACGTCGAAATTGAAGGCATTGTCGTCCTTCGCATCCGCGGCATCATAGAGGTACTCTTCGAACAACACGCTGGCGCGGTCCCGCAGACCCTCGAGGTATCGTTCTCGTTCGGTCTCTGGTACCTGTCCGGCGACGACGCGAAGCCGATCTCGGAACCTGCGCACCAGCTGTGGATCTTTGTCCCAGGTAGCGAACAGGTAGCGATACGCCAACCAAGTCTGCGGCGTGTCAATCGCGAATAGCAGCGACGTCGCGTCGAGCCTGGTGACGACGACGGCCGCGAGATCGTGAATGCCGGCGCGGCTATCTAGCAGCACCCAGTCGGGCTGTTCGGCTGTCTCAAGTTCGTCCAGCAGGCGGGCGAGCCGCACCGCGAGGTCGCCCTTACCGGGCGGTGCCGCGTAGATCCGAGCCAGCTTGGAGACGTAGCTCTCGGTTCTGATAGTTCCGCCTGCCGGAACGACGCGGATCTCGCCAATGGTACCTGTCGCGAGCGGGCTGGATGCGACAAGCTCTCGCAGCAGAGCAGCGTCGGCCTGACCTACGTCGTCCTCAACAAACCAGTCCACGACGCCGAACGATGGCAGGACCCCGGCAGGCAACAGCGATGCGGTGACGCCGGGGGACTCGAGATCGAGATCGACGACGAGGACGCGGCTACCCTGCTCGGCTAGGTGGCGCGCGATCGCGATCAACGCGGTCGAACGCCCGACTCCACCTTTTATCCCAAAGAACGCGATACGGCGCGCCTTGGCCTGTGCCCGCGGCAGCGGCGCCCGCAGCCAGTCCGCGCCGATAACCCAGCGTTCGAGTAGTCGCACACCAGGCGCGACCTGACGCAGTTCAGCTGCGCCAAAGATCGCATCCGGTGCGATGAGACTCGCACGTTGCATGATGACCTCTGTCGCCCCCGGGCTGAACGCGCCCAGCAGGGAATGCAATGCGTCGCCGAGTTCGTTGCCGACAGCAATATCATTGCTCAACGCAATGCGAATTCTGCCGAACAGGTCTCGAACGATCACGACATCGCGACCCAGATCGCCGAGGTGCTCGACCGCGTAGCCGATCGCTCGGTCGAGAGCTTCGTCGAAGCGCACCGGCGCTGTCACTGTGCCTCCCTCGGTGTCTTGCGCTCGGCCTCATTCAAGATCTTTGAGATCACGATCGCCGCCCACATCCAGCGTTCGAACGCCTGAGACGAGAACTGTCGATCCGCGACATATCGATGGTCGACAAGCCAATCGTGGAACGGCTGCGGCACTGGTGTCGGCAGAAGGGCGGCGTACATCGCGCCTTGATGGCCCTGAAGGAGGGCCTGGAACTGCCCGAAGAGCTTGTCGATGTGGAGCCGGAGCGAACGGTTCGTGATCTGGCCATCCGTTCCGACTGCTACAAGCCCGAGGCCGACGAGGACCGATTTCAACGCGCACTCGGCGGACAGCCCTGCCAGGTGAACCGCGGTCTCTCGTGCTCCGCCCGCCCATAGCACGACCGCATCGGAGAGCAGGCGCTTGGCTGCGTGCGTGTAGCTGTACTGAACCGACATGCCCGAAACGAAAGTAACCTATGGATTCAGCGCGGCAAGACCTCGGACCAGGAATCGCCGCGGGCGCCGTTGACCTCTCAGGGAGAACGGGCAGACCAGTTCGGCTCGATACAGGGCGATGCGCCACCAGGACTGAAACCGCGGGAGAGGACGACCCGAGCAGGGCGTCCAGCCCGATGCGGTCGTCGCTGCCACCGCGCGTATGACGCCGCGATCGGCCGGCGAGGTCCGCCGATCGCTCAGCGATGCAGGATGTAGTCGAGCCCGAGCCAGAACATCCAGAGCCTTGATGTTGTCCTCGGTCAGATCCACCAGCTCGCCGGCGCCGGGGCCGGGCCAAGAGCACGCCTCTTAGGTCGGCGAGCTCAGCCTCCACTCCGGCGATAGCCTCGCGACTCCGCGGTCGACCCGTTCCCGCCGCCGATCGAGGAACTCACCCGGACCTACTTCGAGCGATGCCCGCCGGATGTCAAGGCGTAGTGAAGCCGTGGGCTGCCGGGATACCATGGCGCAATGGAGCGTCGTCCCATCCGATCGCGCGCCGCCGCGCCCCCTGTCGTCCTCGCCAACGATCAGCTTGCCCGAGTCGCCGGTGGCGATGACGATGCCGAGGCCAACGCGGAGCCGGCCAAGCTCAAGAGCTGACCCGGCCGCGTGGCGTAGGCGCCCGCCTACTCACACCCGCGCCCATGCCGGCGCTGGTGCTCCATGATCGCGCTGATCATGTCGTCCTCGCTCCGATCCAGGATCGCCTTGTTGCTCCTGAAGATCCGGAGAAGTGCCTCATCGGCATCTTCACCTGGGAGCCAGTCCCGGCGGAAGAACGGGTAGCTGGTCGGGCAGTCGAACGCTTCAGCGAGCCGCTCGCGGAATCGCCGGACGATGTCAGCGTCACGCTTGAGGAGCTCGGCATCGCGACCCGGTGCCGTACCATCGCTGTAGCCCCATGCCTCACCCGCCGGTGCCGGCACCGCATCCGCCACAGCATCATGCAGGCGGTGAAACGCGGCCACGGCGGCTGCAGACGACTTCTCGACCAACCCGAGCAGGCAAGCGATCCGCTCCACGACGTCCGGATCCGGCTCCATCCAGTCCGCGCTGTCGTATGCCGCCCGGGTGAGCGGCGTGGCGCAGTGCGGTCCGGGCTGCAGCGATAGCGAGTTCATCGACGAGTTCACACAACGGATCCATCGGCGAGGTGCGTTTGCCGACGGCCCAACGCACGAGCCTAGGCCCGGCGAATTTGGGCAACAACTGGGCAACAGCCGCGGGTCTGGTCGAAAAACTTGTGGCGGAGGGCAGATTTGAACTGCCGACCAAGGGCTTATGAGACCCCTGCTCTACCCCTGAGCTACCCCGCCAAGCGGCGAAAACCTAAAGGCAAGGCGGCGTTCAGGCAAGCGGTTCGCGGCGGTTCTCGACCGCCGCCGGTCGATCTGGGAAGGCCGCGGGACGTGGGCGACGGCGCGCAGTCGATCACGACGCGCGCAGGGCGCGCCCGGCGCACGATCCGCCGGCCCGATGCACCGCGCGTGAGCCAGTCTAAGTAGCCGGTCTAACTGGACGATCTACCGCGGAATCCGGCTTGACTCGCGCCGGGCCGCACCGCTATGTGGTGCCCAGAGGATCCGGTGGTCGGTGCCGTCATAGGGAGCTATCAGCTCGTCCAGAAGCTGGGGGAAGGCGGGATGGGAGCGGTGTACCTGGGCCACCACCAGCTGCTCGGGAGGCGCGCGGCGATCAAGGTGCTGCTGCCCGAGCTGAGCGCTCGGCCCGACATCGTGAACCGGTTCTTCAACGAGGCCCGGGCGGTGACGTCGATCAGCGATCCGGGGATCGTGCAGGTGTTCGACTTCGGCTACCACACCGACGGCAGCGCGTTCATCGTCATGGAGTACCTCGACGGCGAGCCGCTGGACCGGCGGCTGACGCGGCTCGGCAGGCTCTCGGTGCACGAGACGATGCGGCTGGCCCGCCAGCTCGCGATCTCGCTGGCGGCGGCCCACGCGCAGCACATCGTCCATCGCGATCTGAAGCCCGAGAACGTGTTCCTGGTCCCCGACGCCGAGGTGGCGGGCGGTGAGCGGTCGAAGATCCTCGACTTCGGGATCGCGAAGCTGTCCGACGAGCATCCCGGCAAGCTGAAGACGCGCACCGGCATGATGATGGGGACGCCGACGTACATGTCGCCCGAGCAGTGCCGAGGGCTCGCGGACGTCGACCACCGCTCGGACATCTACTCGCTGGGCTGCGTGCTGTTCCACCTGCTGACCGGGCGGCCGCCGTTCGAGGGCGAGGCGCCGGGCGACATCATGGCGGCGCACATCCGCGAGCCGGCGGCGCCGCCGTCGTCGCGCGTGCCGGACGTCCCGCCCGGCGTGGATGCGGTGGTGCTGCGCTGCCTGGCCAAGGCGCCGGCCGACCGGTTCCAGAGCATGGGGGAGCTGACGGCGGCTGTGGCGGCGGTGCCCCCGCAGCTGTCGGTGGGGACTGCGGCGTCGCATCCCATGCCAGCCATGCCGGCCATGCCGATGACGGTGAGGATGCCGGCGGGCGGGACGCCGGTGCCGCCGGGGCCGGTCACTCCGGGCGCCGGGACCGCGCCGTCGATGCCGACGACGCTGGGAGCAAGCGCGGGCCAGTTTGCGTCGGCGCGGACGGCTCCGGGGACGCCCGTGCCGCCGGCGCCCAGAGAGCGCCGCGTCGGGCTGTGGATCGCCGGCGGGCTGATCGTCGCCGCCGCAGGGATCGGGATCGCGATCGTCGGCACCGGGGGCGGTGGCGCACGGATGACGTCGCGACCGGATCCGGCGGTGGTGGAAGGCGCGCCTGCCGCGGGAGCGGGGAACGCGCCTCCAGCGCGGAGCGCGGCCTCGGCGCCGACACCGGCGAACGGACCGACGAACGGACCGACGGAAGCGAACCCGCCGGGGGCGAACCCGCCGCCATCCAATGCGCCCGCGGCGGTCGGCTCGCCAGCCGCAGCGGCGACCACCCCGGCAGACGCACCGGCACCGGCGCAGGCAGCGAGCCCTGGAGCCGCGGTGACCGGCGGAACGGGCGGTCCCGAGGCCGGCAGCGCGGGCGGCGAACCGCCGCGATCGAAGGAGCCGGCGAAGGCGGCGTCAGGCCATGACGCGGGCAAGAAGCCGGCGCACCGCAAGCGCCCGGTGGCCGAGCCGGCCCCCGACGAGCCGGCTGCCGCGGCCGCGGCCGCGCCCGCCGCCGCCCCGGCGCCGAAGCCGCCCGCGCCACCGCCCGCCGCGAAGCCGGGAGGCAACTCGTGCAGCAAGGCGGTGTTTGCGGCCGTGTACAACGCCCCGGCGCCGACGAAGGATGCCGTGCGCGCGGCGATCCGGACCCTCAATGCGTGTCACACGGCAGGCGCGATCAGCGACACCGACTACGACCAGACCCAGGCCGCCCTGGTGAGCAGGTTCTGAGCATGCGTACCTTCGCCGTCTGCTGTGTGTTCGTCGCCGCCGCGTGCACCCCTCCGCCGGCGGGGCCGTCGTTCGCCGGATCGCTGCCACCAGGCACCCGCCTGAACCTGGAGGGGACGTTCAAGCTCTCTCCCGAGGGGGAGCTGCGGCTCGCGCTGGCCAGGCCGTGCCAGATGACGAAGGTGAGCGTCAATGGCCCGTCGGAATCCAACTGCGATCGCGCCACGCTCGACAGCCTCCAGCTCACCGCGCGCACGCCCTGGGGCCAGAACATCGCCGGGACCTGGAACGGACCGGCGTACGTCATCTTCCGGATCGACTGGGCCGTCGCCGCGGCCGGCGGGATCGATCCGCTGGCCGACGACGCCGCGGCGGTGGTGGCGCGGCCGTGGCAGGTGTCGGGGACGCAGTGGACCCCGACGGCCGACGAGGCCGCGGCGATCCTGAAGCACATCGGCGCGGCGGCCGGGATCGAGACGGAGGTGGTCAAGGGCGGTGCGGCGCCGAGCCTGGAGGTCGCTGCGTTCGAGGTCGAGGGCGGCGCGCTCCACGCCGGGGAGCCAGCCACGCTGGTCGTGCGGATCGCGAACCGCGGGCCGGGCACCGCGTACCGCGTGGTCGCGACGACGCGATCGAGCATCGAGGCGCTGCACGGCCGGCGGCTGTCGTTCGGCGCGATCAAGCCCGGCGCGGACAAGGTCCGCAAGCTGCAGGTCACGCTGCCCGCGTCGGAGACCGCGCACGACACGATGCTGGTCCTGGCGCTGTCCGAGGGCAACGGCGCGGCGCCGCGCAACGCGAGCCATCGGATCCCGATCGAGGCGTCGACCGCCGCGCCGGCGCTCGCGATGCGCTGCGCGATCGTCGGCCACGAGGCGGCGCGCCCGGACCTCGACGCCGGTCAGAACCTGATGGTGCGCTGCCAGGTCGAGAACACCGGGAACGCGGACGCCAGACAGGTCAACCTCGACGCGGCGATCGGCGACGGCGCGCAGGGCCACTCGGCGCCGCAGCCGGTCCCCGCGGCTGGGCGCGCGACGATCGACGTCGCGATCACCGTTCCGCGCGGATTGCCGATCAACGCGCCGGTCGAGATCGCGATCACCGCGCGCGACCGCGCGTCGTCGCGCTCGGCGCGCGTGTCGGTGGTCGGGGTCGTGCGCAAGCCGCGGCTGTGCGAGCCGGGGCAGCTGACGCGCGCGCAGTACCAGGCCAAGATCGCCGATCTGCGGTCCGCGGTCACGGCCGGAGATATCACCCAGGCGCAGTTCGATCGCTACGACGCCGAGCTGGTCGCGTGCCTCAAGTGACGACGGACGGGCTGTGCCGGCGCGCGCGGTGGCAGATCGGTGGTCGTCCGGGTGGTGAGTCGGCGACGGATCCGATAACCTCAGCTATCGCCTAAAGAAATCAAGAACATCGCTGGCCGTTGACCATGGGCTAGGGTATCGTCGGCGTCGCACTCGGGGATCGTCTAATGGTAGGACAGCAGCCTTTGGAGCTGCTCATCAAGGTTCGAATCCTTGTCCCCGAACCAGCCGATCAGTCTCGCGGATGGGATGCACGCCATGAAGCTCGACAAGAGTACATCTCTGTTCTTCGCCACGAAGATCGACAGCAAGCTCCGCGAGGGGCTCGCGCTGTCGAAGCCTGGGGACAAGAAATACTTCGATGGCAGCTCCGAGGAGTTCCTTCGCGTGCTGGAGATCGGGGACGAGAAGGACAAGGAGCGCTGGATCGGCAAGATCATCAAGCCCGGCCCCGCAGTGACCGAGGTCGATGACATCCAGCGCAACCTGCTGTCGATCCTGCGCCGGATCGCCCCGAACGCGCGGATCCCGGCATCGGCGGTGAAGATCTTCGTGCTGCAGGGCACGCAGGTATCACCGGCCGTGATCGATGACGAGCCCGAGGCCGAGGACGTCGACGGCTCGGGGGGCGGGCCGTACATCACGTACTGACGAGCATCGAACGTCGGCCGTCGAGGCGCACGCGAGCTCACGCATGGCTGCGCCGTTGATCTCGACGACGATCCGACCCGCCACCGCTGGCTAGTGGACTGGCCACCACCGGCGGCACTCGCGTACGGGAAGCCGCGCAAGCCGTGATCCTCGTCGCAGCAGGCCATCAGGGATTACCAGGGTCTGCCGCGTGAGCGCCCACGACACGATGCTCGGCGCGCACCGTGCACAGGGTGTGCGCCATGCGAATCACATGGGCGCTGCTCGGCTGTCTACTCGTGAGCTGCGTCGCGCAGGCGGGGGCCGTGGAGGTCGATCCGGAGGAAGCCAGCTTCGACGCCGGCAAGCTCGACGCCGGCACGGTCCCCGACGTCCGCTGCGCCGGCCCGGACGCCGTCAAGCCGGGCAGCTTCCGGCACTTCACGAGCCGGCTGATCGCGGGCCTCGGGGATCCGAAGCACCGCGGCTTCGATCTGGTGGCGTCGGCCGACACCGCGACCCAGACGCTGGAGGGCTGGATCTCGTACACCGTCGTCGACAAGGCGCTCGAGGACGAGGACGTCGACGTGTTCGCGTGCCGGGCCGGCGCGTGGCGCAAGGTCGGCACCGCGCGGACCGACGACGAGGGTCACTTCGCGCTCGCGCTGACCGGCGACAGCCGGTTGCCGGTCGGGATGCGCGACCTGTTCGTGTCGGTGGTCGGCGACCGCACCGGCGCGGAGTTCCTGGGCTACGTCGCGCCGGCGGGCACGCCGCTCGTGGTGTCCGACGTCGACGGCACGCTGACGTCGTCGGAGAACGCGTTCGTCGAGACCCTGGCGCTCGGCGGCGAGCCCGCCGTGCAGCCCGGCGCCGCCCAGGCGTTCGCAGCGGTGACCGCGGCGGGCAAGCAGCTGATCTACATCACCGCGCGCGGCAACCAGTTCACGGCCGCGACCCGGCGCTGGCTCGACGACAAGGGCTTCCCGCGCGGGCCGGTGCGGCTGTCGCCGTCGTTCATCACGCTGCCGGGCGGCGACACCGTCGAGTTCAAGACCGGCGCGATCTCGGCGCTGTCGGCGGCGGGCCTCGCGCTGTCGGCCGGCGTCGGCAACCGCGCCACCGACGTCGCAGCGTACGCGAACACGCGGATCGCCGCCGACCGGACCTTCGTCGAGCTGTCCGAGTTCGCGAGCGAGCTCCAGCCTCTGCTCGACGCGCACCAGGCGTTCGGCTTCACGCACTACACCGACCTCGCCGGCAAGCTGTAGCGGCGCCGCCGCTGTTCGATCTCCGACAGGAGTCGCACACCGCTGTCAGCAACCTGACGCCGCGGTTCTGCCGCCGTCTTCCCCGCTTTGCGCATGAACCGCGGCGAACCGTGGACTAGCTTGTCGTCATGCGATTGACCCTCTCACTGTTGCTCTTGCTGATCGCGAGTTGTGCCTCCGAGACCGCGAAGCCGCGGATCGAGGACATCGGCCTGGCGTGCGATGCGAGCCACCGGTGCCCGGCCGGCACCGAGTGCGGCACCTGCGGGATCGCCACCGGCCAGTGCGTCGCGACCTGCACGGCGACCGGCTCCGACGAGTGCCCGACCGGCTCGTTCTGCTCGCGCGCGTGGTCCGACACCGGCGTGCACATCTGCGTCCGCGCGTGCGACCACGACGTCGATTGCCAGACGCCGACCGGCAATGCCGGTCTGTCGTGCAATGACCCGTACCTCGATCCCGGCACGACGGCCGACCAGGTCTCGATCTGCAACGTCAGCAACTCGATCGGTGCAAGCACCCGGTGCAGTGACGCTCCGCACTGAGCTCGCAGCTGCGCGAGCGGGACTCGGCCGCGGCTCACTCCAGAGCGAGCAGCGGATCACCGGCGTTGACGTCGGCGCCGTCGGCGACGAGCACGCGGCGGACGCGCGCGGTGTCGGGCAGGCCGGGGCCGCCGTAGGTCACGCGGTGGAACGTCTTCATGACCTCGAGCAGGCAGACCGTGGTGCCGGCGGTGAGCTGGGCGCCCTCGGCGACGAACGGCGGCTTGTCCGGAGCCGGTCGGACATGGAACCGGCCGCTGGTCGGAGCATGGAACACCAGGCCCTGGGCGGCGTCGGCCGCTGCGGTGGAGGCCGCGGTCGCGGTGGTTGCGCCGGCCGCGCGCTGCAGCGATGGGTCGAGCTCGACCAGGACGTCGCCGTGGCCGACCGAGCGCACGGCGGGCGACAGCCGCAGCGCGATGCCGGCGGCGGTCTCGCTGCGCGGCACGACCAGGATGCTGGCGCGGCCGAGCACGACGAGCTCGCCGAGGTCCGAGCCGGGCGCGACGAGATCGCCCTGGGCGACCCATGGCACGAACATGCCGGGGCCGGGGGCGCGCAGCGCGATCGTCGCCCGATCGCTCTCGCTGCGCTCGCGTTGCGGTGGGCCGACCAGCACGGCGAGCTCCGGGGCGTGGAGCCGGCCGGCGCGCCTCATCTCGTGCCTCCGGTCAGCACGCGGAGGTCGTGCAGCGACCAGATCCGCGGGTTCTTGATCCGGCGGTAGCCGGTGCCCTGGTACGCCATCTCGACCAGCGCGGCGAGGTAGCCGCGCAGCTCGCCGAGCTCGATGATCTCGTCGGTGTCGAGCTGGCGCGCCGCGACGAACGGATCCATGTCGCCCTCGATCCGCGCCTCGGTGTCGCGCATGCCGGTCTCGATCCGGGCGCGCTCGGCCGGGTCGGTGGCCATGATCTGGAAGTCGTCGTCGAGCTTGGTGTTGAATGCGGCGATCGCCAGCGTCCGGCCCTCCATCACGCTCAGCCGCGACAGGCAGGTCGACAGCTGGACCACCGGGTCGTACGGCAGGCCGGCCATCGCGTAGTAGCCGGCGCCGGACGCCTTGCGCAGCAGCACGGTGAACATCGGCGTGGTGTTGGTCGAGTTGGTGTAGATCAGCGAGCTGCCGTAGGCGAGCAGGCCGTGGGCCTCGGCCTGGTGGCCGATGTCGAACCCGCTGATGTCCTGCAGCCAGATCAGCGGCAGGCCGTCGTCGTTGCACGCGCGCGAGAACGCGCTGATCTTGGCGATCCCGGCGCGATACAGGATGCCGCCCGGGCGCTGGCGCGACGGATCGTCGGGATCGCCGACCAGTCCCTGGCGGTTGATCGCGAACCCCGCGTACAGCCCGGCGACCCGGCCGACGCCGCAGATCATCTCCTCGCCGACCTCCGGCATGACCTCCCAGAACAGTGACTGGTCGACCAGCCGCGCCAGCACCTGGCCGGCGTCGTAGGCCTCGCGGTGGTCGACCGGCAGCAGGCCGGCGAGCTCCCCGGCGGCGAACCGCGGATCGAGCGCGGCGAGCTCGCCGCGGTAGAAGTCGGCGGCGCTCGACGGCAACCGCGCGACGTCGCGCCGGATGCAGGCGAGCAGGGTCTCGTCGTCCGGGACCCGGACATCGGCGCAGCCCGACGCGTGGACGTGGATCTCGGGGCCGCCGATGTCGAGCGACGTGATCTTCTGGCTCTTGGCGCCCTTGATCAGCGCGGCGCCGGCGATCACCATGTACGCCTGCTCGGTCATGTAGACCCGGTCGGAGATGATCGGCATGTAGCCGCCGCCCGCGATGCAGTCGCCGAACACGCCGGCGATCTGCGGCACGCCGTGCGCCGACAGGAGGCTGTTCATCTTGAAGATGTGGCCGGCGCCGCGCGCGCCCGGGAAGCTCTTGCTCTGCTCGGGCAGGAACAGGCCGCTGCAGTCGACCAGGTAGATCGTCGGCAGCCGTAGCCGGAGCGCCATGGTCTGCGCGCGCTGGATCTTCTCGGGCGTCCGCGGCCACCACGCGCCCGACGCCACCGTGTTGTCGTTGGCGATCACCATGCACCACCGGCCCGCGACCCGCGCGAACGCGGTCACGATCCCGGCGCCGGGCGATCGCTGATCGCCGGGGAACACCTCGCCGTGGTTGACGAACGTGCCGACCTCGTAACAGCGGGTGTCCGGATCGGCGAGCCGGGTCAGCCGCTCGCGCGCGGTCAGCTTGCCCTTCCGGTGGACCCGGTCGATGTACGTCGGTCCCCACCCGGCCTCGACCTCGCGCCGCCGGTCGCGCAGCCGCGCCTCCAGCGCGCCGAGCGCCGCGCGCTGCTCGCCGGCGGTGCGGTCGTCGACGAGCCTGGTCAGCGGGTCACCGATCGGAACCAGCGGGACAAACGCCATCGCCCTGCACGCTAGCAGACCGCAGCGGCGGGGACAGTCCGCGACGCGGCGGATCCGTCGGCGCGGACGTCGCCGACCGTGCGGTCGGGCTCAGGCCAAGGCGCGGCCTCGGTCGCGCGGCCCCGCTCGCGGGCGCGAGCGCCGGCGCATAGGCCGCGGGTCGGCTCGGCGGTGCACAGCCGGCCGCGCTCCGGGTCGCGGGGCGGCACCGGCTCGTGTAGGCTGCGCCCAGGATGGAGGTCTCGATGCGACCTCGATGGATCGCAGTGCTTGTGTGTCTCGCCGGGTGTCCCAGACCGACTCCGCCGCCGGGTGGTGGTGGCAGCGGTTCAGGGCCCGGCGGTGGGCCGTCGAGCGTTCCGGCGGAGCTCGCGGTGCCCGCCGGCAACCAGGTGACGCTCTCGGCCACCGCCAAGGGCGTGCAGATCTACCAGTGCGCGCCCGATGCGAGCGGCACGCCGGCCTGGACGCTCCACGCGCCGCGCGCCGCGCTGCTCGACGACGCCGGCAACCAGGTCGGGGTCCACTTCGGCGGCGTCGACAAGGGCCTGCCGACGGGGCCGTACTGGCAGCACAACGACGGCAGCCGCGTCCGCGGCGCGAACCCGGTCAGCGTGCCGAACCCGGGCTCGATCGCGCTGCTCCGGCTCGCGGCGGCCGATACGTCGGGGGCCGGCATCTTCTCCAGGGTGACGTTCATCCAGCAGCTCGACACGACCGGCGGCGTCTCGCCGGCCGGCGCGTGCCAGGCGGGCGAGATCCAGGAGGTCCCGTACACCGCGAAGTACGTGTTCTACGCCAAGTCGTAGCGGTCAGCGCGCACCGACGAGCGCGAGCTGAACGCCGCCGCCGCTGATCAGCGGGACGAGCCGGACCGCGGTCGACGGCCTGCGGGTCCGCGTCAGGTCGAACGCGACCGTCCCGCCGAGCGCGGCGCCGGCGATCATGAGCGCGACCGCCGACTCGCTGTTGAACCGGCGGGTCGCGTACGCCGCGCCGGTCGCGCCGGCAGCAGCGCCCAGCCATGCCCAGGCGAACGAGCCCTTGTGCTCGCGATCCGAGCCGGTGGCGGCGACGCCGGCCGCCGCGCCGGTGGTCAGCCCGAGCGCCCCGCCGAGCAGGAGGCCCTCGAGGCCGGCGAAGTCGCCGCGGCAGCCGACGGCGCAGTGCAGCTCGTAGCCCGCGTACGCGCCGACGAACAGGCCCGCGGCTCCGGCGGCCCCGCCGACCAGGAACTCCACGACCGGGTTCGTCGCCGCGTGGGGGCGATCCGGCGGCGGCGGCGGCACCGGAGCGGTGGCGAACGGTGGAGCTCCGGCGGGCGTCGGGGCGCCGTCCGCGATCGCCGGGCTGGTGGGAGGCGCGGAGGTGCCGCCCGGCGCCGGACTCGCGCTCTGGGCGTGCGCGGACCCCGCGAGGATCGCTACCAGGACTGCGCCGACCACGAGCCGCATGCTGTCTCCTCGTTCGCCTGCTTCCATGGTGCCCGGTCGCCGCCGCCGGGGGAATCGATCACGCACGGCTCACGCACGTGGCCGGGTCTGGCGGTTGCCGGGACTTGCCACGGCCCCCGGGCAAGGCGAGCAAGGGCGCTCAGCTCGGCGGCCAGCCCGGGGGCCAGCCCGGGATCGAGCGGGTATCGTAGCGGCCGTCGCGGAACGCCGGGCTGCGCAGGATCGCCAGGTGCATCGGGATCGTCGTCGCCACGCCGGCGACCTCGAACGCCGACAGCGCGGCGATCATCCGGTCGATCGCGGCGCGCCGGTCGGCGGCCGAGACGATCAGCTTGGCGAGCAGCGAGTCGTAGAACGGCGGGACGACGTAGCCGGCCGTGACGTGGGTGTCGACGCGGATGCCGTCGCCGGTGGGCGGCTGCCAGGCGGTGATCGTGCCGGGCGCGGGCGCGAAGCCGCGCGCGGGGTCCTCGGCGTTGATCCGGCACTCGATCGCGTGGCCGGTCAGCACGAGGTCGGCCTGGCGCCAGGCCAGCGGGCGGCCGGCGGCGACCTCGATCTGGGCGACCACCAGGTCGACGCCGCTGCGCACCTCGCTGACGGTGTGCTCGACCTGCAACCGGCAGTTCATCTCCATGAACCGCAGCACGTCGCCGTCGAGCAACAGCTCCATGGTGCCGGCGCCGACGTAGCCGACCGCGGCGGCGGCGCGGGCGGCGGCGGCGCAGGTGGCGGCGCGCAGGTCGGCGCCGATCGCCGGCGACGGGCTCTCCTCGATCAGCTTCTGATGGTTGCGCTGGACGGTGCAGTCGCGCTCGCCGAGGTGGACCGCGCGCCCGTAGCGGTCGGCGAAGATCTGGATCTCGACGTGGCGGCCGCCCTCGACCAGCTTCTCGAGGTAGACCCGGTCGCCGCCGAACGCGGCGCGGGCCTCGGCCTGGGCCTCGGCGTACGCGGTGTCGACCTCGGCTGCGCTGCGCGCGATCCGCATGCCGCGCCCGCCGCCGCCGTTCTCGGCCTTGAACAGCACCGGGAAGCCGATCTGCGCCGCGACCTCGCGCGCGCGGTCGACCGACGCCAGCACCCCGTCGCTGCCGGGGATGATGTCGAGCCCGGCGGCGCGCATCGCCGCCTTGGCGCGGGTCTTGGAGCCCATCAGGGCGGTGACCTGCGGCGGCGGGCCGATGAACGTCACGCCGTGCTGGGCGCACAGCGTCGCGAGCAGCGGGTTCTCGGACAGGAAGCCCCAGCCCGGATGCAGCGCGCTGCACCGCGCCTGGACCGCGGCCTGGACGACGCGCTCGACGTCGAGGTAGCTGTGGGCGGCGCGGCCGGGGCCGAGCACGACGACCTCGCGGCCGCGCAGGTACGGCGCGTCGCGGTCGGCCTCGCTGGCGGCGAACACGGCGGTGATGCCGAGCCGGTCGCAGGCCCGCGCGACGCGCACGGCGACCTCGCCGCGGTTGGCGATCAGGATGCGATGGAACAGCGGCGGCGCCACGCAGCGACGCTAGCATCGATGCGGCCGCGCGCCGCCGCGCCGAGCTACTTCTTGAGGCCGATCAGGCAGGCGTCGGCGGTCGACACCTCGAGCTTGCCGGGAGCCTCCATGTCGACCGAGGTGACCGCGCCGTTATCGATCGTGAACACGCCGCGGTTGGCGCGCACGCCGAGGCCGCGCGCGGTGAGATCGAGCTCGATGCCGAGCGCCTTGGTGAACTGGCCGCTGCCGTCGGCGAGCATGACGATCTTGCCGATCGCGCCGCTCTGCTCGGCCCACGCCTTCATCACGAACACGTCGTTGACCGACAGGCACGCGACCAGGTCGACGCCGGCGGCCTTGAGCTCGTCGAGCTTCTGCACGTAGCCCGGCAGGTGCTGCTGCGAGCACGTCGGGGTGAACGCGCCCGGCAGCGTGAACATCACGGCCTTCTTGCCGGCGAACAGCTGCGCGGTGTCGACGTCGGACATGCCGTCCGCGGTGACCTGCTTGAGGGTGACGGACGGGATCTTCTGGCCCTTGGTGATCATGGCGATCCCTTACCACAGAGCGTCTCCGCCAGTCGGCAGACATGCGCCAGCTGATCGCCGTCTTTCCGGAGTGCTCCCTCGGCTCGGAGCGCGGCGTCGGCTCGGAGCGCGGCGTCGGCGACCGCCGCCCCGACGTCGGTGCAGTGGCCGGGTGGGCCGGCGAGCGCCAGGCGCGCGGCGCACCCCGGGTCGAGCGCGGCGACGCGGGCGAGGACGACGGGGTCGAGCCCGACCAGCGCGCGCCAGGCGGGGCCGTCGGCGACGAACACCGCGTCGATCGGCGCGCCGCCGGCCTCGGCGACCAGGCTGGGGAACAGCGTCGGCAGCGCCCAGCGGTCGCGGGCCTCGGCGGGGGTCAGCCGGAGGTCACCGGCGAAGTGGCGGCGGGCGGTGACCGGCCCGGGGCGCGCCAGGCGGTCGACCAGCGCCGGCAGCTCGGCCGCGAACGCGCGCCGGTACTCGGCGTACAGCGGCCGGTAGACCGCGACCAGCGTGGCGTCCCACAGGGCGGGGCCCATCAGCCAGCCTGCCGCTTCGCGTTGCCGGGTCGCGGCATCGGCGCCCACCACGCAGTGCAGGTAGGCGGCCAGGGCCTCGGGCGAGCCGGCCCGGGCGGACGGCGATGGCGCCGACGCGTTGCACGCGGCGATCGCGACGCCCGCACCGAGGGCCATGGCGAAGGTCGATCCCACGGGGAGCTTTGCCCCCCGCCCCGCCGGCCGAGTCGTCGGGGTCCCCACCCTCCGTCTCGCTGCGCTCGACCGGCGCATCAGCTCGCCGGCGCCGGGGCCAGCCGGGTCGGCCGGCGCGGCCGGCGCGCCTCGGTCTCGGGGACCGGCCGCGGCAGCGCCAGCCCGCACAGCAGCCGGACCGCCAGCGACGCGGCGGCGGCGCCGAACACCGACGGCACGAACGCGACCGAGCCCTCGATCCGGTTCCTGTGCTCGCAGTCGTTGACGCCGTTGTCGCCGCCCGGGCACACGCAGCGAAACCCGCCGTCGTCGTAGGCCAGCGCGCGCGGCGCGATCGGCGGCTCGTCGGAGAACACCGCCCACACCCCGACCGGGCGGGTGCAGTCGATCCCGTGCTTGCGGCGCAGGTTGCGGCGCAGATCGCGGGCGAACGGATCGACCCGGGTCTGCGACAGGTCCGCGATCCGGACCGCCGTCGGATCGAGCCGGGCCGCCGCGCCCATCGCCGACACGCAGCGCAGCCGGTCGCGCAGGCAGGTCGCGATCAGGTGCAGCTTGGCCGCCATGTGGTCGATCGCGTCGATCACCACGTCGGGCTCGGGGACCAGCAGGCGCGCCGACGTCTCGGCGGTATAGAACTCGGCGCGGGCCTCGATCACCGCGTCGGGGTTGACCAGGCGCAGCCGCTCGGCCATCACCTGCGCCTTGGGCTTGCCCAGCGTCCCCTTCATCGCGTGGAGCTGGCGGTTGACGTTGGTCACGCAGATCCGGTCGTAGTCGACCAGGATCACGCGGCCGACCCCGCTGCGGACCAGCGCCTCGGCGGCCGACGCGCCGACCCCGCCGACCCCGAACACGGTGACCGTCGCGCTCCCCAGCCGCGCGACGCCATCGTCCCCGAGGAGCCGGGCGGTGCGGTCGAACCTGCGGTGCGTCACCGCGGGATTGTTGCCGATGCCGCGGCCCTGTCAACTGCCCGCGGACCGCGCCGGCGCGGCCGGTCGTGGCCCTCGCGCAGCGCGAGCTTGGTCCCGACCCGGATGATCGCCTCGATCGCCGGCAACAGCTCGCGCCCGAGCTCGGTGAGCTCGTACTCGACCGACGGCGGCGAGGTCGGCATCACCCGGCGGGTCACCACCGCCTTGCTCTCGAGCTCGCGCAGCCGCGCGCTCAGCACGCGCGCCGAGATCCGCGGGATGTCGACCCGCAGCTCGCCGAACCGGCGCGGCTGGGCGCTGAGGTACCAGATCACGTTCGGGGCCCACGCGCCGCTGAGCAGCGCCATGCAGGTCGTGACCGGGCACGCCGGGAGTGGCGAGCTCACCTTGTTGCGTCGGACCGGTAGCGCCATGGGTTACTCCCAGGTTACCACAATCTTCAGTAACCGACGGTTAGCACATATCCAACCGATACACTCCGCGCTAGGTTGTGCGGACGGCAGCCCGGGTGATACCGCTGCCTTCGCAGTCCAACTGATTTGCAGAACCAAGAGAGAACCTCATGAAACTGTACTTCTCCCCCGGAGCCTGTTCGCTGTCTCCTCACATCGTCGCACAGGAGGTGGGGATCCCGCTCACGCTGGTCAAGGTCGACACCCAGAGCAAGAAGCTCGCCGACGGTGGCGACTTCTGGGCGGTCAACCCCAAGGGCTACGTGCCCGCGCTGCAGCTCGATAGCGGCGAGGTGCTCACCGAGGGCCCCGCGATCGTCCAGTACCTCGCGGACCAGAAGCCCGCGGCCAAGCTGGCGCCTCCCGCCGGCAGCTTCGAGCGCTCCCGCATCCAGGAGATGCTCGGCTACATCAACTCCGAGATCCACAAGACGTACAGCCCGCTGTTCCGGCCGACCACGCACGCCGAGACCCGCAAGGAGCGCGAGGAGTACCTGCGCAAGCGCTACGGCCTGGTCGAGAAGCAGCTCGCCAAGGGGCCGTACCTGTTCGGCGACCAGTTCACCGTCGCCGACGCCTACCTGTTCGTGGTCACCAACTGGTCCAACTTCCTCAAGCTCGATCTGTCCGAGTTCCCCAACCTGCTCGCGTTCCAGGCCCGCGTCGCGGCGCGCCCGGCGGTGCAGGCCGCAATGAAAGCCGAGGGCCTGCTGCCGGCGGCGGCGGCCAAGTAGCCGACGCATGCTAGGGTCCCGCGGCGATGGTGATCGCTGCGGCACCCGCGTCCGAACCACAGCCCGCGTCGGTCGAGCAGCGGATGCTGCTCCACGGCGTGAGCTGGAAGGACTACGTCATCCTGCACGCGGCGCTCGATATCCCCGGGCTGCGGATGACCTACTGCGAGGGGATGCTGGAGCTCGCGACCTCGTCATTCCGCCACGAGGCGGACAACAAGTCTATCAGTCGCCTGATCGAGCAATACGGGTTCATCCGCCAGCTGCGGCTCAACGGCTACGGCTCGCCCCCCCTCCGGCGCGAAGTCCACCAGCGCGGGGCCGAGCCCGACGAGTGCTACTGCGTCGAGCGCGTGATGACGGAATCCGAGCTCCCCGACATCGTGCTCGAGGTCATCCACACCAACCCGCTGCTCGACAAGCTCCACGTCTACGTCGGGCTCGGCGTGCCCGAGGTCTGGCTGTTCCGCCACGGCGAGTTCGAGGTCTACCGGCTGGCGGGCGATCACTACGATCGCATCGAGCGCAGCGGCTTCTTGCCCGAGCTCGATCTCGCGCGGATCGCCCGGCTCGCCGCCTACCCCGATCAGCAGGATGCGCTCAACGAGCTGCGCGGGCTATTGGGCTAGCCCACGGACCGCTCACGTGCGCCGGCGGCACAGCGCCTCGAGGCGCGCGCGCAGCTCGGGCTCGATCTCGTCCTCCGCGGCGAGCGTCATCAAGTTCCGGTCGTTGCGGGCCTCGCGGCGGAACAGGAACGCCAGGCGCGTCGCGGCGGCCCGCTGTCGCTCCGATGCGCCGGCGTCGCCGGGCGGCGGCGGGCCGAGCTGCGCGAGCAGCGCGCATACCTCCTCGATCAGCGCGGGCTCGAACGGCGCCGCCATGCGCGGTCCCGTCTGGCATCCGCGCGACCGTCCGCTGGCCAGGCTGCAGCCGTCGCCGAGGAGCTGACACAGCGGGTGCCCGCAACGGGTCATGCAGCGTCGTATATACCCGATCGCGCTGCTGGATCCGCGTCGAGCTCCCGCCGCCAGCCTGGCCCGCGGTGCCGATCGCGCATATCACCGCGACGTCGCGGAGCGATGCGTGCGGCGCGGCGAGCGGATCTCCCGCGGCCTTCGTGTACACCCGAGCGCGCTGCCGGATCGATGTCGCTCCAGCCGCGAGCCTGGCCCGCGGTGCCGATCGCGCGCATCAGTGCGACGTCGCCGACCGATGCGCGCCACGGCGAGCGGATCTCCCACGCGTCTCTGCGCCGCGGTGAACCGTGCGACGCGGAACCGGCGCGCCCGCGAGCGCGGTGTCGGCCGATGTCAACCCACCGTCGTGGATCCGCTCTGTCACGGTGGGTAGCTTGTGGTCGAGGCAACGCGTGAGCCCCGCGACCAGCGTCGATCCGTCTTTCCCCGCGCGCGCAGGACGCGCCGCTCATCTGGCCTACGGCGCGTCCGCCGCCGGGCTGGGCGTGCTGTGCCTGATCGCCGGCGACCTTGCCTACGTCTTCCAGCCGCTTCCCCGGTGGATGCCGCTGCGGGCCGGGCTGGCGTACGTGTCCGGGGCCGTCCTGGTCGCCGCGGGCGTCGCGCTGCTCGCCCGCAGGACGACGCGGCTCGCGGCCGTGGTGCTCACGGTGCACTTCGCCGCCTGGCTGCTGCTCTGCGACGTGCCGGCCACCCTCGCGAGGCCCGGTGTCGTGGGCAACTGGGAGGGCTGCGGCCTGGTCATGACGGTCATCGCCGGGGGCTGGATCCTGCTCGCGCGATCGAGCCGGCCGGCGGACCGCATGGCTCGCCTGCGCGGAGACCGCGGGGTCAGGCTTGCGCGGCGGCTCTACGCCGCGGGGCTTCCGCTGGTCGGCCTCGCCCACTTCGTGAACGCCCACGAGGCGACCGTGTACGTGCCGGCGTGGCTGCCGCTGCAGATCGACTGGGTGTACCTGACCGGCGCGGGGCACATCGCGGCGGGGCTGGCGATCCTGCTGGGTGTCCTGCCGCGGATCGCGGCGGTGCTCGAGGCCGCCCAGATCACCGCGTTCGTGATCCTCGCGCACATCCCGGCGGTCCACGCTGCGCCGGGCGATCGGATCCAGTGGGCGATGCTCGTCTACGCCGTGGCGATCGCCGCGTCGGCGTGGCTGGTCGCGGCGGAATCGACTGATCGGGTGGTCTGACGGCCCGGCTGTGCCACACGCGCAACCCGCGTGCGGTAGCGTGGCGCCATGCGCCCGGTTCGCCTCTACGAGTCGTCGATCCCGTCGGGGAATGCCTACAAGGTCTCGCTGATGCTGTCGCACCTGGGCATCGCGGTGCCGGTGACCGAGCTCGATATCCTGGCCGATCCGCCGGAGACGCGGCGGCCCGCGTACCTGGCGAAGAACCCGAACGGGCGGATCCCGCTGCTCGAGCTCGACGACGGCAGCTACCTGCCCGAGAGCAACGCGATCTTGTATCTGCTCGCGAGCGGCACGCCGTACCTGCCCGACGACGCGCTCGGCCGCGCCCGCGCGCTGCAGTGGATGTTCTTCGAGCAGTACAGCCACGAACCGTACGTCGCGGTGCTCAAGTTCTGGACGCTGTGGGGCGGGCTGCACCGGAAGCGGCCCGACGAGATCGCGGTGTGGAAGCAGCGCGGCCAGGCGGCGCTCGACGTGATGGAGGGCCACCTGGGCGGGCTCGCGTGGTTCACCGGCGAGCGCTATGGGATCGCCGACATTGCGCTGTTCGCGTACACCCAGAGCGCGGCGGCGGTCGGCTTCGCGGTCGGGCCGCGGGTCGACGGCTGGCTCGACCGGGTCCGCGCGCAGCCGGGGTACGTCCCGATCAAGGCCGACCCGACGCGCGGCTGACGGCCGGCCGCCGCGGGGCATGTGGCATGCACCGCTTCGGGGCGTCCCGGCCCGAATGGCGCCGGGATCCCGGAGGTTCCCATGCAACGCACGGTAGAGCGGATGCTTCGTACCCACCCCGAGCCGGCGTTCGCGCCGGCGGATCCCCTGAGCACGTGCATCTATGCCTGTGTCGAATCCGCGCAGGCATGCACCGCCTGCGCCGATGCGTGCATCGCGGAGCAGGACGGCGCCCTCGCTCGCTGCATCCGGATCGCGCTGGACTGCGCAGATCTCTGTCACGCGGCGGCCCGGGTGCTGAGCCGGCAGCTCGCGCCCGACCTCGGCGTGGTCAGCATGACGCTTCAGCTGTGCGCGACGGTGTGCGATGCTTGCGCCTACGAGTGCCGGCGGCACGCCGCGACGCACGCCCACTGCGACGTCTGCGCGGCGGCGTGCCGGCGCTGCATCGACGCGTGCCGCCACCTGCTCGCGACGACGGTCACGACCCACCGGGATCGGGCGCCGCACGCGGCCGGCGAGCACGCCGGAGCGTGAAACCTCGACAGCACCCGGCGTTCTTGCGTAACACTCGGGGCAGTGTCGGTCGCTCTCGGCATCGATCTGGGGACCACGAACTCGGTCGCCGCGATCGCGACGCCGACCGGGGTCGAGTTCATCCTCGGCGCGCGCGGCGAGCGCGTCCACCCGTCGGTGGTGGCGTTCCCCGGTAGCGGCGGGGTGGTGGTCGGCATCGACGCCAAGCGCTACCGGCTCAGCGAGCCGCATCACGTGGTGCACTCGGCCAAGCGGTTCATCGGTCAGAACGTGCGGGCGCCGCTGGTCCAGCTCGCGCTGACCGGGGTGCGCTACACGATCGTCGAGGGGCCGAACCAGCAGCCGATCGTGGTGATGCGCGATCGCCGGATGACGATGCCGGAGATCTCGTCGCACGTGCTGCTCCACCTCAAGCGGGCCGCGGAGCGCCAGCTCGGCACCCAGATCCAGGACGCCGTGATCACGGTGCCTGCGAACTTCACCGATGCGCAGCGCCAGGCAACCCGCGAGGCCGGCCGGCTCGCCGGGCTCGACGTGATGCGGCTGATCAACGAGCCGACCGCAGCCGCGCTGGCCTACGGCTTCGGCCAGGACCGCGACCAGATGATCCTGGTGTTCGACTTCGGCGGTGGCACGTTCGATGTGTCGGTGCTGCAGCTCCGCGGCGAGGTGTTCGAGGTGCTGGCGTCGGAGGGCGACTTCTTCCTCGGCGGCGACGATCTCGACCGCGCGCTCGCCGAGAACCTCGCGGCCGAGCTGCACCGGGTGCTGCGGATCGATCCGCGGCCGCACGCGGCGCTGATGATGAAGCTGCTGATGGGCGCCGAGGCGATCAAGATGCACCTGTCGGACAACGAGGCGGCCGAGGGCGAGATCGAGGGGCTCGACCTGCCGGGCGGCAAGGCCGGCACGCTGCCGTTCGCGCTGACCCGGGCGCAGTTCGAGGAGCTGATCGCCGGCTACGTCGAGCGCACGATGGCGGTGACCCGCCAGGTGCTGATCGCCGCCAACATCGATCCGCGGATGATCAGCGACGTGCTGTGCGTCGGCGGTTCGACCCGGATCCCGATCGTGCGCCGCCAGCTCGCCGAGATCTTCCGCCGCGAGCCCAACATCGCGATCAACCCCGACGAGGTGGTCGCGCAGGGCGCCGCGATCCAGGCCGGCAGCCTGACCGGCGCGCTGACGGCCGGCACCGGGATGGGGGCGCGCGACGCGGTCGCCACCACCGGGCACTCGCCGCTCGCGCAGGGAGCGGTGACGCTGCCCGAGATCACCGCCCGGCGGCCGGTGCTGCTCGACGTCAACCCCGCGACCCTGGCGATCCACACCGCCGGCGGCTTCACCGAGCGGCTGCTCGACAAGAACGCGCCGATCCCGATCGAGCGCACGCGGGTGTTCACGACGTCGCGCGACAACCAGACCCGGGTCGAGATCGACTGCTGCCGCGGCGAGGCGCGGCGCTACACCGAGAACGAGCCGCTCGGCACCCTGCGGCTCGACGACCTGCCGCCGCGGCCCCGCGGCGACGTCCAGATCGAGGTCCAGTTCCGGGTCGACGCCGACGGCATCCTCCACGTCCGGGCGACCGACCGGGCGTCGGGCAAGGCCCAGGAGGCGCGCCTCCAGGTGCTCGGCGCGCCGGTCGAGGGGCCGGCCGGCGCTGCCGACCCGCCCGGCGATGCGCCCGGCCCCGGCGGACCCAGCGGGAGACCATGAGCGCGCGGGCGGACGTGCTGCTGTGGGCGCAGCGCGTGATCGCCCGCCAGGGCGCCACGGCGCACCAGATCCTGGACATCGCGCCGGGGTCCGGGCCGGAGGCCGCCCAGGAGGCGTTCCACCGGATCGCGCGGATGGCCCACCCGGACCTGCATCGCCGCACGCTGCCGCCCGAGGAGCTCGAGCTGGTGACCACGGCCTATGCGCGCGCCGCGGCGGCCTACCAGGAGCTCCGCCGGCTGCGGTCGACGACCCGGCTGCGGCCGGCCCGGGACGACGCGCCGGCGACCGTGCCGACCACGGTCGTGATCCCGACCTCGCCGCCGGCGAACAAGGCGACCGTCGTGCCCGACGAGCTAGCCGGCCCGGCGCCGCGGATGTCGAGCAAGGCGCTCGTGCATTATCGCAGGGCCGAGCTGGCGCTGCGCCGCGGCGACCTGACCGGCGCGGTGCTCCAGCTCAAGATGGCGATCGCCAGCGACCCGCAGTCGCCGTTCCTGCGCAGCGCGCTCGCCGAGGTCGAAGCGGCGGTCATGAAAAAGCCATAACACGGTCACGACTGGTCGGACCGGCGCACCGCGAAACACCGAGGCAGATTTCCGAGGCAATCGCCGGGACAGGATCGAGACAAGATCGACACGTTGCGATTCCCGCCCTCGAAAGCCCTCGGGTAAGGTGCGCGTCATGGCTCCCCGGACGACGACCAGGACCTCCATCACGGGCTACGGTGTGTGGCACCCGCCGACGGTGCTCAACAACGAGGAGCTATGCGCGGCGTTCAACGCGTACGTCCGGCGCGACAACGCAAAGCACGCCGAGGAGATCGCCGCCGGCACTCGCGAGCCGCTGCGCGAGTCGACGCCGGAGTGGGTCATCAAGGCCTCGGGCATCGTGCACCGCTACGTCGAGGACAAGACCGGGCTGCTCGATCCCGAGCGGATGTGCCCGAACATCCCGGATCGGCCGGAGGATCAGCTCAGCATCCAGGCCGAGTACGCGCTCAACGCCGGGCGGCGCGCGCTCGAGGTCGCCGGCCGCGCCGGCGAGGACGTCGACCTCGTGGTGCTCGGCTGCTCGAACCTGCAGCGGATGTACCCGGCGCTGGCGATCGAGGTCCAGGAGGCGCTCGGCGCCCACGGCTACGGGTTCGACGTCCTGCTCGGCTGCTCGGCGGCGACCAGCGCGACCCAGCTCGCATCGCAGGCGGTCCAGCTCGGCCAGGCCCGCTGCGCGCTGGTCGTGATCCCCGAGCTCACCACCGGCCACATGAACTGGCGCGAGCGCGACAGCCACTTCATCTTCGGCGATGCCTCCGTGGCGCTGGTCGTCGAGCCGACCGACCGCGCGCGCCCGGGGTCGTGGGAGATCCTGTCGACCCGGATGATGTCGAAGTGGTCGAACAACATCCGCAACAACCGGGGCTACCTCGACCGCTGCGATCCGAGCACCGAGCACAACACCGACAAGCTGTTCCACCAGAACGGCCGCCGGGTGTTCAAGGACGTCGTGCCGCTGGCGGCCAAGTTCATCGCCGATCACATCGCGGCGCACGACCTCGAGCCGTCGCAGATCGCGCGCTACTGGCTGCACCAGGCCAACCGGAGCATGAACGAGCTGATCGCGAAGCGGATCCTCGGCCGCGACGCCACCCGCGAGGAGGCGCCGATCATCCTCGACGAGTACGGCAACACCGCGTCGGCCGGCTCGCTGATCGCGTTCTCGCACCACAACGCCGACCTGCCGGCGGGCAGCTGCGGCGTGATGGCGTCGTTCGGCGCGGGGTACTCGCTCGGCTCGCTGCTCTTGCAGCGCCGCTAGCCGCAATCCGCGACTGCGACCGCGACACCGCCGCGACATACCACCCCATCGCACTTTCCCGGAACCCGGCCGCCGGTCACCCGGCGTACGGCGTGACCGCGGTCGCGCCGGGCCCCGGCCGCAGGACGCGGCGGCCGCGCCGGGCTCCCGACGCTGCCGGGGCGGTGCCCGGGCGGTGACATTTCGGCAATGCCGCTGGCGAACCGTTTGGCAACGCGAATCGTCAACTCCAGGGGATGGCCGCGGGAGCCGCGGCACCGCGCTTGCTTCGGCTGTCCTGCCCGCCCCTCAACCTGGAGCCCTGCATGCTCTCGATCTCCGGCCTGTCCCACAGCTACGACGGTCGTACCCGCGCGCTCGATGACGTCACGCTCGACATCCCGCGCGGCATGTTCGGCTTGCTCGGTCCCAACGGGGCAGGCAAGTCCACGCTGATGCGGTGCGTGGCGACGCTGCAGGTCCCGACCGCCGGCTCGATCGTGTTCGACGGCATCGACGTGCTCGCCGAGCCGGCCCGGCTGCGCGCGGTGCTCGGCTACCTGCCGCAGGACTTCGGCGTCTACCCGCGGGTCTCGGCCCACGCCATGCTCGATCACCTCGCGGTGCTCAAGGGGCTGGTCGCGCGCGGCGAGCGGCGTGACACCGTCGAGAGCCTGCTCCACCAGGTCAACCTGTGGGAGGTGCGCAAGAAGCCGATCGCCGGGGTCTCCGGCGGCATGCGCCAGCGGTTCGGCCTCGCCCAGGCGCTGAGCGGCCGGCCCCGGCTGATCATCGTCGACGAGCCGACCGCCGGGCTCGACCCCGAGGAGCGCAACCGGTTCAACAACCTGCTCTCCGAGATCGGCGAGAACATGGTCGTGATCCTGTCGACCCACATCGTCGACGACGTCACCGACCTGTGCTCGCGGGTCGCGCTGATGGTCGACGGCCGGATCGTCGCCGACGACACGCCCGCGGCGCTGATCGACGCGTTCCACGGCAAGGTGTGGGCGCGCACGATCGACAAGGCCGATCTCGCCGCGTGTCGCGAGCGGTTCGGCGTGATCGCGACCCGGCTGCGCGCCGGCCGGACCCAGATCCACGTCCTGGCCGACGCCGCGCCCGAGCCCGGGTTCAAGCCGGTGCCGTCCAACCTCGAGGACGTCTACTTCGCCACCCTGCACCGCCACCGCCAGGCCGCCGGCGCCGCCGCGGCGCCGGGGGGGAAGTAGCCCATGCTGCGGCACATCGCCCGGTTCGAGTGGCGCTACCAGCTGCGCAGCCCGGTGTTCTGGGTCGGCTGCGGGCTGTTCTTCGTGTTCACGTTCGGCTCGGTGACCCTCGACGAGATCCAGATCGGCAGCCGCGGCAACGTCAACGTCAACTCGCCGTACGCGATGCTGCAGACCCTGTCGATCATGAGCCTGTTCTCGATCTTCGTGATCGTGGCGATCGTCGCCAACGTGGTGGTCCGCGACGACGAGACCGGGTTCGCGCCGATCATCCGCGCGACCAGGGTCAGCAAGTTCAGCTACCTGGTCGGCCGGTTCGCCGGCGCCACCGCCGCCGCGTTCGGCGTGCTGGCGATGATCCCGCTGGCGATCGCGATCGGCGCGGCGATGCCATGGCTGGATCCCGAGAAGGTCGGCCCGTTCCGGATCGGCGACTACCTGTATACGCTGTTCGCGTTCGGGCTGCCGACCCTGCTGATCATCTCCGCCGGCTACTTCGCGCTGGCGACCGCCACGCGCTCGATGATGTCGACCTACGTCGGCGCGGCCGCCACGCTGATCGGCTACCTGGTGATCCGCGGCGCGCTGCGCGATCCGGCGTTCGACACGATGTCGGCGCTGGTCGATCCGTTCGGGCTGTCGGCGCTCACGGTCGCGACCAAGTACTGGACCGCCACCGAGCGCAACACGCAGCTGCCGGAGATGACCGGCCTGTTGCTCGCCAACCGCGTGCTGTGGTCCGCGGTGGCGCTCGCGCTGTTCGCGGTCGCGTATCGCCGGTTCCGGTTCGACGAGCCCGGTGCGAAGGCCGCGCCCCGCCCTGCCGAGGACGACGCTGCTCCCCCGCCCCGACCCGCTCCGGCCGCCCGGCCGCTGTCCCCGGTGCGTCACGATGGCCGCGCGACGCGCTGGCTGCAGGTGTGGCGGCTCGCGCGGTTCGACCTGAGGTTCGTGTTCAAGAATCCGGCGTTCTTCGTGAAGCTCTTCCTCGGCACGATCAACGGGACTGCCGCGCTGCTGTTCGCCGGACGGTACTACGGCAGCGGCCCCTACCCGGTGACCCGGCTCGTGGTCCAGGCCCTGATCGGCGCATTCACGATCTTCCCGATCATCATCGCGGTGTTCTACTCCGGCGAGCTGGTGTGGCGCGACCGCGATCGCAAGGTCCACGAGATCGTCGACGCGACCGCCGCGCCGGACTGGGCCCACCTGGTGCCCAAGATCGTCGCGATCACCCTGGTGCTGGCCGCGACCTCACTTGCCGCGGTCGGCGTCGGCGTGATCATCCAGCTATTCAAGGGCTACACCCACATCGAGCTCGGCGCCTACCTGCTGTGGTTCATGCTGCCGACGTGGATCGGCGCGGTGCAGCTCGCGGTGCTGTCGCTGTTCGTCCAGGTGCTGGTGCCGCAGAAGTACATCGGCTGGGGCGTGATGCTGATCTACGTCGTGGCGACGGTCGCGCTGTCCGCCGCCGGCTTCGAGCACAACCTGTACAACTACGGCAGCACGCCGAACGTGCCGCTGTCGGACATGAACGGCATGGGCCGGTTCTGGGTCGGCCAGGCCTGGTTCCAGGTCTACTGGACCGCGTTCGCGCTGGTGCTCGCGGTGCTCGCCTACGCGCTGTGGCGGCGCGGCACCACCGTGGCGCTGTGGGCCCGGATCCGGCGCGCCCGCCTGCGCGGCGGGGCCCTGGCCATGCTCGCCGCGGCGCTGGCGGTGTGGCTCGGCAGCGGCGCGTACATCTACTACAACACCAACGTCCTCAATCACTACGTCACCGCGCCCGACCGCGACGCCCGGCTCGCGCGGTTCGAGCAGCAGTTCCTGCGCTACGAGACCGTGCCGCAGCCCAAGATCACCGCGGTCACGCTCGACGTCCAGCTCTACCCGCGCGAGGTCCGCGCGGTGACCACCGGCCGCTACCGGATCCAGAACCGGACCGACGCGCCGATCGACGCGCTGCACCTGGCCTGGCCCGAGAACCTGGAGCTCGATCGCGTCGAGCTCGCCGGCGCCCGCCTGGACCGCGACTGGCCCGAGTACCACTACCGGATCTACAAGCTCGAGCCGGCGATGCAGCCCGGCGAGGTCCGCGAGCTGGCGTTCGCCACCACGCTCGCCGAGCGCGGGTTTCCCAACAGCCGCCCGCTGACCCGGATCGTCGAGAACGGCACGTTCCTCGACAACAGCGAGATCACGCCGATCCTGGGCATCTCGCGCCAGGGCCTGCTCAAGGACCGCGCCAGGCGCCGCAAGTACGGCCTGCCGGTCGACCTGCGGCCGCCGACGCTCGAGGACGACCGCGGCCGCGCGCACAACGCACTGCGCGCCGACAGCGACTGGGTCGACGCCGACATCACGGTCACCACCGACGCCGACCAGACCCCGATCGCGCCCGGCCGCACGCTGAGCGACGCCACCACCGGCGACCGGCGCACGCTGCACACCCGGTCCGACGCGCCGATCAACCACTTCTTCTCGATCCAGTCGGCGCGCTACGAGGTGCGGCGCGACCGCTGGAACAGCGTCGACCTCGCCGTCTACTACCACCCCGGCCACGACTACAACGTCGACCGCATGATCCAGGGCATGAAGGCGTCGCTCGCGCTGTTCAGCGAGCAGTTCTCGCCGTTCCAGTTCCACCAGGCGCGGATCCTCGAGTTCCCGTCCTACGCCCAGTTCGCCCAGTCGTTCGCCAACACCATCCCGTACAGCGAGGACATCGGCTTCCTGCTCGAGCTCGGCGCTCCGGACAAGATCGACGTCACGACCTACGTCATCGCGCACGAGATCGCGCACCAGTGGTGGGGCCACCAGGTGGTGTCGAGCGAGCAGCAGGGCGCGACGATGCTGATCGAGAGCTTCGCGCAGTACTCTGCGCTGCTGGTGATGGAGCGGATGTACGGCAAGGAGCAGATCCGGAAGTTCCTCAAGTACGAGCTCGACCGCTACCTGCGCAGCCGCGGCGGCGAGGTGGTCGAGGAGCTGCCGCTCGCGCGGGTCGAGAACCAGCCCTACATCCACTACCAGAAGGGCTCGCTGGTGATGTACTGGCTCAAGGAGGTGGTGGGCGAGCCCAAGGTCAACGCCGCGCTCGCCGCGCTGCTCCGCGAGTACGCGTTCAAGGCCGCGCCGTACCCCAACACGCGCGACTTCCTGCGCCTGCTGCGCGCCGCCGCCGGCCCCGAGCACGACGCGCTGATCACCGACCTGTTCGAGCGGATCACGCTGGTCGACGCCAAGGCCACCGCGGCGACCGCGACCGCGCTCCCCGATGGCAGCTACCAGGTCAAGCTCGAGGTCGAGGCCCACAAGTTCTACGCCGACGGCAAGGGCGTCGAGACCGAGGCGCCGCTCGACGAGCCGTTCGACATCGGCGTGTTCACCGCCGAGCCCGGCAAGCGCGGGTTCACCGCCGCGTCGGTGCTGGCGATGCGGCGCGATCCGATCCAGACCGGCACGCAGACCGTGACCGTGGTCGTCGCCCAGCGGCCCGCGTGGGCCGGCATCGACCCCTACAACAAGCGGATCGACCGTAACTCCGACGACAACCTGGTCAAGGTCGAGGTCGGCGCGGCGCCGGCGCGGTGAGCCGGCCGACCGGGTGCGATCTGCCGGCAGCGGTCAGCGGAACAGCAGGCGATCCGCACAATGCAGATCGCGCGGATCGTAATACGGCGCGGCCCAGCGGTCGGTGGTCGACAGGAACCAGCCGGCCTCGGCCGCCGCGTGCGGATCGATCGCGCGCGGCGTTCGCGCCGCGTCCCCGCGGGCCCCGGGGTCCCGCGTGGCGAACCGATCGAGGAAGTTGAAGTGGTCGACCAGGCCCAGCGCCTCGATCGCGAACACCATGGCGACGCTGCGATCGCGGATCGCCAGCAGGTTGTCGCCGTTCCGGGTCTCGCTGCTCTCCGCCAGGTTGGAGGAGCCGCAGTACACCACCGGATCCGGCCCGGTGAGCCCGCACACGATGAACTTGTGGTGGATCTGGTGGTCGAGCCCGAGCGACGGGACCTGACAGAACGGCGGCGGCAGCTGGGTGCGGACCGGCTTGCCGGTGACCAGCACGCCGGTCCGCTTGCCCCGGGTGTAGAGCCGGATGCCGCCCGGCGTATCGCTGATCCCGTAGCTGAACACCCGCTGATCCGCGTGCAGCGCCTCGAGCGCGCAGAGCACCGGGGCCGACTGCCGGAGCTGCATCATCGCGAACAGCACGCTGCCACCGTCGATGTGCGCTTCCCGCTCGATCCGCGACGCGATGCCCTGCAGCACGCGGTCCGCGAACGCCGGCGGATGCGGCGAGAACGTGATGTCGGTCCGCGGGACCGTGCTCGACGCGAACGATTCGATCCGGGCGGCCAGCGGTGATGCGACGAACTCGGCTCGCCTCGCCTGGCCTCGCCATGCGACCTCGAACACCTCGGCGTAGGTCGCGGCAACGGCCGGATCCTCGAACACCAGCACGTGGTTCGAGTTGACGTAGAGCCCGGTCACCGAGAAGTTCGTCGAGCCGGTCAGGACCTTCTGCGGCACGCCGCCGCGCGACACGATCACGATCTTGTCGTGCGCGTACTCGCCGAACCGCCCCCGCAGGATGCCCGCGGCCGGGCTCGCCACCGATCGGAACGCGGCCTCGAGCTGGTCCTCGGGCTTCGGCTTCTCCGGGTCGTGATGCAGGGCTGCGTTGTCGAGGATCAGCCGGACCCGGCCCTGCCTGGCGAGCTCGAGCAGCGTGGCGATCACGCGCGGATCCCGGAGATCGTAGGCGAACATGTCGAGGTGCAGCGCGGGGTCGCCGACAACCTGATCGAGCAGCGCCATCAGCTTCGCTCGCGCGGTGAACCCGAGCCACGTGTACATCTGCTCGTACGTGAACGGTTGCCCCGCGTCGTTGATCCCCGCCACCTGCGAGGTATCGAACGTCAGCTCGCGGTCCCTGGGCTCGATCACCGCGGTCTTGCCGAAGTGCCGGACGAACGCCTGGGACTGCAGGAACCCGCGCGTGAAGCCGAGCTCCAGGGCACCGGTCTGGAACGGCGTGACGTCGATCTGCAGCGAGGCGCCGAGCTCTGGGTCCAGCGGCGCGAGCGCGCCGTGCGCGAAGTAGCGCGGCGTCACCGTGTAGGTGTACGAGCCGAAGAAGGGCTCGGTCCCCTGATGCACCTGCCCTGGCACATGGATCCAGCGGAACTTGTGAATCGGGGCGTTGACGGTGGATTGCGCCGGTTCGCTGCGATCCTGGGCGTGCTGCCCGGGGTGCTCGAACCGCAGCATGTTGTGGAGGTAGTACGCAGCCTGGCCCCTGGGCTGACACCGGATCGTGAAGCCCGCGAGGCCAGCGGCGTTCGCCCTGGGGAGATCGAACGCGAGCAAGGTCTTCGCGTCGCCGCGATAGGCCTTGAGCGTGAACTCACCCCGGGACGCTGTGCGGATGCAGGTATCCGGCGCGACGAGCGTGGGTGCGCCCGCGGTGCCCCGCTTCCTCGTCCTGTGGGCGGCCCTCGCCTGGATCGATTTCGCCGCCCTCCGGGTCCGCTTCCTCCTCGTGACCCTTCCCCGTGCGCCGCCGTATCCCGTCCGAATCGCCCGCGCTGAGCCCATGCGCAAGCGTTGTCCGCGCACCGGACGAATGGCAAGGACAATCGTGTGTACGCCGCGGCGATTGCCAGTCATCGCACCCGCGCACCGGATGCCGACATCGGCGCCGAGCCGGAGGACCCACAGTCCATGCGCTCCCAGGCACGCTCCGGTCGCGGCCGCCGGCCGCGGTGAGGTCAGCTGTGCTCGACGGGCGGCGCGGCCGCTGTCACATCAGTACCGCCGTGAGTGCCAGAGGTCGAGCTCGGGCGGCAGCGCGAGCGCCGCCGCCGCCGCCGCGACCGGCTGGCCGAACATCGGCGGTGGGACCGGGGTGACGGTCCAGTCGGGATGTCCGGGCATCGCCGGGGTCGTGGTGCCGAACAGCCAGTCGCGGAGGAACGCGGTCAGGTCCTGGCCCGAGACCCGCGACGCGAGCGCGATGAAGTCCTCGGTCGACGCCGAGCGGCCGCGGAACGTCGTGACCCATGCGCGCTCGATCGCGCGGAACGTCGGGTCGCCGACCTGCTGGCGCAGCGCGTAGAGCGTCAGCCCTCCGCCCAGGTAGACGTTGTTGTTGAACACCGTGAGCAGGTCGCCGGCCGGCGGCTGGGCCACCGGCCCGAGGAACACGCGGAACAGGTCGCCAAACGAGTAGATCTGCTTCATGAAGCTCGTGAACGCGTCCGAGTCGAGCCCGAACCGGCTGGAGAACTCGGACCAGGAGGCGTGGCCCTCGTTCAGCCACACGTCGCTCCACCGCGCAGGGGCGACGCTGTCGCCGAACCACTGGTGCGCCAGCTCGTGGACCATGACCGGCAAGAACGAGGTCGGGGGGTCCGTGAAGAACCCGCCGTCGTACACCGTCAGGGTCTGGGTCTCCAGCGCGAAGTGCAGCTCGGCATCGACGACGAACGAGCCGTAGGTCGGGAACGGATAGTCGCCCACCAGGTTCTCCATGAAGTCGAGCTGATCGGACACCGCCGCCAGCTTGGGCTCGAGATCGGCGACCAGCCGGGTCGGCACGACGTCGCGCAGGATCACGCCGTTGTGCCGGCCGCGCTCGATCACCGTGAACGCACCGACCGCGACCTGGGCGAGCTCGGTCGCCATCGGCTCGCGCTGCTCGAACCGGTAGATCGTGCGGCCGTGCGTGGTGTGCACGCCGGTCCGCACGCCGTTGGCGACCACGGTGGTGCCCTCCGGTACGTCGATCCGGAACGAGAACGGGGCCTTGTTGCTGGGGTGGTCGTTGCACGGGAACACGCGGTGCGCCATGTTCGACTGCAGGGCCCAGCCGCTGCCGTCGGGCGTGACGAAGAACGGCGACGCGTCGAACACCCGGGGATCCGGCGGTGCCGGCGTCGCCATGAAGTCCGCCACGGTGATCACGAACCACTCGCCGCGCCGGATCGGCCGCGCCGGTGTGATCAGAGCTCCTCGCCGTCGCGCCGGAACTGGGCCCGGCACCCGTCGACCCGCACGGCGCCCACCGAGTCGCCGGCGAAGTCGAGATCGAACTGCGACAGCGACTGGGTCGCGCGCGCGAGGATCTGCACCGTGCCGTCGAGCGACTGCGCCGGATCGGCGGTCTCGTAGCGAAGGTCAAGCGCGTAGTGCGCGACCTCGTAACCGCCATTGCCCAGCGTCGGATACAGCGGATCGCCGATGCCGGGAGCTCCCGGGCTGGGCGGTTCGAACCGCCCACCCCGATCGAGCGGATCCCCGTGGTTCGCGGCGGCCGCCAGCGCGATCTCCTCGTCGAGCTCCGCCGAACCGTCGACACCCGGCCCGGGCTCGGCGGCGCATGCGGAGATCATCATCACCGCGAGTGCGCCAACACCGCCGACACCGCATGTTCGATAACCACCTGTTCGAATCCCCCGTATCCAGTCGTGCTTTTGCATGTCGGGGAGTATCGATCACGATTGTCGGGATTCATCCTGATAAATTCATTTGGCGCAGCGCGCTGCCGCAACTTGCCGGCAACGCCGAATCGGCGCGCTGTCGCAGCGCTGCACGCCTACGACAGCACCCCGAATCGGCGCGCTGTCGCAGCGCTGCACGCCTGCGTCAGGCAGCCAGCGGATGTCACCGCGAGGGGCACGCCGGCTGGCCGGGCAGCGGCGCCAGGTTGTGGGCGCAGCCGACCGCGTCGAGCGCGGCGATCCGATCCGCGACCTGGAACGTCTGCAGCGCGCGCGCGAGCTCGGCGGTGTACGCCGCCTGGGTCGCCGGGAAGTCGGCGCCGGGGCGCAGCACGCCGCGGGCGCGGGCGAACGCGACGAGCTCCTGGTAGACCGACTGCAGCATCGCCAGCGTCGTGCGGTCCTGGGGCAGCAGCCGCGCGTAGTCGACGCCGGTCTCCCAGGCATGGCGCAGCAGGTGGATGCCCTGGGCGCACTCCGGATTGGTCAGGTCGACCGAGAACCCCGCCGCCGACGGGCCGGAGATCACCGAGCGGTCGGCGCACACGTGGTGCGAGATCCGGTCGGCGAGCATGTGGAGGTAGACCCCGAGCCGGGCGTCGGCGGCATGGCCGGCGCTGGCGTCGTGGGCGCCGTCGGTGGCGACCAGCGCATCGAAGTCGGGCGCGCGCACCGGCGCGGCGCTGTCCTGCACCAGCTGCGGCCCGGCCTGGGTCGAAAACGGCAGATCGAGCGGGCCGAACAGCCGGATGGCAGCCTGGATCGGCGTCCCGGACGCGAAGCAGGCGGCGCCGGTCGCGTAGTCGCCCGCCGCGCTCTGCACGGTGAGCCCGGCGGTGCACGCCGGCTTCGCCGCGCTCGAGGCCGCGAGCGCCCACGCCCGGAAGTTGGCGAGCGTGACCTCGGTGGCGGCGTCGGTGGGATCGGGGTGCAGCCCGTCGATCCCCGGCGGCGGCGTGGCCCGGCCGTGGTTGTACGGCGCGATCACGTGGAGCAGGACGCCGCCCGACATCGCGTCGGTGCGGACCAGGCCGCTGACGTCGGCGGTGGCCAGCGCGCCGCCGCCGACCGGCCGGGAGTCGTTGTCGCGGATCTCGAACCCGCCGAGGTCCGCCGACTCGTCGTACGCCGCGATCCAGTACGCGTCGGTCGCCGAGAACCCGACCGCCTGCGCGAGCAGGAACGTGACGTCGGTGTGGACCGAACTGCGCCCGCCGTCGGAGGCGTTGCGCTGGCGCGCGACCACCGCGATCAGCGCCGCCTTGCACGCCGCGGTGTCGGTGCCGGCCGGCCGGCACACCTCGGGCAGCGGACCGCAGCTGGCCAGCGGCCCGCTGCCGGGCGCGTAGCACACGTCCTCGGCGAACGCGGCGGCATCGCGCGCCGGGGTCAGGATCGCGCCGGCCGCGAGCGCGCCGGCGAGCGCCGTGGCGCGAGGGTGGTGGCGACGATGGTGGAAATTGAGAGGGTGGAGATTGAGCCGATCAGAACCAGGAGTTGTTCGCATGCCGCCCACTGTGGGTTCCATGCCGCTTATTGTCAAGTTGGACAATATTACGCCGGATAACGGCGACCCGGTTCACGTCAGGGTTCGCGGACATAGCCGCGCAGCATCCTCTGTAGCTCGGTCCGGACCACCGCGAGCTCGACCGGGGCCGACCGGCCGAACGCGCGATCCATCGCGTCGCCGAGCACCGCCCACCCGGTGATGCTCGCCAGCGCGACCATCGCGGCGAACTCCAGGCGCGCGCGGGGGACCGGCGTGCCGACCGCGCCGGATCGCGCGACGATGCCGTCGATCAGGCGCCCGGCCTGGCCGTCGCGGCCGATGATCTGCGCGCCGCGGCCGGACAGGAACGACCACACCAGCAGGCGGACCAGCGTGCGATCCTCGAGCAGATCGACCAGCACCGACAGCAGCGGCACCTCGTCGGGCGCGAACGTCATCTGCGCGAGGTGGGCGAACGCGGCGTTCCGCGCGGCGTCGAGCCGCCGGGCGATCACGGCCGTGATCAGCCCCTCGTAGGTCGCGAAGTAGTGGGTCACCAGGCCGTGGCTGACCCCGGCCTCGGCCGCGATCTCGCGCAGCCCGACCGCGTCCGGCAGGTGATCGCGGAACACACGATCGGCGGCGTCGAGGATGTGCGCACGCGCATCCTCGGGGGTGCGGCGCAGGCGTGGCCTGGAGCGCTTGGCTGGCATCCGGCGATGTTATGCCGGTCGGCTCCAGTATTCCATGACTTGACAATAACTGCAGGCCGCCGGCGGGACGCAGACGGAGATCATGGGTCACATGGTGTCGCCTGGCGCCTGGACACCCAGTTTGTTGTCACGTTAGACAATATCTGACCAGAACGTCCCGACCGCCGGCTTCCACGCTCGACGTTGTCCTTGACGATGACCTTGACCAGAACCTTGACGTTGACGATGACGATGACGTCTGACCCTATCCTTGACCTTGCACCTTGACTCCGGAAGCTGGTCAGGAGGCTGGCTCGAGCCCCGCCACGAGCGCGACATCGAGCGCGTGACGAGAGCGGCGCGGCAGTCGACGTCGAGGTCGACGGTGGGGTCGTCGGCGGACCATCGAGCCGGCGCCCGCATGCGCCGCGGCGCGCGTCGAACGCGCGCCGTGATCGCGGCCGCTGCGCGCCGCGCACCGACGAGCCCGGGGCGCTGCGACTCCCGATCAGGCGGTGTCCACGAGCAGGTTGGTCAGCTCGCTGGCGACCATTTCGCACGGACAATTCTGGAACACGAGTGCGCCGCTGCTGCGGAACCCCCGCGTCCAGCGCGCCGGGCTCGCGGTCCACCGCTTGCTTGACCGCGCCGTACTCGAAGCCAACTGCTCCGAGAAAGATGGAGACCACCACATGATGCCAGAGACGAATGAAGGGCAGCGACTCCAGTATGCGATTCAGGCCGCGATGCGCGCGATCCAGGCCCGGGGCGGCGAGACCACCAGCTCCGAGTGGGGACCCGGCGAGGACCAGCTCGATCAGGTCCACAACCGGCTCAAGGACGCGATCCGCGACCGCGTCGCGCAGCGCGTGCACGAGAAGCTCGTCGAGGTCGCGCGCGAGCGCGTGCGCGAGGTCGTGCGCGACAAGCTGTCCGGCGAGCTGCGCGCGAGCCTGCTCGAGGCGCAGGGCGAGCGCGGCTTCGACTTCTCGCGGATCGAGCGCAAGCTCGCCGACCGGATGTCCGAGGCGCTCGCCGAGCGGATGTCCGAGGCGGTCCGCAGCCGGATCGCCGACGCGGTCCGCGAGCGGCTCACCGAGGTCGTCCGCGAGGCGGTCAGCGACACGCCGTGGGCCAACGACGCCGACCGGGTCGCGGCGAAGGTCCGCGAGTACCTCGAGCCCGACATCATCGACCGGCTCGGCGAGGCGGTGCGCGAGCGGGTGCGCGAGGCCGCGCGCGAGCGGATCCAGCAGGCCGCGCGCGAGCGGCTGAGCGAGGCGTTCCAGACCGCGCTCGAGCAGCGCGGCGGCGCGAAGGATCCCGATCGCATCATGACCACCGTGCGCGAGCGGCTGGCCGAGGCCATCGAGCAGCGGGTCGGCGAGGGCCTGATGGACCGGATGCGCGAGATCGTCCGGTACTGCTTCGAGGACGCCGCGCGGGACCGGCTGCGCGAGGCGCTGCGCAATGCGCTCGGCCAGCGCATGCAGGGCAGCGGGTTCGGCGCGATGCGCATGACCGCCGCGACCGGCGCGTGGAACCTGGCCGACGACGGCCTGGCGATGGTGGAGTCGCTCCGCGAGCAGATCCACGACGTGATCCGCGATCGGTTCAGCGAGGCGGTGCGCGAGCGGGTCGGCTCGGCGATCCGGCTGCAGATGGACGACGTGCTGCGCGAGCGGCTCGGCACGGTGATCCGCGCCGCGCTGATGGAGCAGAAGACGCTGGGCGGCTTCGACCCCGATCAGTTCGCGGACTCGGTGCGCGGCCGGCTCGGCCACGCGATCCGCGAGCGGCTCACCGACGCGATCCGCGAGCGGCTCCACGAGGTCCATCGCGATCGCCTGCGCGACGCGATCCGCTCCGCCGTATCCCAGCGCCAGGTCGAGTTCACCGGGTTCGGCACCGGCACGCACTGAGCGCGCGCATCGTCACCGCGGGCGCGGCGCGCGCGTGCTCGACGTCCGGCTGGCGAGCCGGGCCTCGATCGCCCGGATCTCGCTCGCAGCGTCGGCATGGCCGGGCGCGAGCTCGAGGACCTCGCGGAACAGCTGCAGCGCGAGCTGGTCGCGACCGAGCATGCGCTCGACCCGGCCGAGGTGGAACCGCGCGACCTCCGGCTGGGCGGAGCGATGGATCGCGCGCTCCAGCAGCCGGCGGGTCTCGGGGGCGACGGCGGCCTTGTCCGACGACGCGCAGAACCGGGCCCAGCCGAGCGCGGCGCCGTAGTCGACGTCGTGCGGCGCGAGCTCGGTGGCCTGGGCGAGCTCGACGACGGCCTTGACCGGCTGGTCGGCGCGCAGCGCCTGGAGGCCGCGCTGGTAGGCCTCGGCGGCGAGCGCGTTGCGATCCGGCGGGGCGTGGAGCGGCAGGATCGGGACGGCGCCGTGCAGGGTCGCCAGGTACTCGGCGCGGCGCGCCGGATGGGTCAGCGCGGTGAACGCGATGCCGACCTGGGCGAACAGGCGCTGGGCGTCGACCGCCTCGGCGGTGATCCCCAGCAGCACGAGCTTGTCCGGCCGCAGGTAGCGCGCGAGCTCGACATACGCGGTGCGCACCGCCTCGACCGGGGCGCCGACCGGGAGGCCGAGCAGGGTGAAGTGGTCGACGCCGCGGTCGATCAGCGCGCAGCGCTGCCCGATCAGCGCCTTGACCTCGCTCGCGGACAGCGCGTTGGGCCGGACCGTGGTGGTCCGCTCGGTGAACTGCTCGGTGACCACGCGCGACACCCGGGGCGCGGTCGGCGTGCGCGACACCATCGGCTCGCGCGGGGTCGGGACCCGGGTGACGATCGGCTGGCTCGGGGTCGGCACCCGGGTGACCACCGGCTCGCTCGGGGTCGGCACCCGCGTGATCACCGGCTCGCTCGGGGTCGGCGCGCGCGACACCGTCGGCTCGCGCGGGGTGGGCAGCCGGGTCATCGTCGGTGCGTGCAGCGTCGGCGTGCGCGACACCGTCGGCTCGCGCGCCTCGAGCGCCGGCCGCGCCGGGATCTCGATCGACTGGCTGTCGAGCTCCGCGATCGCCGCGCACGATGCCAGCGCGTAGAGCACCGCGCGCGCGGTCCGCGGATCGATCTCGCGATGCGCGGCCTCGATCTCGGGCAGGCTGGTGCCGCGCTCGAGCGCCTCGACGATCGGGTACTCGACCGTCGTGAAGTCGAACCGCGCCAGCGTCGGGTGGGCCTCGGCCTTCATGATGAAGCGCGCGCCGAACCGCCGCACGTCGTCGGTCAGCCGCTGCTCGGACAGGTGGAGCCGGGCGCCGAGGTAGATCACGCCGCGCACGTCGATCTCGCTGTGCGGCGCGATCGGGATCGCGATCCGGTCGTCGAACGCCAGGCTGCCGGCCTCGATCGTGAACGTGCGCGCCGCGCGCTGCAGGATCGCCCGCCGGCGCAGCCGGTCGATCTGCTCGGGCGCGAGCCGGGCGGCCTCGGCGACGACCGAGATCTCGTCGCGATCGGGGGCGGCGGCGATCCGCCGGGCGATCTCGGTGACCTGCGACGACGTCACCAGGTGGCCGGTCAGCGCGATCCGCGCGACCGAGTCCACCGCGAGCGGCGACGTCGCGCCGACCACGACGCCATCCTGGAAGGCGATCCGGAACTGCTTGTCATCCGCCGCGCGCAGCGTGAGCTGTCCGGTCCGGCCGCCGAGCCCCAGTGAGGCCAGTGTCACACCCCACGGGCGATCGGTGACGCTGCCTCGGGATAGATCGATAGCCCCCACCCGGGACGACGGCACCACGGTCGTGCGGTCGTGCATGGGCCGAATTGAACGGCGTCTGGGGGTGGAACGCAACGAAAAGCGGCGCCCAAGGATTACGTCATGTAAGAGAATTTACTGTAAATGTGAAATTAACCTACCTAACGCGAGTATGACGTCATACATCTTGGGACATCTCTGTTAGGTCGGATCATGAAAGTTCACCTGGTCCAACGTGGACGAACCGGTGCCCACGGCGCGACGCGTCAGGGCGACACCAGCGCGGTCGACGACGGTCAAGGGGGGTTGCGAGAGGCTGATCCGGAGCGCCCGCAAACCGTGCTCGGCACCCGGCGTGGGCCGGTGGGGCCCGGACCTGGCGCACGAGGCGGGAGATGTCATCGACCTCGGTCCGCATCGCCGGACACGCCGGACACGCACGTCCGAATTTCGGACATGATCTCGATAGTTTCGGATGTCGTACCGCTCTGCTAGGGTGGCCGCCGTGCTGGATATGCCGAGCACGGCGATCACCGCGCAGGACGGCGGCGCGTCCGACGTGCTGTCGCGGGCGCTCGCGGTGTTCGGCCACCGGTCGCTGCGGCCCGGGCAAGCCGAGGTGATCTCGGACATCCTGACGGGCCGGCCGGTCGTCGCGGTGATGCCCACGGGCGCCGGGAAGTCCCTGTGTTATCAGCTGCCCGCCGTGGTGCTCGCCGAGCGCGGCCACATCACGCTGGTGGTCTCGCCGCTGATCGCGCTGATGAAGGATCAGGTCGACGCGCTCACGGCCGTCGGCGTCCCCGCGGTCGCCCTGACCTCGGCGGCGGGCGCCGACGAGCAGCGCGACATCCTCGACGGCATCCGCGCCGGGATCTACACGCTGATCTACGTCGCGCCCGAGCGGTTTCGCAGCCCGCGGTTCGTCGACGCGCTGCGCGCCACGGCCGGCCGGCTCGGGCTGATCGCGATCGACGAGGCGCACTGCATCTCGGAGTGGGGCCACGACTTCCGCCCCGACTACCGCCGGCTCGGCGACGCGGTGCGGCTGCTCGGCCCGCCGCGCATCGCGGCGTTCACCGCCACGGCAACTCCCGAGGTCCGGCGCGACATCGCGGCCCAGCTCTCGTTCGCATCGCCCGCGCTGCACGTCCACGGCTTCGACCGGCCGAACCTGCACTACGCGGTCGAGCGAGTCGGCGGCGGCGACGACAAGTCGAGCGCGCTGGTCGAGCGGATCCGCACCCGCGACGGCGGCGTCGCGCTGATCTACGCCGCGACCCGCAAGAACGCCGAGAAGTACGCGTCCGCGCTCAAGCTCGCCGGGATGCGGGCGCGGGTCTATCACGCCGGGCTCGACGGCGACGTCCGCGAGCGCGCGCAGGACGTGTTCATGGCCGGCAAGCTCGACGCGATCGTCGCGACCAACGCGTTCGGCATGGGGGTCGACAAGTCCGACATCCGGCTGGTCGTGCATGCCGACATCCCGCGCAGCCCCGAGGCCTACTACCAGGAGGCCGGCCGCGGCGGCCGCGACGGCAAGCCGACGCGCTGCGTGCTGCTGTTCAACCACAGCGACATCAAGCTCCAGGAGTTCCTGATCGACATGTCGTACCCGTCGGCCGAGGTGCTGCGTGGCGTGTGGAAGCTGCTGCGCGACCGGCCGCAGCTCGGCCGGCTGACGCCCGATGACGACGAGCTCGAGAACCGGCTGCGCAATCACCTGGGCGGCGACGTCAACGGCGCGACGATGGGCGCGGCGCTGCGCATCCTCGAGCGCCACGGCATGCTGCGGCGCGACGACGAGAACCTGATGGCAGCGCGGCCCGAGCCCGGCGTGTTCCTGCCGCTCGACGTCGAGTCGCTGCAGCGCCGCGCCGAGGTCGAGCGAAGCAAGCTGCGCACGATGGTCGAGTACGCCTACTACCCGCGGTGCCGCCGCCAGTTCGTGCTCGAGTACTTCGGCGACCAGGACTGGAACGATCGCGATCGGCGGTGCGGGGCGTGCGACACCTGCGAGGCGATCGCGCACGGCCGGCCGTCGACCCTGCAGCTGTCGCCCGGCGAGCTCGCCGCGATCAAGAATCTATTGTCGCTGGTCGGCGCGCTGCACGGCCGGTTCGGCCGCATGCGGGTGATCAAGCTCGCGGTCGGTAGCGACGACGACACGCGGTTCGACGACCTGCCCGAGCGCGGCTGCCTGCGCGGCTGGCGCGAGCGCGCCGCGCTCGACCTGGTGCGCGCGCTCGAGGGCGCCGGCCTGGTCGAGGCGTCACGCGGCGAGTACCCGACCATCGCGCTGACCCGGCGCGGCAGCCAGGTCGCCGCCGGCAAGCTCGACGCCGCCGCGCTCGACGTCCAGATGCCCAGCCCCGGCAAGCAGGCAAAGTCGAAGCGCCGCAAGCGCTGATCGATCCTCGCGCGACAGGACGCGCGGTGGTGTCGTCAATGACAGGCTCGCGCTATTTTGCTGCGAAACGGCATGACGAGAAGCGGGCGTTCTCTCCTCTGCTCGGACCGGACTGTCGCGCGAATACGAAAATCACCGAAGGCCAGACTGGCGGATCTGGAATATTCTCGAAGAGCAGACGTCACGGGAGCGGCTGTCGCGAGATGCGCTAGAAGCTGTGTGATCTGTCGCAGGATCGGTCGCGCCCGATCATGCAGATCTCACCCGGGAGTGAATTACTCGACAGGAAGTGCAGCCATTCGCGGCAGTGATCGAATCAATCCGATGCAAGATCTGCGCAGATTGGCTGTGTCGATACCCCGATGCGAGATTCAAGATGGTTGTCGATACCCCATCGATACCCCATCGATACCTCATTCATTGGCCTCGGGAGTGCCGCACTCCCCTTTCGCAGATTGCATAAATTCGCATGGCAGCCGCGCGCAGATTTCCCATGAAGTGTTGACTTCGATGATCCGGTCCGTGTAATCACGGACTGACGGTCACCAACGTCCGGCGGTATCACACTGCTGGCCATCCATGCGAATGGTGACGAACCGGATAGACAGGAAAGGAAGGGTGTTTATGGAGAACCATCGCTCTCATGGGCTCGCCGCTTGCTGCTTGCTCGCAGGCGCCACGGCCCTCTCGCTCATCGGCGGGTGCGCCAGAGGATCTGCGGCGCCTCCCCCCGAACAGCGTCTCGGCGAGGCCAGCCAGCACCTCGACGGGGATCAGTGCATCTACTTTGACATCAACGGGAAGGACACCATCTGCCATCACACGGGCTCGGTGAGCCATCCCTTCACCCTCATCAAGATCAGCGACCAGGCCTGTATCAACGGCCACTCCACCCACGCCGACGACTACATCACCAGCGTCGATCCGGCGTCTCCGCTGTACGATCCGACCTGTAACGGCCAGGGCTGCCTCCCGACCGCCGCACCGTGCGACGGCACGCTGGATTGCTGCACCGGTAGCTGCGTGAGCGGTACGTGCGTCGATCCATGCTCGCCCAACCCGTGCGAGAACGGCGGCACCTGCGCGGCGAGCGGTAGCTCCTTCACCTGTACCTGCACCGGCGGGTTCACCGGAACCAACTGCGAGATCCCGCCCACGCCGCCCGAACCCGCCATCGGCTGCCACCGTAATGCGGCTGGTGACCAGAGCCTCAATGACTTGTTTTATCGTGGCCCGATCGACACCTCCAACAATGTCGAGGGCTTTCGAACAACGGACGGGACCTGCGGTGGGGCCCCCCTCCCGCCGGATGGTTCCGCGCTGATCTCAGCTGCCAACGCAGCAGACGCCGCCGCCAAGTGCCAGTCACTGTTAGGACTTGATGCATTTTCAGACGATGCATCGATCTGGAATGGCCTGGCAGGGTTCTGGATATGCTCTCCGCCGATGATGTGATCCAGTGCTCGTGACGGCGCTTCCGACCGGTATACGACGGCGGTGATGATGGTCGACGGCATGCGGCCAAGCTCCACCGCCAGGAGAGCGAGACCGAGACCGAGGCCGATGCCCTCGATCAGGTCGCCGGCTACCTGGATATCGCCGGGCTCGACGAAGGCTCCCTGGTGATGTTCGACCTGCGCCGGGAGGCGAGCTGGCAGGACAAGATCACCGTCCGCGATGTGACGCCGCGATCGACGACGTCGAGGCCACCCGGGCCGCCGCCGCCACGCTGCGCGCGATCCGCAGCTCGCTCGGCGAGCTCGCTCGCAGGTCGGCAACCCGCCGGCCGGCTACCGCGGCGCGGCCGAGGCGCTCGCGCCGCTGCCGGCCAAGGCCGAGCTCCACCGCCTGTTCCAGCCGCGACCACCCTCGTCGATCGGCGGCTGGCGCCCAGGTTGTGTGCTCGATCCGTGGCAGTAGCAGGTCGCCACAGCTGCCTGCGGTGGGTACGATGACACCGTGCGTCCGTCCTTCAACACCACCGGCCCGTGCCTGCCGGGTGAGCACTACATGCTGCCGCCGGAGCGGCGGCTGGGGCGCGTGCTCGAGCTGATCGACGACGGCAAGTACTTCACGCTCCACTCCGGCCGCCAGACCGGCAAGACCACCTGCGCGTTCTGGCTCGTCGAGCATCTCAACGCCTCGGGGCGCTGTCGCGCAGCGTGGGCCGATCTGCAGACCGCGCGCGAGCAGCCGGATCTCGATCGCGCGCTGCCCATCATCCTGAGCGAGCTGGATCGCGCGTCGGCGCGCGACCTGCCTTCGCTGGTCCGGCCCAGCTCCGACGAAGTCAGGGCGCTGCTGACGATCCCGGAGCGTGCAGTGCTCGGTTACCTCGCGATGCTCACCGCACGTAGTGACCTGCCGCTCGTGCTGCTGTTCGATGAAGCCGATGGCCTGGTGGGGCCCACCATGGTGTCGTTTCTCGCTCAGCTCCGCGCTGGATATCTCGACCGCAGCCGCGAGCCGTTCCCTGCGAGCATCGCGCTGATCGGGCTCCGGCCGGTTCGCGACTACGCACTCTCGACGGCCGAGGGGCGCACCGTCTCGTGGCTTGGCACGACGTCGCCGTTCAACGTCAGTGCTGAGGCGGCGACGCTCGGGCCATTCACACGCGACGAGGTGGCCGAGCTGCTCGCCCAGCACACGCGGGTGACCGGCCAGCGTTTCGAGCCTGCCGCGGTCGACCGCATCTTCGACCTGGGCGCAGGACACCCGTGGCTCACCAATGCGATGGCCGACCAGATCGTCGCGCGCGACGTCCCCCGTCGTGCGATCCAGATCACGGCTGGACACGTCGACGCGGCCAAGGAGACGATCATCCGTGAGCGGCGGACGCACATCGATTCTCTGGTCGCCCGGCTGCGCGAACCGCGCGTGCAGAAGATCCTGGCGCCGATGATCGCCGGGCAGGTCACCGGCGGTGACGTGCTCGATGACGATGTCGCCTACGTGGTCGGCCTCGGGCTGCTCACCGAGCAGAATGATCGCCTGGTGATCGCCAACCCGATCTACCGCGAGGTCATTCCGCGAGCGCTGGCCCACGTGCAGCAGCTCCAGCTCGCCCAGGAAACCGCCTGGTATGTCCGCGGCGATGGTCGCCTCGATGCCGACAAGCTGCTGCGCGCCTTTCAGGACTTCTGGCGCCGCGACGGACACCTCGCCGCCGAAGGCTTTGGCTACCGCGAGGCGGGTCCGCACCTCATGCTGATGGCGTTTCTTCAGCGGGTGGTGAACGGTGGCGGCAGCATCGAGCGCGAGTACGGGCTCGGTCGCCGCGCGCTGGATCTGATGATCCACTGGCAGGGTGCCCGACACGCCATCGAGGTCAAGCTCCGCCGGGACACCGAGACCGAGGCCGATGCGCTCGACCAGGTCGCCGCCTACCTGGACATCGCCGGGCTCGATGAAGGCTACCTGGTGATGTTCGACCTGCGCCGGGACACGAGCTGGCAGAACAAGATCACCGTCCGCGATGTGACGCACGCCGGCAGGCGGATCCGGATCTTCGGCTGCTGAACATACCTCGCCGGCGACCGCCTGCAGCGGGGCGCGCGGTCGGTTACAGTCAGCGGGCATGGCCAAGGGGAGTCAGCGCGCCGCGCCGCCGGATCACCGGCCGACCGGCGGCTTCGTATTGCGCACACCACTGCTATCGCGCGACGCGCTGGAGCGCTGGGGCGACGGGCTGGCGGTGCCGGCCGCCGGCGACGATGCCGCGGCGCTGGCGGCGGCGCTCGAGGCCGATCGCGCGGTGCTGCGCGCGCGGCTGGTCGAGCTGGTGGCGCGGCCCGAGGTCCGCGAGGCGATCTTCGTCGCATCGCCGGTACTGGAGGCCAGCATCGACGCCTGGCTGGCCAGCCCGACCAGCGAGGCCGGGCAGAAGACCGAGCGCAGCCTGGTGCGCTACGTGTCGCGGATGGCGGGGCGGCCGACGCCGTTCGGGCTGTTCGCCGGCAACACGGTGGGCGCGCTCGGCCCGGCCACGCGGCTCGAGCTCGCCGGGCGGGACGGCTACCGGCGCTACAGCCGGATCGACGGCGACTACCTGTCGAAGCTGACCGACGCGCTGCTGGCGGACCGGGCGATCCGCGAGCGCCTGCCGTTTCACCCCAACTCCAGCCTGTGCAAGGTCGCCGGCCGGCTGCGCTATGCGATGCGGCGCGAGGGCGAGAGCCGGAGCTACTCGCTGGTCAGCCTGGAGCCGTCGGACTACCTGGTCGCGACGCTGGACCGGGCGCGGCGCGGCGCGCTGCCCGGCGCGCTGGCGAGCGCGCTGTGCGACGCCGACGCCGAGGTCACCCGCGAGGAGGCCGACGCGTTCATCGACGAGCTGATCGACAGCCAGGTGCTGGTGTCCGACCTCGCGCCGCTGGTGACCGGGCCGGAGGCGGTCGACGACATCATCGCGCAGCTCGACGCGATCGGCGACGTCGAGGCCGCCGGGGCCGCCGCCGCGGCGCTGCGCGCGATCCGCGGCTCGCTCGGCGAGCTCGATCGCAGGGTCGGCAACCCGCCGGCCGGCTACCGCGGCGCGGCCGAGGCGCTCGCACCGCTGCCGGTCAAGTCCGAGCTCCACCGCCTGTTCCAGGTCAACCTGGTGCCGGTCGCGGCGTGCGCCGAGCTCGGCCCGGACGTGCTCGACGAGATCGCGCGCGCGATCGGCGTGCTCGGGCGGCTGACCCGGCCGCGCGGCGCCGACGAGCTGTCGCGGTTCCGCGACGCGTTCACCGAGCGCTACGAGACCCGGGAGCTGCCGCTCGTCGAGGTGCTCGACGAGGAGTCCGGCATCGGGTTCGCGGCGTCCCAGGCGCCGGGCGCGGCGGCGTCACCGCTGCTCGACGGGCTGGCGTTCCCGCCGGCGATCGGCGACGAGACCGTGGGCTGGGGCGCGCGGGCGAGCTGGCTGTCCCGCCGGATCGCGGCCGCCGCGGCCGACGGCGACCGCGAGCTCGTGCTCGGCGACGCCGATCTCGCAGCGATGGAGGCCGCGGCCGAGCCGAGCCCGCCGCCCGACGCGTTCCAGGCGATGTTTGCGCTGGCGCGGACGGCCGATGGCGAGCTCCGGGTCGGGCTCGGCTCGGTGGGCGGCCCGCCCGGCGCGACGCTGCTCGGCCGGTTCTGCCACAGCGACCCCGCGCTGCACGAGATGGTCACCGCCAACCTCGCCGCCGAGCACGCGCTGCGCCCCGCCGCCGTGTTCGCCGAGGTCGTCCACCTCGCCGACGGCCGGCTCGCCAACATCTCCGCCCGGCCGGTGCTGCGCGAGCGCGAGATCGTCTACCTCGGCCGCTCGGGCGCGCCGGCCGACCACCAGCTCGCGCTGACCGATCTGCTGGTATCGGTGCGCGACGGGCGCGTCGTGCTGCGCTCGCGATCGCTGGTCCGCGAGGTCGTGCCGCGGCTGACCAACGCCCACAACTACGTCAACGGCGCGCTCGGGACCTATCGGTTCCTGGCGTCGCTCCAGGGCCAGGACGTCCGGCCGCTGATGTTCGCGATCGGCCCGCTCGCGCAGCTGCCGTACGTGCCGCGGATCCGGCTCGGCCGGATCGTGCTGCGCGAGGCGTCGTGGACGCTGCGCAAGGCCGAGCTCGACCCGGTGACCGGCCAGGCCGGTGCGGCGCGGATCCAGGGGCTGCGCCAGCTGCGCGCGGCGGCGCGGCTGCCGCGCTGGGTGTGCGTCGAGGACGGCGACAACGTGCTGCCGGTCGACCTCGACAACGCGCTGTCGGTCGACAGCTTCGCGCAGCTGCTCAAGCAGCGCCCCGGCGTGACGCTGACCGAGCTGTGGCCGGAGCCCGACGAGCTGGTCGTCCGCGGTCCGGACGGCCGGTACGCCAGCGAGATCGTCGTGCCGTTCGTCCGGGTACCGAAGCCCGCCGCCGCGCCGCCGCGCACCGCCGGGTCGCCGTCGGCACCGCCCCCGGCCGCGCCGGCGGGCGAGGTCCGCCGCAGCTTCCCGCCCGGCTCGGAGTGGTTCTACGCCAAGCTCTACACCGGCCAGGCGACCGCCGACCAGATCCTGACCGAGACCATCGCGCCGATCGTCGCCGACCAGCCGGCGTGGTTCTTCATCCGCTACGGCGATCCGCACTGGCACGTCCGGTTCCGCGCGCGCGGCGAGCCGGCCCAGCTGCACGGCGAGCTGATGCCGCGGCTGTCGGCGGCGTGCCAGGCGATGCTCGGCGACGGCCGGATGTGGAAGCTCCAGCTCGACACCTACGAGCGCGAGATCGAGCGCTACGGCGGGCCGGTCGGCATCGAGCTCGCCGAGCGGCTGTTCTGCGCCGACAGCACCTGCGCGCTCGACATCCTCGGCATGCTCGACGGCGACGCCGGCAACGACGCGCGCTGGCGGCTCGCGCTGCGCGGCATCGACCAGCTGCTCGACGACCTCGGCTTCGACCTGGCGACCCGGCTCTCGGTCATGCGGCGCGTGCGCGACGGGTTCGCCCGCGAGCACCGGGTCGAGACCTCGATCGGCTTGCAGC
>DATAPF010000269.1:0-7070 GCA_036265355.1 Kofleriaceae bacterium | reverse complement strand
GCTCGCGTCGGGCGGCTGGCTCGGCCTCGGCCGCGCGATCGCGGCGGTCGATGGTCCGGCCGGCGACGCGGCCGTCGCGCTCGATCCCGAGCGGGTGCGGCGCAAGCTCGGGTTCGACGTGGCCTACGCGCAGCGCGTGCGTGCGAGCTTCGCGTTGCAAACGCCGGCACCGTCGCAGAGCATCGTGATCGGCATCGACAACCGCATCGTCGTCAACACGCCGAGGCAGTACCCGTACAACAAGCACGTGTACATCGTGATGCAGCGCCCGCACACCGAGCTCGATCATCGGCGCGACGGGGCCTACATCTGCTCGGGCACCTTCCTCGATGAGGACTTCGTTCTCACCGCCGCGCATTGCATCTACAACCGCGACGAGGGTCACTTCGCGTACGCCAACGAGCCGCGCGACGAGCAGCCGCCCAGCTTCGTCACCCAGTGGGGCACCGACTACGGCCGCGGGTTTGCGTGCCTGGGCGGCGACATCGACAGCAGCAGCGAGTTCGCGACGAACTGCGAGTTCGTGCTGGCGCGGTGGGCGCCGTCGAGCTGGACCGGCAACACCGCGCCCGAGGTCGAGTCCGACTTCGCGCTGATCAAGCTCGAGCGCGCGAACCACCCGGACGGCCTCGGCGCCGGCGCGTGGATGGCGCTGTCGTCGATCGACGATGCGGCGAACTACGCCACCAAGCAGGCAGTGATCAACGGCTTCCCGGTGGACGGACCCGACGGCTCCAACTTCGTCGCGCAGTTCGTGTCGATCACCGATCCGACGATCGCGAACCCGGCGTGGCAGACCGCGAACTGGGAGTTCTACTCGCCGGCTCACCTCTATCATCGCTCCGGCGCGGTCGACAGCTCGACGACGCAGCAGCAGCTCGCGTACCTCGCCGACTCGAGCGGCGGCGACAGCGGCTCGGGCGTGTTCTATTACACCGACGGCTCCAGCGAGTACACCGGCCAGAGCCACTACATCATCGGTGTCCACCACGGGTCGAATGGCAGCTTCAACGTCGGCGCCAGCGTGCACCAGTTCCGCGACTGGGTCACGACGATGATGAGCTCGAACTGATAGCGCCGCGCTGGAACCGGCGCTTGCGAGCAGGCGCGATGCATGAGCTGTTCCTTACAGAGCGCCAGGAATCCGGCACCAGGCGAACGATCGCGTCGATCTCGCCGCGGATCTGCGCACCGAAGAGCAGCCGCCTGAACTGCGCGCCACTTCGCCGGCCGTCGCGCCGGGACGGGACCAGCGGCGTAGAAACGCGTGCTCACTCGCCCGGCAGATCGAACATGCCGGCATAGATCGCGTCGACCGCGAGCTCACTGCCTCCGGTCAGCACGACGCGCTCACCCGGACCGGCGGTGCGGTAGGTCCACGAGCCGTCCGCATTGCGGCGGTAGTGCTCGATCCGGGCTTCCGCCTGGGCGACCAGCAAGTAGTCGGTCAGCGAGCCGATGCGCTGGTAACCGGCCCAGTTGAGGCCGCGGTCGTACGCCTCGGTCGCGTGCGACAGCACCTCGACGAGGATCGCCGGGTTCATGATCACGTCGTCCGTCCCGGGCTGGAACACGGGAGGACCACAGATCACGGTGACGTCGGGGTAGACGTAGCGCGCATCGGGAGGAAACGCGAGCCTCTGATCGGATGACAGGACGGAGCAGCCGCGCGACCGCAGCAGCGCGCGCAGCTCGGCACCCATGCTGACGCCGAGCGCGTTGTGCCGGGGAGTCCCGCCTGCCATGGCGAAGACCTCGCCGTGGAAAAACTCGTGCTTGCCCGGCTGCGTGCGTTCCCACGCCAGGTACTCCGCGGCGGTCAGCTGGGAGCGTTCGGCGACACGGCCCATGCGGACAAGGTACCAGGCGCCTGGAAGGCCGTCTCGCCGGTGCGATCACGCGGTGTGATGGGCGGGGCGCGCGGATTGCGCCGCGTGGCATAGTCACTGCCGTGCGAAGGACCGGGCCATGAGTGCGGCGCAACACATCCTGGATCAGACCCACTCGCTCGCGCGGATCGCGGCGCTCGAGGCCGACCCGGTGGTGTACGTCGAGCAGCTCGCCGTCGAGCTGCCCGGCGCAGCCACGCTCGCCGAGCTCGAGGCGCGCGACGCGGCGCTGGCCGGTGCGCTGGGTCAGATCGACGCGATGATCGCGCGCGCGATGCGGATCCGGCTCGATCACGCGCTCGCGAGCGACAGCTCGATCGGTGCGCCGACGCGGAGCGTGTTCGCGTCGACGGTCACGGGCTACGCCGGGCGGCTGTCGCTGCTGGAGCAGCGGGCGCGCGACGTCGCCGTGCGCGGCCGGGCCGCCGATCCCGACGGCGTCGCCGAGGCCGTCGTCGAGGCGGCGCGCGCGGCCCTCGCGCTGCGCGACGCGCTGCGCGGCGGCGTGCTCGGGCTGGTCCGCGACGGCGCCCGGGCGGCGATCGCCGGGGCGGATCGCCGGGCGCGCGATCGCAGCCGCGAGGAGCCGGAGCGGCGGCGCTGGAGCGCGGCTCGCCGCGATCTCGAGGTGGTCGCGGCCGAGCCCGAGCGCGTGCTCGCGGCGCCGATGGCCGCGCGGCTCGCCGCGCTGCCGGATCAGCTCGACGAGCCCGAGCCGGATCGCGAGCCCACGTTGGCCGACCTGCTCGAGCTCGACTAGATCCTCGTCGCTCGGGTTCAGGCGCGGTAGCCGGTCTTGTCGGTGCCGCGATAGAGCACGCGCACCTGTTCCTCCGACATCATCTGGTGAAACGCCAGCGCCTCGGGCTCGAGGTCGCGCTTCGGCACATGCTCGGGCGCGAAGTGGCCGAAGCTGTCCGTGCCGCGCACCAGGGTCGCCCAGTCGCGCGCGCCGACCGCCTGCTTCACGTGGGTCGGGATGTAGCGGATGGCGAGGCCGATGCGCCGGTCGTCGGACTGGTTCGGCTCCGATCCATGAACCAGCAGGACGTGATGCAGCGAGGCCTGGCCGGGCTGCAGCTCGACGTGCACCGCGCTGGCGTCGGCGACCTCGACGGCGACCTCCTGGCCGCGGGTCAGCAGGTTGTGCGGGTGGAAGGTGTCGGCGTGCCGGACCTGCTGCCGGTGCGTGCCGGCAACGAACTTCATGCAGCCGGAGACCCGGTTGGCCGGCGAGAACGCAATCCAGGCGGTGGCGACGTCGGAGGTGCTCAGCCCCCAGTAGGTGGCATCCTGGTGCCAGGACACGAAGCCCGGATCGCGCGCTTCCTTGATGAAGAAGCTGGTGTTCCAGCACATGAGATTTGGTCCGAGCAGGTCCTCGATGGCATCGAGGATGCGCGGATGCCGCATCATCTCGTTGATCCAGGGGAACAGCACGTGGCAGCGGTGGCGCATCTCGCGCTGGATCGGACCGCCGCTGCGCGCCTCGTAGTCTTCCAGCCTGCGGCGAAACTCGGCCACCTCGGTGGCAGTGAGGGCGTCGACCGGGAAATGGTAGCCGCGGTCGCGATAGGCGGTGACCTGATCCTCGCTGAGCACTTTCGGCACCGGTTCCTCCCGCTCGTCTTGTCCCGGTCAAGCTGAGCCCGCCCCTCCGGCGCTGTCAAGCAGCGCAACCTCGAGCTCCCGCCGATCGGTACGCGGTCGCCGACCTGCTCGATCTCGACGGGATCAGCGCGTCCGCACCTGGGTCAAGAGCTCGGCGCGCACGGTGTCGCTCCACCAGGGCAGCGCGTAGCCGATGTCGTTGTCGAACCGCGGATCGGCGATCTGGAACCGCTCCGGGCCGAGCAGCCGTGCCAGCGCGCCAAGCACGAAGTCCTGCACGCGAAACGTGCGGCGGTAGAACGGATCGTCGAAAGTCGCGGCGTCGTCGACGTGCCGGCGCAGGGCCGCCACGATCGCCGCGACATCGCGCGTCCGGCTGGGATAGCCCTTGAAGCCGGCCCGGCCGAGCAGGTAGGCGGCGGTCGCGCTGACCTCGCGGTCGTCGAGCAACGCGATCAGCGCGGCATCGACGTCGCTGGTGGCGCGCATCCCGAGCAGGTGCACGACGGCCAGGCGATAGACCCGGTCACCGCCGCCCTGGGCCTCGGCGAGCAGCCGTGGAGTGACGGCCGGATCGTCGCTGGCGATCAGGTTCTCGCCGGTGGTGGGCTCGTAGGGCCGATAGGTCTTCTTGCCGTAGCCGATCGCTTCGATCGGATCGCTACGCACGGCCTTGAGCTCGGCCTCGAGCGCGGGTGCGAGATGGGTCATGGGGGCACGCAGGGTTGGCGTGGGGTTGGAAGCGGGCGCGGCCGCCGGTGACGGCGACGACGCCGGGGCTGCGCTCGGTCCGGGCGGGGGCGCCTGTGCGTGCGGCGGCTCGCTGGCCGACGAGCATGCGGCGACGACGAACAGGGCGAGCGAGACCGGACGCATGGCTTACTTGTGCAACCATACCTGGACGCGGCGGTTCTTGCCTTCGCTCTTGCCGGGCTCGGCCTCGACGCGCGCCCAGTCGAAGCTGTAGCTCTGGACCTCGAGCCGGCCGGCGGCGATGCCGTTCGCGACCAGGTAGTCGCGGGCATTCTCGGCCCGCTTGAGCGACAGGGCCTTGTTGAACTGCTCGTCCCCGGTGAGGTCGCAGGCGCCCCCGAGCTGCGCCTTGAGCGAGGTATCGGCCTTCATCTTGGTGACCACGGCATCGAGCTTGGTCTTGTGATCGGGCTTGAGGTCGGCCTTGGCGATATCGAACTCGTCGAGGATGGTCTCGAACTTGCCGACGTAGAACTGATCGAGCGTCTTGCCCCAGTCGGCGCTCGGCGCGTCCTTGCAGTCGGCGTCGGTGCCGCCGGTCAGCTCGATCCGGGAGTTGGCCTGGTCCTTGATCTTGAATCCCCAGGTGAGCGAGCCGAGCGGCTGGCGAGTCTCCAGCACGACCGGGACGGTCTCGAACTCCGAGGAGGTATCGCCCAGGCCCATGCGCGACTCGGGGGCATCGGGGCCGTCGTGCATCTTGGCCGAGGTCGACGTGCCGCCCTTGGGGGATTTGCCGACCTGCGAGCTCGCGCCCTCGCGCTGCCACTTCTTGGACGACTGGTTCCATTCGGCGCCGTAGAACGGATCGTTCTCGCCGTCGGGAAAGTGATCGACCCGCTTCTTCGAGCCGGGCTCCTCGAACGGCTGGTAGACCGCCTGCTTCTTGGCCGGATTGGTCGCGGTGCCGCCACCGTAGGCGAAGCCGGTGCCGACCTTGCTGATCACGGTCTGGACGAAGCTGACATTCTTCGCCTCCACCTTCGCGGGGTCGGGCTTGAAGTCGATGTCGATGTCGGCGGTCTCGTGATCGACCGCCTTGAGTGTCCACTTCAGGACGCCTTTGTCGAGCGGCTTGTTGCCGGGGCGCGCCGCGGGCAGCGGCTGGGTCGGATCGGTGGGCTGCTTCTCCGACTTGGTGCCCTCGCCCTTGACGATCGCGGACGAGCCGACCGGGCCGTCGACCGCCGGCGGCTGCTCGGGCTTCGCGACCGGCACCGCGGGGTACGCGGCCGCCATGAGATCGTTGAGCTGCGGGGCCCCGCCGGCCGCGAGGTACATCGGGATCTCGCGGGCCAGGCTTGGATCGGCCGTCAGCGCCTGGCGCAGCGCGGCTGCGTCGAGGCCGCGGTTCGCGATCGCCGCCACGCGCGGAAACCGGGTATCGGCCTCGCTGCCACCGGCGGCCGCATCACCGTCGGCGGCCTTGCGCTGCACCGGAGCGGCGCCCGGTGGGCCGTACGCCTGTTCGACGAGCGTACGCTTCTGATGTTTCCCGGGTTGACCGGGAAGCTCAGCGTGCCGCTGAACCGCCCGCCGCCGTTGTGGCTCAGCGTGCCGATCTGCGGGCCGGACGAGGTTGCAGACACGGTGAGCGTGGCGCAGGATCGCGTCGCGCCGGGAGGACGAAGTGGCTGCGGCGGTTCGCAGGCGCTCGTCACGCCCGCGCGTTCAGGTCGAGCGCTCGTCGAGCCCCGCCGTGAACGCGAGGCCGAGCGCCTGGAACTCGGGCAGCACGCCGGGCTGGAGGGCCTCGAGTCGCTCGGCCATCACCACCGGCAGCGTGACGTCGTCGCGGGCGTTCGCCGGTCCTGTGATGACGGTGAGCAGCACGCTGTCCCGATCATGGACATTGACGAACCCGCGGCACACTCCGGGCGGACACGAGAACGTGTCCCACTGGTTCAGACGCACCTGCTGCTCGCCATGGTCACCGATGTGGAACTCGAATGCGCCTTCGAGCACGAAGAACGTCTCGTGGGTATTGTGGTGGCAGTGCAGGCCGGGGCCCTGGCCCGGCGGGCAGACCGAGATGTTCATCGTGAGCCCGCCGGCGCCGAAGATCGCCGCCGTGTCGCCGAACGGGTTCTTGGTCCGCTCGAGGACGATCGGCATGATCTTGCGGGCAAAGATGATGTCCTTGGCCGCCTGGGACACGCGCTCGTTGTCCTTCATCGTCGACATCGGCTGGAGCGCGCTGAACCGCGCGGTGCGCTCGGCGATCTCCGCGGCGGTCATCTGGGTGGTCTTCATGGGTTCTCCGAGGAAGATGTGATACAGCGATCACGCGCTGATCGACGCGCCGCAGTTCTTGCATTTCGACAGGTCGACCGGAGTCAGCTCGCCGCAGTGGGCGCAGTGCATCACGATCACCTGGCGCTCGATGACCTCGCGCTGCACCACGACCTGCGGAGCGCTCGAGACCGCGACCGAGACCGCGAGCGGCGGCTGCGCGGCCAGCCTGGGCGCCGGGCGCGCCGCCGGCGCCGGTACCTGGTGGACCGGGATGCGCTGCTGGATCATCGCCAGCAGCTCGTCGCGGCCGTCGTGGGTCATCAGCTCGAGCATCTGCCCGGTGCGCAGCGTCAGGATCACGGAGCTGGGCGACCTCGGCCTGGCGCTCGCCAGCGTGTCGTAGGCGATCTCGGTCAGCTTGCCAGGCGGCGGGATCCGCGCTGACCGCAGGCTGAACCGCGTGGATTCGCAGATGCCGAGCCCGCGGTCGGTGACGAAGATCGGAGCGATCACGTGGTGGATCGCGTGGCGGATGAACGGCGCGCGGCCGGATCTCACCCAGCACAGCCGCGCCGTGCTGCG
>DATAPF010000268.1:0-21509 GCA_036265355.1 Kofleriaceae bacterium | reverse complement strand
GCGGATGTCGTATTCCGATGAGTCGCGCACATGATGTAGGTATATGCTGGCGATGTAGGAGAGTTGCGGCACCGTTCAGCTTGCCGGCGTGTGGGGTGCATTCTCTTGGCGGCACCAGCAACGGTGAAACGGCAGATCTTGCGGGATGATGGCATGCGCTGACAACGCAGGGAGACGTGTCGATGACAGCCCGGAAGAATCGACGAGTGTGGCGCAGGAGATCGTGGCCCGCGGCGCACATGCGAAGAGAGCGTCGCAAGGCACGTCTCGGCAAGCCGCGTGAGCGAGCAGCGGCGTATGCGCCACCGCAGCGGCCCACGGTAGTCGATGGGTTGGTCAGCTCTCTGGTCGCAGCATTGGAGCGACACGGCCGCTTGTACTCGGCGGCGGGCTGTTGAGCTCGCCGGGACGGTCTGGGAAGCCGTGCATTGACCATGCGCTGGTCACGAGCGGTCGTAGCACGTCGATCGTCCCTTACTGGCGTGCGCCCCGGTTTCTGCCTCGCGCGCCAGGTTTCGCTCAACGTCATGGGTGAATCATGCGGGTCCGTATAGACTGATCGTGTGGACCCGGCCGAGCGCGAGGCCAGCGAGCGCGCGATCCGCGCGCTGTGCGAGGCCGGCGATCACGCCGCGGCGACCACCGCCGCGCTGCGCGGCTACGGCGTCGAGCTGCTCGGCTTCCTGCGCGCGCTCGCCGGCGATCACGACCTCGCGGCCGAGGCGTTCGCCGAGCTCGGCGAGGACGTCTGGCGGGGCCTGCCGAGGTTCCGCTGGGAGTCGTCGCTGCGGTCGTGGCTGTACGCGCTGGCGCGCAACGCGCTCGCCCAGCTCCGCCGCGACCCGCGCCGCCGCAAGGAGCGCAACCTGCCGCTGTCGATCGCTCCCGACATGGCGGCGGTGGTTCGCACCCTCACCCTCGAGATCCAGCGCACCGAGGTCAAGGACGGGTTCCGCGAGCTGCGCGAGCAGCTCGATCCCGAGGAGCACGAGATCCTGCTGCTCCGCCTCGACCGCGACATGGCGTGGAAGGACATCGCGCGCATCCTCGGCGGCGACGGCGATCTCGACGCGCGCGCGGCCGCGCTGCGCAAGCGGTTCGAGCGCGCCAAGCAGCGGCTCAAGAAGCTCGCGGTCGAGCGCGGCCTGATCCAGCGCCGCGACGATCGCTAGCCCGGCCAGCCGCTACTCCTTGTAGCTGCCGTAGGCCATGCCTTCCTTGTTGGTGTGCGGCCCCGGATCGCTGCGCACGACGGTCAGGTTGACCGTCACCGGCTCGGCGTCGGAGACATCGATCTCCGCGGTCACCAGCCTGGCGTTCGGCGCCCAGGCGACGACGCGGTGGTGGCCGGCCGGCACATTGGCCAGCCGGAACGAGCCGTCGCCCGAGGCCTGCGCGAACAGCGGGCCCGGCGCGACGAGGATGTAGCCGATCATCTGCGGATGCAGGTTGCAGTACACGGTGATCACGCCGGGCTTGGTCATCGTCACGCTGCGCGACGCGCCCTGCCGGTAGCTGCCGAGATCGAACGAGTTGTCCGGGGTCACCGAGAACACGTTGTGGAAGATCGCGTCGTGGTTCGGAAACTCCACCCGGGTCCCGCGCGCCACCACGAGCGTGCGCGGCGAGAACTGCTTGCTCTGCTGGCTCATCGTCGCGACGCCGTGCGAGACCGCGGTGATGTCGTCGATGTACACCACGGCCTCGCCGCCCGCGCCGCTGATCTTGCCGACCAGCGTCCCCGCCAGGCGCTGCGGCGGCCTGGGCTTGACCGCCGTGCGCGGGTCAGGCGGCCGGGGCTCGTCGCGCGGCGGCGGCTGGGCGGCAACCTGCGGCCTGGCGTCGCCGGCGGCCGGCGTCGGCTTGAGCTCGGACGCCAGCGCGATGATCTGCCGGAGGTACTGCTCGTTGAGCTGGAGCAGCTTCTCGATCAGGTGCTGCTGGGCCTCGATCCTCTGCTCGAGCTTCTGCTCGAGGCGCTCGAGATCAGCCTGGGTGGCCGGGCGGTCCGCCGGGCGCGGCTGGGCGTACGGCGCCGGCATCGCCGCGACCGTGACTGCGAGACACGCGAGTATCTGACCGAGTCTCATGTTCGACTCCTAGAAGCTGAGGACCGCGGAACCGGTGACGACATCGTCGGGGATCGCGGGGACACCGCCGTATTCACCGTTGTGGGAGTACTCCGCCTTGAGTGTGGCATGCGGATGCAGCACGAGCCGGATCCCGGCGGTCGCGCGCCAGTTCCGCGTGATGTAGAGCCGCTCGAACCCCTCGGTCACGTCGGCGTGGCGAAACTCGATCCGGCCGAGCACGCCGATCAGGGGCGTCGCGATCACGTCGGCTTCGAGCGCGCCGCCCTGCTTGAGATCGAGACCATAGGTCCTGCTGACCGCGTCGCCGGGCGCACGCCCGGTGAGCCACTGGGCCTTGAGGTCGATCCGGTCGAGGCTGAGCTCGGCGTCACCGCCGACGAACCACTCGGCGCCGGCACCGTTGGGCGCGCCGTCCTGGGCGCCCCACTGCGCCCAGACGCCGGCCTCGAACGTACCGCTGGCGACCGGCCAGCGCAGCGCCGCGCGCCCCGACAGCGTCTTGAAGTCGTTGCTGTCGATCTCGCGGAAGAAGTGAAACTGCTCGGTGCCGAACGAGCCGTTGGTCACCGCGGCGGCCAGAATGACATGGTCGTCGGCGAGCTTGCTGCGCAGCTTGACGCCGACCGCCGTCCCGGTGGTGTAGCGCGCCACCAGGCTCGGCGTGATCCCGAACCGGTCGGGAGCCTTGCGGGTCTTGTACTCGTTGCCGAGCACCGAGTCGACCTTGCCGACGAAGATCGAGGTCTTGCCGTCCTGGGTCGGCAGCAACTCGAGCTGGACGAGGTCGACGTCGAACGAATCGCCGAGCGCGAAGTCGGTGCCGGTGCGCGGCGTGAAGTTGACGCTCGACGTGAACAGCGCCCGGTCGCCGAGCCCGGCGTTGACGGTCAGGTTCAGCTCGTTGATCAGGAACGTCGAGTTGCCGCGCGCGTGGATCGAATCGAAGCGCTGCACGCCGGGCGCGTCGCCCAGATCGGCGACATCGCCGCGCGAGTTGACCTGGGTCGCGAGCAGGTCGCCGTAGAACACCCAGGCGTACTGCGAGCGGTCCGGGAAGATCACGTGGCCGGCGTCGCGCCGCCAGCCCGAGCCGTCGCCCTGGGTGGCGAACCAGCCGAGGTCGCCGTAGCCGCTGAGCTTGATCGGAAACCGCGCCCGCCGGGTCTGCTCGGCGGTCGCGAGCCGGGCCTCGAGCTCGTCGAGCCGCTCCGCCATCGCCGCGGACGGATCGTCGCTCACCGGGCGATCCGGCGCGGCGGCCGCGGCAGCCGCCGCCGCGGCAGAATCGGGTCCCGGCGGCGCAGGCTGGGCGTGCCCGGCTCCGGCGGCCGCGATCCAGACCGCCGCCGCGACCGCCCACCCACCGCTCGTCGATCCCACGGGTCCGCTCGTCGATCGCCGCTGCATCGTCATCGTCTCACGAGGCTCCATCGCGGAACCGCAGCGCACCGAGCACGACGCCGAGCAGGACCAGGCCACACGGCGCCCACAGCAGCCACGCGAACGATGCGAACAGCCCGCGCTGCGCCGCGAGCGCGCGCGCCATCGCCAGCCGCGGATGGGTCGGCGGTGTGCCCTCGAGATCGAAGCTCGCGGCCAGGTAGTCGTCGCCGTCGCGCTCGATCACCCGGGCGGGCCGTGCGGCGGCGTCGGCGGCGACCAGCTGGAACACCGCAGCGAGCCGGGGGTCGGCCGTCGAGCTCGGCGCGGGCTCGGAGCCGACCAGCACGGCGACCGCGACGCCGGTGCCGTCCTCGACCGCCTTGACCAGCGCCGGATCGACGGCCTGGCCGACCACGACGTAGGCGAGCACAGCGCGGTCGAACCGCACCGACGCCACCGCGACGTCGATCAGCTTGCCGCCGATCACCCAGGCGCCGCCGACCGCGTCGCTCGCGCCGCGCGCCCGGCTCATCACGCTTGATCCCGACAGGTCGATCCCGCGCAGCTCGTCGGCGCCGGCTTGCGCGAACACCCGGGCCTCCGGGGACAGCACGAGCAGGAACCCGGCGCGGCGCTGCCGGAGGATGTCGGCCAGGATGTCGTGCACGGTCGCCTCGTCGACGTCCGGGGTGGCGAGCGACGCCTTGAGCCGCGGGTCCTCGACCAGCACGCGGCACTCGGACAGAAGCCCCGCGACCGTGCGCGCCCGCAGGCTGTCGAACACGCCGCGCGCGCGGTCGACCTGCTCGGTGACCGTCGCGACCACCGCCACGTCGAGCCGGCGCCGGGCCACCACCTGCCAGCCCACAGCGACGCCGGTCATCGCGAGCGCGGTCACCGCGACGTACAGCCAGGCGACCCGGCGGGGCCGGGTGGCTGCGCGCGCCGGAGCCGGCGCGGTCACGGCTGCCCCCGCGGCCGCAGCTCGTGACCCGCCAGCTCCCAGACCTGCTCGCCGCCGGCGGTCTCGATCGTCTGCTGCGCGACCGGCTGGCCGTCGACCACGACCCGCACGGCGTGGCGGCCGGCCGTCACCGGGACGACCTGGCCGGCCGCGTGCTCCGTTCCGTCGACGATCAGCACCGAGCCACGCGGCAGGTTCATCACCACCAGCCGGCCGGTCGCGCGGGGCTCGAGCCGGAGCTCTCGGGTCACCCGGGCTCCCGGCGCCAGGGCGACCGTTGCCTCCGCGGGCGCGTAGCCGCGCAGCTCGAGGCGAATCGCAACCGGTCCGGGCGCGATGCTGGACAGCGTGGCCGGCGTCGTCATGCCGGTCGGCTCGCCGGCGAGGTAGATCGCCGCGCCCGCGGGGCTGCTGGTCACCGTCAGCGCAGCGGGCCCGGGTCCGCTCGCCACGGCGTCCGCGGCGTCGTGGTGGCCGAGCAGATAGGCCAGGCCCCCGCCGAGCGCGCCTGCGATCGCGGCGATCGCCGCGATGATCCGCACGCGCGATCGCGACCGCGGCGGCGGCGGCGTGGCGGACTCGACCCCTGGCGTGGCGAATTCGACCGTCTGCGCGGTGACCGCCTCGCTGAACGAGCCGACCGGACCGGCGTGCAGGTCGCTCTGCAGCCGGCCCATGACGGCGATGTTCGCCGCCAGCGCCTGGCCCTGCGCGATCGCGCGCTTGGTGGTGGTGCGCTCGGCGCCGAACAGCTGCTCGAGCTCGCGCGCCAGTCCGCGCGCCCCGGCGTCCGCGATCGCCGCGCTCGCGCCGGTCGCGCCGGTCGCGGCGAGATCGAGATGCGACATGCGCGCGAGGAAGTTGTCGAGCGCCAGCTGCATGTCCTCGGCGGTCGCCCAGCGGTCGTCGGGCGCCCGCGCCAGCGCGCGCTCGACGATCCGGGCGAGGTCGTCGGGCACGTCCGGCCGACGGGCCTGGACCGGCGGGATCTCGTCGTCGAGGATCGCATACAGCGTCGCCGCGTCGCTGTCGCGTGCGAACAGCCGCACGCCGGCGAGCAGCTCCCACAGCACCACGCCGGTCGAGAACACATCCGAGCGCCGGTCGACGCCGCGCGACCGCAGCTGCTCCGGCGACATGTACGAGATCTTGCCCTTGAGGATCCCGGTGCGGGTGCGCACGACGTTGGTCGCCGCCTTGGCGACCCCGAAGTCGATCAGCTTGACCTCGCCGAAGTAGGTCACCACGATGTTGCCGGGCGACACGTCGCGGTGGACCAGCCCCAGCGGCCGGCCGTCGGCGTCGGCCAGCTCGTGCGCGAACTGCAGCCCGGCGCAGACCCGCGACGCGACCTCGGCGACGAACTGGATCGGCAGCGGGTGCCCGGTCGCCGCCGCGCGGTTCAGCACCGCGTTCAGATCCTCGCCGGCCAGGTACTCCATCACCATGAAGTAGCGGCCGTCCTCGACGCCGAACTCGTAGGTCCGCACGATGTTGGGGTGCTCGAGCCGCGCCGCGAGCCGCGCCTCGTCGAGGAACATCTGGATGAACTCCGGTGACGCGGTCATCTGCGGCAGCACGCGCTTGACCGCGACCACCCGGTTGAAGCCCTCGAGCCCCTGGTACACCGACAGGAAGATCTGCGCCATTCCGCCCGACGCCAGCTCGCGGACGAGCTGGTACTTGCCGAACCGCTCCCCGGCCAGCGGCCGGTCGTCGCCCGCAGCTTCGGCGACGACCGCGATCGCGCGGTCGGGCTCGGTGGGTTCCTTGCGGTCGTCGGGCATGCGGTTCGCGATCAGTTCGGCAGCGTGGGTGGCGCGACCAGACCCTCCGGGAAGTCCGGCGTGGGCAGCGGTTCGCCGTCGTCGAGCGATTTCAGGAACTCCTCCAGATCGGACGTGTCCTGGCTGTCGAGCAGCAGCGGCGAGATCGTCACCTCCTGGGTCCCCGAGAAGTCGCCCATGCCGCCGCCCCGGTTGTAGTGATCGATGACCTCGCCGAGCGTGGCGTAGACGCCGTCGTGCATGTACGGGCCGGTCCGGGCGACGTTGCGCAGGGTCGGCGTCTTGAACGCGCCGACGTCGGCCGGCCGCTGCGCGAGGTTCTGCAGCTGCGAATCGTCGAACGCGTCGCTGAACGCGCCGGCGCGGGTGAACAGGCTCTGTTCGAGCGTCGGGATGCCCTGGTCGCGGCCGAGGTCGGTCTCGAACGCGTGCTCGCCGGTCTGCGGGACGCCGATGTTGTGGAACCTCTGATCGGCGAACATCGGGCCGCGGTGACACTCGTCGCACGCCGCCTTGCCGATGTACAGGCGCGCGCCGCGGATCGCCGCCGCGGTCATCGCGGTGTCGTCGCCGGCGAGCATCCGGTCGAACGCCGAGGGCTGGAACGCCGTGCTGACCAGGCGGCGCTCGTAGGCGGCGATCGCCTTGCCCAGGTTGGCGAACACGCGGTTGATCGCGTCCTGGTCGGCGGGCGCCATGCTGTCGAACGCGGCGATTCCAGGCTTTCCGGTCGGCGGAAATCGCGCCGTGTTCGACAGATCGGGCAGCGGCCCGAACAGCGCCTCGTAGTCGGCCTTGTAGTGATCGAACACGATGTGCGCGAGCTGCAGCCGGGTCGCGTTGTTCGACGTCGGCTTCTCCAGCGGCAGGAGGTTGCCCCCCCAGACCGAATCGCCGCTGCCGTCCCAGGTCTGCCAGCCGCCCTTGCCGAGATCGACCCACGCGGCGTTCAGCACGGTCTGTGCATTGCGCCCCGAGTAGCCCGCGCCGAGGCTGGTCTGCGGTGGGCGCGAGCGATGGTCGCTGCCGCCCATTGCCAGGTCGTGGCAGCTCGCACATGCGACGCGGCCGATCGCGCCCGCCACGCCCAGGCTGCCATTCGTCACGCCGTCGTTCCCGGGCGCGAGCGGCCCGGACAGCCGCGGGTCGAAGAACCACTGCTTGCCGAGCACCGCCGCGCGAACGTCGTCGGCGAACCGGTTGGACGGATCGGGCGGCGGCCCTGCGGGGAGGCGAAACTGCGCGAGCACGGCCCGCTGCTCGTCGGTGAACGCGCGGGTGTCGGTGCATCCCGAGCCTGCCATCGCGCCGATCACACACAAGCCGAGGGCCGAACCGCCAGCCTTCATCGTCATCAGCCTCCGCAACGCCAATGTAGTTGTGGCCCGACTGGCGAGCAAGCGGACAAGCCGCTCGCGCCATGAAAAGTGCGTGGCACATCGCCGCTCACCGCGCGGCCGCGCGCAGGCCGCGCATTCGGTCGCGGACGGTGAGAGCATGCCGGCCATGTGGAGACTCACCCTCGCCTGCCTGCTCGCCAGCGCTCCGGCGCTGGCATCGCCGACCATCATCAAGGCCGCCCACCTGATCGACGGGGTGTCGGATCGACCGCGCGACGGAGTCGCGGTGCTGGTCGACGGCGACGCGATCGTGGCGATCGGCACCGCCGCCGAGCTGACCGGCAAGGCGCCGGGGGCGAAGCTGATCGACCTCGGCGGCGCGACGCTGCTGCCCGGGATGATCGACGCCCACACCCACGTGTTCCTCAACGACGACGTCGGGCCCGGGGTGTACGACGCGATCCTGCTCAAGCACAGCGCGCCGTACCGCGCGATCGAGGCGGTGGCCAACGCGCGGACCGCGCTGATGTACGGGTTCACCGCGCTGCGCGACCTCGAGACCGAGGGCGCGATGTACGCCGACGTCGACGTCAAGAACGCGATCGCGCGCGGCGTGGTGCCGGGACCGCGGATGCAGGTCGCGACCCGGGCGTTCGCGCCGACCGGCATGTACCCGCTGCGCGCCGGCTACAACTGGGAGCTCGAGCTGCCGATCGGCGTGCAGACCATCGACGGGGCGGACCAGGCGCGCAAGGCGGTGCGCGAGCAGGTCAGCTTCGGCGCCGACTGGATCAAGTTCTACGCCGACCACGGGGTCTACGAGGGCCGGCCGGACCGCCCGGTGCGCAGCATCGTGAACTTCACGCCGGCCGAGGCCGCCACGATCGTCGACGAGGCCCACCGGCTCGGGGTCAAGGTCGCGGCGCACGCCAACGGCTGGGACGGCATCGACTCCGCGCTGCGCGCCGGGGTCGACTCGATCGAGCACGGCCAGGGCATCACCGACGACCTCGCGACCCGGATGATCGCGCAGAACGTGGCGTGGTGCCCGACGCTGATCGCGTACCAGTACGCGATCAAGAAGCTCGGCAGCGACCCGCGGAGCTGGATGGCGGCGCACCACAGGGCGGCGGTCGCCCGGGCCTACAAGCGCGGCGTGCGGATCGTGTTCGGCACCGACGCCGGGGCGTTCCCGTGGAGCATGAACCCGGCGGCCGAGGCCAAGCTGATGGTCGACGCCGGGATGCCGGCGATGGCGGTGATCCGCTCGGTGACGTCGGCCGCCGCCGCGCTGCTCGATCCGCTGTGCCGGCCGGGCGCCAAGGTCTGCGCGAAGTCCGAGCTCGGCGAGATCGCGCCCGGCAAGCGCGCCGACCTGATCGCGGTCGCCGGCAACCCGGTCCAGGACATCACCGAGCTCGAGCGGGTGACCTGGGTGATGAAGGGCGGCGCGGTGTACAAGTCGCCCGCGCCCTGACCCCGAGCAGACCGAGCAGACCGCTACCAGATCCGGACCCGCTGATCGGGCGTCAGGTAGAGCGCGTCGCCCGGCTGGGGCTTGAACGCGTCGTACCAGGCATCGAGGTTGCGCACGACGGACGTCCGGTACTCGGACGGGCTGTGCGGATCGGTGGTCAGCCGGTTGGCGGCCTCCTCGTCGCGGACCAGCCGGCGCCAGACCTGGGCCCAGCCCAGGAAGAACCGCTGATCGCCGGTGAAGCCGTCGAGCACCGGCGGGGTCTTGCCGCCGAGCGACAGCTTGTAGGCGGTGTACGCGATGGTCAGGCCGGCGAGGTCGCCGATGTTCTCGCCGAGCGTGAGCTCGCCCTTGACGCACTGGGCGGGCTTGCCGTTGGCGGCCGGGAACGGGCAGTACGCGTTGTACTGGGCGACCAGCTTGGCGGTCGCGGTCTTGAACTTGTCGGCGTCGTCCTTGGTCCACCAGTTCTCGAGCTTGCCGGTGGCGTCGAACTTCGAGCCCTGGTCATCGAACCCGTGGCTGATCTCGTGGCCGATCACCGCGCCGATCCCGCCGTAGTTGACCGCGTCATCGGCGCTGGGGTCGAAGAACGGCGGCTGGAGGATCGCGGCGGGGAACACGATCTCGTTGAGCTCGGGGTTGTAGTAGGCGTTGATCGTCATCGGCGTCATGTTCCACTCGTTGCGGTCGATCGGCTTGCCGAGCCGGGCGAGCCGCCGGTTGTACTCGAACTCCCCGGTGCGCTTGGCGTTGCCGACCGCGTCGCCCGGCTTGATCGCCAGCGCGGAGTAGTCGCGCCACACCACCGGGTAGCCGATCTTGGGGTTGTACGTGGCGAGCTTGGCCTTGGCCTTGGACCGGGTCTCGGCGCCCATCCAGGCCAGTCCATCGAGCCGCTGGCCCATCGCCGCGCGCAGGTTCTTGACCAGCGCATCGGCGCTGGCCTTGGTCTCGGGCGTGAAGTACTTGGCGACGTAGATCTGGCCGACCGCCTCGCCCATGCCGCCGGTGATCAGATCGACCGCGCGCTTCCAGCGCTCCTTGAGCTGCGGCGTGCCGCGCAGGGTCTTCTCGTACATCTCGAAGTGCGCGTCGACGAACTTCCTGGGCAGGAACGGGGCCGCCGCGCTCACCGCGTGGAACGTCAGGTAGTCCTTCCACACCGCGAGCGGCTCGCTCTTGACCAGCTGGGCCTCGCCCGTGATGGCCGACGGCTGGCCGACGATGACCTGGGTCTGGCCGTCGAGGCCGACCGCGTGGAGCCACGGCTTCCAGGCCATGCCGGGCGCGAGCTTGACCAGCTCGTCGACCGTCATCTTGTTGTAGCGCTTGTTGGCGTCGCGGTTCTGGACCCGCGTCCAGTGGGTCTGCGCGATCTTCTCCTCGAGGCCGTAGACCCCGGCGGCGCGCTTGTCCGCGTCCTTGGCACCGATCAAGGTGAAGATCGTCGCGATGTACTTCTGGTAGCCGTCGCGGACCTTGGCGAACTGCTCCTTGTGCGCGTCGTACATGTCGCGATCGGGCAGCCCGAGGCCGCCCTGCGAGATGTGCCCGATGTACCGGTCGGGCTCGCGCGCGTCCTGGCCGACCACGGTCTGGAACGGGGTCGCGTTGAGCGCGCCGCGGCCGCCGAGCCGCCGCGCCGAGACCGCGAACTCCATGGCCACCCCGCTGGTGTCCTTGATCCTCGCGATCCGGTCGATCTCGGGCTGGATCGGCTTGATGCCCCTGGCCTCGATCGCCGCCTCGTCCATGAACGCCTTGTAGTAGTCGGCGATGCGCTGGCCGTCGCTGCCGGGTGCCCCCGACGCGCTCTCGATGATCTGCCGGGTGCGCTCCTCGGAGCGGTCGGCGAGCATGGTGAACATGCCGTAGTCGGCCTTGTCGGCCGGGATCTGCGTGTTCGTCAGCCACTTGCCATTGGCGTAGCGATAGAAGCTCGCGCCCGGCGCGACCGAGGGATCCATGCCGGCGAGGTCGAAGCCCCACTTGCCGATCTCGGGGCGGGGCCGGTTCGACGGCTCCGGGGCGGGATCCGAGGCCGGCGCCGGCGCCGGGGTCGGGGAGCTGGCCGGCGTCGCGGACGCGACCTCGGGGGCGGGGGCAGGCGGAGCGGTGGCTGCGGGCTTGTTCGATCCGCAGCCGGCCATCATCGCGAGGGGGATCGCGAGCAGTCGAGTCTTCACGGGGCCTCCAGGGGCTGGAAAGTGCCGCTGGCGTACCAGGCCACGGCGATTTTGCCTAGGCCCGGCGCCGTCGGATGCATCGGCGAGGCGGCGAGGGCGGCGCGGCGATCCGCGTGCCGCGACGCGCCATCGTCGGACCGGACGGCCGGGCGGGCGCTCGCGCGCGGCTGGGCTACGGCGGGATCAGCCGCTGCATGGTCTCGATCACCCGGCGCAGCCGCATCGGCTTGTCGAGGAAGATGTTGGCGCCGGCCTCGAGCGCCGCGTCGCGCGCCGACTCGCCGCCCGCCGACACCGCGATGATCGGCAGATCGACCAGGCCGAGCTCCTTGCGGGCGACCGCGATCACCGTCGGACCGTCGACCACGGGCAGGTAGACGTCGATGATCGCGGCGTCGAACACCTCGTCGCGCAGCAGCGCGATCGCCGACCGGCCGTCCTCGGCGTTGCGGAACGCGAACGTCACGCCGCCGCCGAAGTCGCGCCGGGTCGACCCGGTCAGGCCCTGCTGGATCAGCTCGGCGACGTGGCGGTTGTCCTCGACCACGAGCACGCGCAGCAGCTTGGCCATCACGCGCGGATCGCGCGCGCGGATCCGGTCGACCAGCGCGGCCAGCGTGTCGCGCGCCGGGCCGGCGACGAACTCGATCCCCGCGCCCGGATCGCCGACCGCGCTCTCGCCGCGGGTCCAGCGCACGGTGCCCTCGATCGCGATCGGCTCGAGCAGGCCGGGGAAGCTCAGCACGAGCTGGACCTGGGTGTCGACCGGCAGCGAGCGGTTGGTGGTGACGAACGTCCCACCCGACGACAGGTTGTCGGTGAAGTCGCCGACCAGATCATCGGCGCCCTCGTACTCGACGAATAACGTCACCGGCTCCCGGGGAGCGCGCCGTTTTTCGTCGCCGTCCGGCATCATCTGCGATTGCCAAGGATCCCTTGGCGCTTGGCGGATCGCAAGCGAACCGCCATTAGCCGGCCGGCACACTGAGCGTAAAGGTCGTACCTCGCCCGACCCGGCTCGCCACGTGGATCTCGCCGCCGTGGTCCTGGATGATCTGCTGGGTGAGCGCCAGGCCCAGCCCGGTGCCGCCCTTCTTGGTCGAGAAGAATGGCTCGAACAGCCTCGGCAGCTGCTCGCCGGCGATCCCGACGCCGTCGTCCTCGACCGCGACCTCGACCCGGCCGCGCACGCCGCGCGTGCGCACGACCACGCGGCCGCCGCCGTTGCCCGACATCGCATCGGCGGCGTTGAGCACCAGGTTGATCAGGCACTGCCGGATCTGGTTGGCGTCGATGTTGCCGACCGGGTCCTCCGGGTCGAGCTCGGTGTCGAGCCGGACGTTGCGGTTCGCGAGGTCCTTGCGCACGAAGCCGACCAGGTCGTCGACGATCGCGTTGAGCGACTCCCGGGCGAGCTTGGGCTTGCCGCCGCGCAGGCCGAGGTAGATCTCGGTGATCTGGGTCAGCCGGTCGACCTCGCTGCGGATCTTGCGGCACAGCTCGCGCGCCTCGCTGTCGCGCTCGCCGAGCTCGTCCTCGAGCAGCTCGGTGTTGAGCCCGATCGACGACAGCGGGTTGCGGACCTCGTGGGCGACCTGGCCGGCCATCTTGCCGGCGATCGCGAGCCGCGCGGCGCGCAGCTTCTCCTCCTCGCGCTCCTGCACCGCGCGGCCCATCGAGTTGAACTCGCGGGCGAGATCGGCGATCTCGGTCGGGCCGGTCTCGGAGATCCGCTTGCCGTAGTCGCCGGCGGCGATCCGCCGGGCGCCCTCGCGCAGCCGGCGCAGCGGCCGCAGCGTCACCACGACCCACGCCGTGATCACCAGGCCGAGCAGCACGGTGACGACGCCGAGGTAGATCGCGCGCACCCGGATCATGCGCTCGTTGTTGGCCAGCCAGTCCTTGGTCAACGTGGTCCGGCGGTCGAAGTTGCTCTTGATCAGGGTGACCTTGAACGAGATCTGCTTCTCCTGCTCGCGCAGTCCGAGCAGCGCGTCGTGCGCCGCCCTGTGGTCGGCGTCGAGCGCGTCGTAGGCGGCCTGGAAGCTCGGATCGGTCCGGTTCGGGACCCGCAGCGGCGGGGCGGCCAGCAGGGTCCGGTACAGCGGCGCGGCGTCGGCGACCGCCTGCCTGAGCTCCTCGACGATCGGGCCGGTCACCAAGAACTGCGAGGCGCCCTCGGCGGCGGCCTTGCCATCCGAGGTCGCGAGCTGGTCGAGGCTGTCGATCTTGTTGACGATCTCCTTGAGCGGGGCGTCGCGGTTGTTGCGCAGCCGGCTGATCGTGGCCGCGACCTCGCGCGCGCGCGTCGCGTCCATGATGCCCTGGTCGAGGTAGGTCTTGAGGTACTCCTGCTGGCGCGCGAGATCGCTCGACGCCATGGTCAGCGGGACGTAGCCGCGCAGGATCAGCGACGCCTGGTCCTCGACCTCGCGCAGGTTGACGACGATCGTCGCGGCAAACACGCTGAACGCGATCGTGAGGGCGATAAAACCGAGGAGGATCCGGGCCGATAGCGTCCTCATGACCTGCGTCACCTCAACGGTAGCTCGGGGGAGTGGAGCGAGCCAGACCCGCGTTTTTCGGGGGCGGGACGTGTATACTACGCCGCGAGGAACCCCCGATGACCCGAGTTCTTTCCTCTGCTTGTGTGTTCCTGCTGCTGCTGGGTCTAGGAAGCCGGGCGTGGGCCGGCAAGCCTCCGATCGCGATCCTCGGTCTCGAGGTCTATGACAACGGGAGTGGCATCGATCCGGACACCACGAAGGCGGCCAAGGAGCTCACCGCCGCGCTGCGCGATCGCGCCAAGGCCGGCACCGGCCCGTTCACCCCGGTGCAGGGCGAGAAGGAGCTGATCGACGAGAAGCTGCTCAACAACTGCGACTCGGAGGCGCCGGCCTGCATGGCGGCGATCGGCACCGGCCTCGGGGCCGAGGTCCTGATGTACGGCAAGATCGAGAAGGCGACCCAGAGCGGCCAGGGCATCTACAAGGTCTCGCTCAAGCTGCTCAGCGTCGCCCGCAAGCAGGTGACGGCGTCCACGGTCGAGAACCTGCCGATGGCCGACGCGACCGGCGTCAAGGTCCAGATGTACGCCCGGACCTGGTACAGCAAGCTCGCCGGCACGGGCTCCGGCGGCACGCTGGTGGTCCGCGCCAACATCGACCGCGGCACGGTCATCCTCGACGAGGACATCAAGGGCAGCCTGACCAGCGGCACGCTCACGCTGACCGGGGTCGGCGAGGGCAAGCACACGCTCGCGGTCGAGGGGACCCGCGAGTACCAGCGCTACGAGGCCCAGATCACGGTCCGGTCCGGCGAGACCACGACGCAGAGCGTGACGATGGTCGCGATGCCCAAGAAGGTCGCCGAGATGCAGCCCAAGGAGAGGATCACTCGCGAGGGCACGGTGACCGAGACGGCGTCCAGGACCAACGTCTGGAAGCCGGTGTTCTACGGCACCACGGTGGCCACGGCCGGCGGCGTCGCGTTCTCGGTCTACGCGGCGTCGAAGAGCTCCGATGAAGGGCACCAGCTCAAGACCGCCAACATCACCCAGGCGAACTGCTCCAAGAATCCGATGCTGATGGCCGGTGACCAGACGCACTTCGACGCGGCGTGCTCGTGGCACAACCGCCAGATCATCGGAATCGTCGTGAGCAGCGTGCTCGGCGCGGCGGTGATCGGCTCGTTCTACATGGCGTACCTGCGCGACCGCGGTGACACCGAGTCCAGCAAGGCCGCGGGCGGCCACCGCAAGCGACGCGAGCTCGCGATCACGCCGGTCGTGACGCCGGACGGTGGAGGCGCCACGCTGCGGTTCGACTGGTAGCCACGAGGGCCATGGCCAGGGCGCGCTCCATCACAACTCTCGGGGCCCTCGGGCTCGGGTTCCATCAGGTCCTCCGCGCCGGCGCGGTGCTCTGCATCGCCGCGGCGATCTGGCCGGCGCAGGCGGCGTGGGCGGACAAGCCGCGGATCGCGGTGCTCGGGCTGGAGGTCGCGCAGGCCCCGGGCGGGGCGATCGACCCGGGCGCGCAGCTGATCGCCCGGGAGATCACCAAGGAGCTGCGCCAGCGCGTGCAGTCTCCGGCCTGCCCGTACGTGATGGCGCCCAACAGCAACAAGGAGCTGCTCGACGAGAAGCTCCTGATGTCGTGCGAGAACGAGGAACCCGACTGCATGGTCGTGATCGGCGCCGGGCTGGCCAGCGACGCGCTGCTGTACGGCCGGGTCGAGAAGCGCGGTCAGGGCTTCCGGATCTCGGTCAAGCTGCTCGACATCAAGCGCAAGCAGGTCCAGCCGGCGATCGACGAGCTGCCGGGCGGCGGCGGCGTGCCGGGCGTGTCGCGGCGGCTGTACCGCAAGCTGATCGGCGCCGGGCCGGGCGGCAACGCGACCCTGGTCGTCAAGGCGCGCGGCGACAGCGGTGGCCCGATCCGCGGCGGCACGGTGCTCGTCGACGAGGAGCAGCGCGGCCCGCTGGTCAACGGCAGGCTGACCGTGACCGAGGTCGACGAGGGCCGCCACACCGTCACGATCAACGTCGGCGGGTTCCGCAAGTTCGAGGAGATCGTGACGCTGCGGGCCGGCGAGCAGGCCACGCTCGACGCCCGGCTGCACGTCATCCCCGGGGCGGTGGGGCCCGACGCGGCTCCACTGGCTGGCGCCGGCCTGGGCCCGCAGCCGGAGGCGCCGTCGCTCCGGCCGTCGCGGCTGTGGAAGGCGTCGCTGATCGGCGGGGCGGTGGTCGCGGCCGCCGGCGGCGCGTACGCCTACTACAGCTTCACGCGCCAGCAGGGGTGGACCGAGCAGATCCACGCCACCGTCGGCGCAGGCCAGTGCGGCCAGGACGAGACCCAGCTCGGCATGGCGCACCCGACGATCGATCTCAAGGCGTTCGATCGCACCTGCCACTTCCACACCCGGATCTTCTACGGCTTCGGGATCGCAGGCGTCGGCGCCGCAGTCGCGATCGCGTCGCTGATCATGCTGACCCGCGATCCGGTGGCGTCGGACAACCACGCCGCCGGGGCGCACGCGAGGTCCGGCGTGGCGATCGCGCCGCTGATCGCTCCGGATCGCGCCGGCGCGCAGATCGCCGTGACCTGGTAGCGCCAGCTCCTAGCGCCGGAACCCGTCGAGCTCGATGCCGAACCGCCGCGCCCAGCGGTAGATCTGGGTCCGGCGGGTGCCGATCGCGCGGCTGACCGCGACGACGTTGCCGTGGTGCACGGTGAGCAGGCCGACCAGCTGCTCGCGCAGCGCCTCGTCGTGCTGGCTGCGCGGCGCGAGGAACGCGGGCGGCGGGGTCGCCGCGGCGCGCGACTCCTCGCTGGGCGACGGGCGCCGCACCAGCTCGACCAGGTGCGCGGGCTGGATCACGCCCTCGGTCGCGAGCGTCGCCGCGGTGAGCAGGGTCTTCTCCAGCGCGCGGATGTTGAGCGGCCAGCGGTGGGTCAGCAGGGCGCGCAGCGCGGGCGGCGCGAACCGCAGGTCGCTCGCGCCCGGGATCTGGGCGAGCAGCGCGCGCAGCAGCAGGCCGAAGTCGGGGCGGCGCTCGATCAGGGGCGGCAGCGCGAGCGTGAACCCCGAGATCCGGCCGAACAGGTCGTCGCGGAACAGCCCGCGCTCGACCAGCCCCGCGAGGTCGCGGTGGGTCGCGGCGCACAGCCGGACGTCGACCTTGACCGGGCGATCGTCGCCGATCGGCACGACCTCGCGCTCCTGCAGGACCCGGAGGAACGCGGTCTGCGATGCCGGCGGCAGCTCGCCGATCTCGTCGAGGAACAGCGTGCCGCCCTCCGCGCTGCGGACCAGCCCGGTGCGCTCGCCGACCGCGCCGGTGAACGCGCCGCGGCGGTGGCCGAACAGCTCGGACTCGAGCAGCGACGCCGGCAGCGCGCCGCAGTTGACCGCGACGAACGCGCCGGTGCGCCCCGACATCGCGTGCAGCGCGCGGGCGACGACCTCCTTGCCGGTGCCGGTCTCGCCGAGCACGACGATCGACACCGGCGTCGGGGCCAGCCGGCCGAGCGCGGCGAAGCCATCGGCGAGCGGGCCGACGAACGTGGCGAGCGCGGGCGACGCCGCGGGCAGCTCGCCGTCGATCAGGTCGGCCGCGGCGCCGTGCTCCACCGGCTGCTCGCAGAACAACAGGAAGCTGTGGCCGAGCTCGATCAGCGCGCCGTCGCCGACCGTGCTCTGGCGCGTGACCTGGCCGTTGATCAGCGAGCCGTTCTTCGACCCCGGGTCGTCGAGCACCCAGCCCGCCGGGCCGCGCACCAGCCGGCCGTGCTGGCTCGACATCCAGGCATCCGGGATCCGCAGCTCCAGCACGCGGGCCTCGCCGATCACCGTCCGGGTCGCGGACCTCGCGCCGCGGCCGAACCGCACCTCGTCGATCTCGCTCAGCAGGTGGCGCGACGACGGGGTGTGCAGGTCGTCGCTGACCGCCAGGACCACGAGGTACGGCTGGACCTCGGGATCGGGTTCGCCGGTCCGGCCGTGCGAGATGCTCGTGATGGTGTCGCCGCCGAGGTCATGCCCGAACCTGTCATGCACGCATCCGGACAATGCAGCGATCGTACCTTGCGCTGCGCCGACCCCAAGCGCGGCCGCAACCGCACGGGACGCCTCGCGAACGGCCCGATCGGCGGCGCCGGGGTGTATCCGGATCTGTCTCCCGACCGGAGACACTCTCGGCGCCCCGGGAGACGGTGGAGACACCGTGCGGGTGCCGTGGCGCGTGCATAATCCGGCGATGGTCGAGCCCTCGCTGGCGGTCGCGCTGTTCCCGACGCCGATCGCCGTCTTCGATCTGCCGGACATGGCAGAGGTCAACCGCGAGATCGCCGCCCAGCTGCTCGCCGAGGAGCAGACCGTGCCGAGCTGGCAGCGCGCCAACGTCGGCGGCTGGCACTCCGTGCCGGACCTGAGCCGGCGGCCCGAGCCGTGGTTCCGCGCCCTGATGCGCGCGGTCGTCGACTCGGTGGGAGCCCACGTGGCCGCGCTCGCCGCGCACGCCGGGATGGGCCAGCTCCCGGCGTATCGCTACGCGGTGACCGCGTGGGCGATGATCCTGCGCGCCGGCCACTACGTGATCGCCCACGACCACGGCGATACCCACTGGTCGGTCGCGTACTACGTCGACGCCGGCGACGACGCGCCCGCGCCCTCGGGGCGGATCGCGTTCCTCGACCCGCGGCGCAGCGGGCGCAGCATCCCCGAGCTCAGCCTGTTCGGCGCGACGTTCGACCTCGCGCCGCGCGCCGGGGCGCTCGTGATCTTCCCGGGCTGGCTGCAGCACTACGTCCACCCCTACCGCGGCGAGCGGCCGCGGATCTGCGTGTCGTGCAACCTCACGATGGAGCTGGCTGCGCCGACAACACCGCGAAATCAATAGATTTCGAGCGCCGGCGGCCGGGAGCGGCGATGCCGCAGTTTCCCGGCCCGCGGCGGGCAGCAACGCGGCACATGGCGCGTATCTTGTGGCGGTAGCCATGAGCAGAGCACAGCAGATCGAGCAGCAACCGGAGCAGCAGTCGACGGCGGCACCGGCGACCGAGCGAAGCGAGCAGACCTTCGGGCTCCCTCGCCCGCTGTACGCCCAGATCCTGCAGTTGACTCCGGACGACGCCGAATCGCTGTCCTCGATGCTCACGGCGCATCCAGGACTCAGCGGGCCGATCCTCCAGGTCGCTGCCGGGCACATGGGCAACGCCGCAGTCCAGCGCGCGATCGCGATCACCAACGCCGGATCGAAGAGCGCGTCCGGTGAGCAGCCCGCCCACGGCCCGCTCTCGCAGGCGGAGCTGCACGAGTTTCTCGACGATGCGCCGGCGAAGGCGCCGCCGGCCCAGGCGCAGCCGAACAAGCATCCGCTGTCGCAAGCGGAGCTGCACGAGTTTCTCGACGATGCGCCGGCGAAGGCGCTGCCGGCCCAGGCGCAGCCGAACCAGCATCCGCTGTCGCAGGCGGAGCTGCACGAGTTCCTCGACGATCCGCCGACCAAGGCGGCGGGGCCGAAGGCCGCGACGCAGGTTGATCCGCCGTCGGTGGCTGCCGCCCGCGCCTACAATCACCAGCACAGCGATCTGGCGACCCAGTTCAATGACCTGACCAACTACATGTGTATCGACGAGCACGGCGGCGGTGACGAGATCAAGGATGGCCGCAAGCTGGATCCGAAGCTGGTCGTGACGTGGCAGGAGCAGCACGGTCTGGATGCGGACGGCATGGTCGGCCCTCTCACGGTCGCCGAGGCGAAGCAGCCGAAGGCGCACGACCCATAGGCAGAGGAGTTCGAAGCAACGGGACGCGTGCCCGATGGCGCCCGGGTGAGGGCCGAGGAAGCAGAGTGGAAGCCGTCAACCGACAAGACCGAGACCACGCTGGCCGGGACCTACGGCGAGTACAAGGTCAAGCACGGATTCACCGATGATCCTGCCGATGGCTGGGAGTACGAGGTCAAGATCACGATGACCGTGAACGACAGGGCGACGGCCGAGAAGATCGGCTGGGTCCAGGTCGTCCGGCGTTCGAAGGGCGGAGGCGGTGGATGGGCGACCGGGAAAGACGATCAGGGGATGACCGAGGAGCGTGCCAAGCGGACGGACAGCAAGACGGGATTTCGCGTCGATCGCGTGAGCGCGCCCGAGAAGAAGACGCCGTTCTACGGCATGACCAAGGGCGGCGATGGCAGTCTCACCGCTGCCGCCACCACCGTGGTCGGCAAACATGGCGGGTCGAATCCGTACCTATACGATGTTCCGGGACTATACGACAAGGACGAGCTGGAGTTCGTGAGCACGGCGACCGATATGTCCACAGGTAGGCAGTACGACGCGGTTCGCTGGGGATCCAAGTACGACAAGGCCGGCAAGGTAGCGACCGAGGTCACGCCGACGCTGGTCAAGGCCGGCGATGACGTGGTCGCCGGGCGCGATCGCGCCATCAACAAGTGGAATACCGACGTTGCTGGCGGAGATATCGACAAGGTCCCGACGACAGCAGATCCCGAGGCGACCTCAAGGACGCTGTCAGCCCAGCTCGGTGCCGCCGGGGTCGATGAACGGGGCGTGGCGAGCGCGCTGAAGGCCGTCACCGACGCTGACTTGCGCAAGCGCATCCAGGCTTGCTACAAGACCGAAACCGGTCGGACCCTTGCCGACGATCTCAAGGCGCATATGTCGAAGGACGCGCTCACAGGACTCGATGCATGGCTATGAAGCGACTCATGCTGCTGGTCGCGTGCACGGCATGTTCCGGAACCCCTCAGATGCAGAATCAAGTCATGACCAACACCGCCGCCCCCGATGCACAGCTCACCCGGCTCACGCAGATGCTCGCGGAGGCGCGAAAGCAATCCGAGAGTTACCTGTCGGGGGAGGCGCTCCCAGCGCGCAAGGACATCGTTGCGATCGTCGATGCCGACGCGCGCCCGTGGTGGCAGTCGCTCACGCCGGATCAAACGTTCCTGCTGTTCGAGGCCAGTCCCCCGACTGCCGCGCGCGCTCCCGCAGATGTGCGGGTAACCGCCTACTGCGCTGGTGTGGAGAATATCTCTGCCGAGTGGTGGGGAACGCCAGGCGCGCCACAGACCGAGCTGTCACGGCGCGTGATCGCGCTCGGCAAGCCGGTAGCGCGGTGCCTGGCTCGGTTATTCGACAGCGACCGACGGATCTTTTACAAGGACGGTGAGACCCGGGTCGAGGCCAAGCAGAACCAATGGACGGTCGCGGATCTGGCGGCCGGGCTTGCAGCTCGCGCGGTCGGCGAGTCGTACGAGGCCTCGGCCGCGCCGGCCGAACGCGCGGCACGGCGGCAGGCACTGCGGCCCAAGCTGCAGTAGCTGCTACCCATCCGGCCGTCTCCCCACGGGGTAGATCTCGGCGACGATCTCGAGTCCCTGCGCCTTCTCGAGGGCCGGCGGCGCCAAGCCCCAGAACGGGGTGTCCAACGCCATCTCCGGCGCGACGGTCTTCTCGCCGACGCCGGGCCGTTGACGAGGAGCCGTAGGTCTGGCTTCACGAACGCTCGGATGCAGCATTGGACGCGGACAAGTGCGATCGCTTGTCGGCGAGGCTGGCGTGCTCACCGATCTTACCGTGGTCGATCGCCTGCACAGCCGGGGCCCGGTCGAAGCGCCCCGTGTGGAGGCCTTGCCTACCTTGCGCTGGAGCCGAGCACCGCGGATCTGCCGGCCTGTGCCACCTCGTGGTGCAGCCTCGGGCGTCGGGGCAGAGCTCGGCTTGTGTTTGTCTTTTCTTCCGTA
>DATAPF010000267.1:0-28860 GCA_036265355.1 Kofleriaceae bacterium | reverse complement strand
CGCCGCGCAGCACGCTGCGCGACGCGCACGGCATCATCCGCAAGCGCTCGCACAACCTCGTGGTGGTGGTCGACGAGGAGCGCCGGCCGATCGGCATCGTCACGACCGCCGATCTGCGCGACGAGGACCAGTACGCGCCGGTGTCGCGCCTGATGTCGAAGGAGATGGTGACGATCACCGCCGGCACGTCGAACCGCGACGCGTTCCTGCGGATGGAGCACGCGCGGGTCAAGGCCGTGCCGGTGCTCGACGGGCATGGCCGGCTGCACGGCGTGCTGACCCGCGACGACGCCGTGCGGCTCGACCTGCTATCGCCCAGCCTCGATGCCGACGGCAAGCTGATGGTCGCGTGCGCGATCGGGATCTCCGGCGAGGCGCCCGAGCAGGCGCGCCGGATGATCGAGATGGGCGTCTCGGCGCTCGTGCTCGACACCGCGCACGGCCACCAGCGCCGGATGCTCGAGGCGATCCGCGGCGTGCGCGCCGCGGTCGGCAGCCGCGTGCCGATCGTCGCCGGCAACGTGTGCACCGCCGAGGGCACGCGCGCGCTGCTCGAGGCCGGCGCCGACATCGTCAAGGTCAACGTCGGCCCGGGTGCGATGTGCACCACGCGCATGCAGACCGGCGTCGGCCGGCCGACGTTCACCTCGGTGCTGTCGTGCGCGCGCGAGGCGCATCGCCTGGGTAAGCACGTGTGGGCCGACGGCGGCGTGCGCGATCCGCGCGACGTGGCGCTCTACCTCGCGGCGGGCGCGTCGCGGGTGATGATCGGCACGATGCTCGCCGGCACCTACGAGAGCCCCGGCGACGTCAAGGAGGACCGCGACGGCCGCGCCTACAAGGAGAGCTACGGCATGGCCTCGGCGCGCGCGGTCAGCGATCGCACCGCCGGGCTCGATCCGTTCGAGCGCGCCAAGAAGGGATTCTTTCGCGAGGGTGTGTCGGCGTCGCGGGTCTACCTCGATGCTGGGCGCGAAGGCGTCGGCGCGATCCTCGTCGAGATCCTGACCGGGCTGCAGTCGGCGTTCACCTACACCGGCGCGGCCGGCTGGCAGGACTTCCACGCCAAGGCCGTGGTCGGCGTGCAGACCGCCGGCGGCTTCCACGAGGGGACACCGCACGGCGGCCATCGCTGACCCGGCTGCCGTGCCGCGCGAACCGCGACGCAGCCGGTGGCGGCGAACCTACCGCTCGAACACCTGCTGGGGCGTCCACCGCAACCGTGCCTACCCGCAGTGGATCACCGCACTCATGACGTCCTCGTCGGCCCCGCTTGGTCTCGTACCCGCCCGCCCACGACGGGGGGTGTGCGCTCGAGCGCATGTGTGAACAACCATGAACATGCCTGGCGATCAGGATTGTTGACTCCGTAGTCAAAATCGCGAGGATCCACGGCGAAGGGAGTCACCATGAATCGCATGATGAAATCGGTCGTGTTGTCGGGAGCCCTCACGCTGTGTGCGATGCTGGTCGGCTGCGCGGAGACGTCGCCGTCGCAGGCGTCGGAGTCCTCGCAGTCGTCGCAATCCTCGGATGAGATCCAGTCGCCGCTGGGCCTGCCCACGCAGTGCGACCCGTTCTGCAAGCAGGCGGAGGGCCCGGGCTGGCGCGGCGGGGGCGCCGGGTCAGAGCAGCAGTGCGAGCAGAGGGATGGCATCTGGTTCCCGTCGGGTCCGTTCTACATGGGCCCGCCGCCGGGCTGCTGTTGCACGTGCGGGCTCAAGCCGCCCCTGGAGTGCGCGTAGCGGCGATCACCTACGTCATTGCGACTTGACGCTCGGCAGACGCCGCGTGAACAGCGCTATCCTTCGATGTCGTAGTCCTTGAGCTTCTTGTAGAGGGTCGACCGATCGATCTCGAGGATCGCGGCGGCCTGGGCCTTGTTGCCGCCGGTCGCGGCGAGCGCGGCGAGGATGCCCTGCTTCTCGAGCTCGCGCAGCGAGCGCGCGGGCGGCGGACGCGGTGCGGTGGGCGGCGGGGTGGCGGCCGGCGGGGGCGGCGGCAGCGGATCGATGGTGACGGCGTGCAGGCCGACGCTGTGGGAGCCGAGCGGCGGGGTCGGTGGCGACGGCCGGGCGCGCGGCGGGGCGGCGGCGGCGAGGACCTGGGGCGGCAGGTCCGGCGCGGTGATCTGCTCGCGATCGCCGAGCACGACGGCGCGCTCGACGGCGTTGCGCAGCTCGCGGACGTTGCCGGGCCAGGCGTAGCGGGTCATCGCGGCGATCGCGTCGGGGGCGAACCCGGAGATCCGGCGCGCGGCCTGGCTGCGGAACCGGGCGAGGAAGAACTCGGCGAGCAGCGGGACGTCGTCGAGGCGATCGCGCAGCGGTGGGACGTCGATGTGGATCACGCTGAGCCGGTAATAGAGGTCCTCGCGGAACGTGCCGCGGCGGACCATCTCGGCGAGGTCGCGGTTGGTGGCGGCGACGACGCGGACGTCGACCTCGAGCGCGCGCTGGCCGCCGACCCGCTCGAACCGGCGCTCCTCGAGCACGCGCAGGAACTTGGTCTGCAGGCCCAGCGGGAGCTCGCCGACCTCGTCGAGGAACAGCGTGCCGCGGTCGGCCATCTCGAACCGGCCGGCCTTCTTCTCGGTGGCGCCGGTGAACGCGCCCTTCTCGTGGCCGAACAGCTCGCTCTCGATCAGGCTGTCGGTGAGCGCGGCGCAGTTGACCGCGACGCACGGGCCGCGGGCGCGGCGCGAGGCGCGGTGGATCGCACGGGCGACCATCTCCTTGCCGGAGCCGGACTCGCCGCCGAGCAGGACGGTGGCGTCGCTCGGGGCGACGCGGTGGACGAACGCGATCACGCGCTGCGCGGCGGCCGATCGGCCGACGAAGTCGGCGTCGGTGGGAGGGCCGTTGAGCTGCTCGTCGAGCGCGTCGGCGCGGCGGGTGAGCTGATCGCGGGCGTCGGCGCCGACCCACGCGGCGCCCGCGAGGTGGGCGAGGCAGCCGGCGGCGAGGGTGTCGGTGGAGTCCCACGGGGCGCCGCGGCGATCGATCCACAGGATGCCGATCACGTCGTCGGCGACGCCGTGGACCGGCGCGGCGATCAGGGCGCGGCCGCCGGTCTCGGCGGTGACGACCTGGCGGGCGCCGACGACCTTGTCGACCAGCTCGGCCGGGGCCTGGAGCTGGGTGGTCTCGCCGGGGGCGACCGCCGCAGCGACCGGCGCGACCCGGCGGCCGGCCTGGCCGGGCTGCGGCGCCGAGACCACGAACGCGCGGTGGGCACCGAGCGCGGTCAGCGCGGCGTCGCACGCGGCGCGCGCGGCGGCCTCGCGGCCGGCGGACGCCTCGGCGCGCAGCCGATCGCCGAGCTGGGCGAGCGCGGCGAGCTGGCGGCGCGCGCGGTGATCGCCGGCGTCGCCCGCCGACAGCGCCATGAGCTGGCGGCTGCCGACCTCCATGGTGACGTGGCTCGAGGCCTGGGTGACGGCGACGCCGTCGACCGGGAGGTAGACGAGGCGGGTCGAGCCGAGCACGATCTCGTCGCCGGCCTCGAGCGCGCGCACGGTGACCGGCGCGCCGTTGATCAGGGTCCGCGCGCGGCCGCTGTCGACCCAGCACAGCGCACCGTCGCGCAGCTCGATCAGGCCGTGCTGGCGGGACACCGTGGGATCGGTGAGCAGCACCAGGCTGCCGTCGCCGCGTCCGACCGCGCCGCCGCGCAGCGGCAGCTCGAACTCGCGGCCCGTGTCGGGGCCCTCGACCACGACGAGGCGGGCCAGTGACATGCCGGCATCTTACCGCTGTAGTAGCCTGCGAGGCATGGCGCGCCTCGTGATCACTCTCGCACTGGTCGCCGCGTGCAGCGGCGCCCGCAACGCGACCGGGCCGCAGCCGGATCGCAAGGGCTCCGGCGCGGGATCGGGCGAGGTCGCCGCGCCGGGCGCCAAGCGGTTCGCCGTGTCGTGGGGGATCGAGCAGCACGGCGGCGCGGCCGACCTGTTCCTGGCGACCACCGACGAGACCGGCAAGCAGGTCAGCCACCCGCTCGGGACCTACCAGGGCGTGTGCTCCGTGATCACGCCGGCCAGGGAGATGAACGCGGTGACCGGCGTGGGGTGCAAGAACGGTGCGACCGGCACCGAGCTGCACGCGATCGTCGAGCACGACCAGGAGATCGTCGTGGTCAAGCTGCGGGTCGACGAGGGCGTGAAGCAGGACCCGATGGCGCGCGAGGAAGTGACGCGGATCAAGGTCCCGCTGGGCGCCAAGCTCCAGATCGGCGCCTGAGCAGGAGCCAGACCGTGGTTTGCCAGCCGAGCGGCGGCCGCGCGCTGGTTTCGCGGCCGCGGCCGGGCGACAACCGAGGGACCATGCGTCACCTGCTGCTGGGCGCCGCTCTGCTCGCCTGTGGTCCCCCGGCCGGCTCCGGGGGGCCCGGTTCGCCGCCGGCGCCGGGTGGTCCGCCGGGCGGTCCCGTCGATCGTGCGGCGACGGCGGCGCGGGTGCGCGCGGAGGTCCAGCGCGCGTGGGCGGGCTATGCGAAGTACGCGTGGGGGCACGACGAGCTCAGGCCGGTGACGCACGCCGCGCGCGACTGGTACGGCGCGCCGCTGCTGATCACGCCGGTCGATGCGCTCGACACGCTGGTGATGCTCGGGCTGACCGCCGAGGCCGACGCCGCGCGGCAGCTGATCGACGACCGGCTGTCGTTCGACCTCGACGTCACGGTCAAGAACTTCGAGATCACGATCCGGGTGCTCGGCGGCCTGCTGTCGGGCTACCAGCTGACCGGCGATCGCAAGCTGTTGTGGCTGGCCGACGACCTCGGCGCGCGGCTGTTGCCGGTGTTCGACTCGCCGACCGGGATGCCGTACATGTACGTCAACCTGAAGACCGGCCAGGTGTCGGGCGCGCGGACCAACCCGGCGGAGATCGGCACGCTGCTGCTGGAGTTCGGGGCGCTGTCGAAGCTGACCCGCAAGCCGGTCTACTTCGAGAAGGCCCGGCGCGCGGTGGTCGAGCTCTACGAGCGGCGCTCGCCGATCGGCCTGGTCGGCCAGGAGATCGACGTCGAATCGGGGCGGTGGGTCGACCCGGCGAGCCACGTCGGCGGCGCGATCGACTCGTACTACGAGTACCTGCTCAAGGGCTCGATCCTGTTCGGCGACGACCAGCTCGCGGAGATGTGGCGCACCAGCATCGCCGCGGTGAACCGCTACCTCGCCGACGAGGTGTCCGGCGGGCTGTGGTACGGCGAGGCCGACATGACCTCGGGGCGCCGGACCGCGACCCGGTTCGGCGCGCTGCACGCGTTCCTCCCGGCGGTGCTGGTGCTCGGCGGCGATCTCGATCGGGCGCGCCGGCTCGAGGCGTCGTGCTTCCGGATGTGGCAGCTGCGCGGGCTGGAGCCCGAGCTGATCGACTACCGCACGATGGCGATCGTCGAGCCGGCGTACCCGCTGCGGCCCGAGATCATCGAGTCGGCGTGGTACCTGCGGCGCGCGACCGGCGATCCGGCCTACCTCGCGATGGGCCAGGCGTTCCTCGACGGGCTGGTCGCCCACGCCCGCACCGACGCGGGCTTCACGGTGGTGACCAGCGTCGCGACCATGGCGCGCGGCGATCTGATGCCGAGCTACTTCCTCGCCGAGACCCTCAAGTACCTGTACCTGATGTTCGCGCCCGACGACGCGGTCGACCTCGATCACGCGGTGTTCACCACCGAGGCCCACCCGCTGCGACCGACCTGGTAGTCGCAGTCTGTCGCGCGCCGAGAATGCCGGGCCGGCGTCTGGCGCGCACGTGCCGGACGCGGCAGCCTGAGGACCGGTGGCGCAGATCGTCGTCGAGCAGCTGGTCAAGACCTACCAGATCGCCGAGCGCGCGCCCGGGTTGTGGGGCGCCGTGCGCGGGCTGGCGCGGCGCCGGCATCGCACGGTGCGCGCGCTCGACGGCGTGTCGTTCGCGATCGAGCGCGGCGAGCTGGTCGGCTACATCGGGCCCAACGGCGCCGGCAAGAGCACGACGGTCAAGGCGCTGTCGGGGATCCTGGTGCCGGACAGCGGGCGCTGCGAGGTCGCCGGGCGCGTGCCGTGGCGGCAGCGGCTCGACCACGTGGCGCGGATCGGCGTGGTGTTCGGCCAGCGCACCCAGCTGTGGTGGGACCTGCCGGTGGTCGAGTCGTTCGAGCTGCTGCGCGACATCTACCGCGTGCCGCCGGCGCGGTTCGCACAGGCGCGCGATCAGCTGATCGCGCTGCTCGATCTCGCGCCGCTGCTCGACGTGCCGGTGCGCCAGCTGTCGCTCGGCCAGCGCATGCGCTGCGACCTGGCGGCGGCGCTGCTCCACGCGCCCGACATCCTGTTCCTCGACGAGCCGACGATCGGGCTCGACGCGGTGTCCAAGCTCGCGGTGCGCGACTTCATCCAGCGGCTCAACCGCGACGACGGCGTGACGGTGATCCTGACCACGCATGACATGGACGACATCGAGGCGCTGTGCACGCGGGTGATGGTGATCGCCGGGGGCAAGATCCTGTCGGACGGCACGCTGGGCGAGCTGCGCCGCCGGGTCAGCCGCGAGCGCTGGCTGACCATCGACCTGGCCGAGGCCGGCGCGGTGATCGACGATCCCGCTGCCCAGGTGATCCGCCGCGACGGCGCCCGGGTCTGGCTCGCGTTCGACCCCGAGGTCGTCGCGCCGGCCGAGCTGATCCGCCGGGTCACCAGCCGGTGCGCGATCCGCGACCTGTTCGTCGAGAACCCGCCGATCGAGACCGTGGTCGCGCGGCTGTACGCGGCGCATCGCCTCGACCCGCAGGGCGCGGCCGGGGGAGCCGCCCAGGGAGCGGCGACGTGATCCACCCGGGCGCCGCGAGCCGGCTCGCGCCGTACCGCGCGCTGTTCGGGGCGCGGTTTCGCATGCTCCTGCAGTACCGCGCGGCGGCGCTCGGCGGCCTGGCCACCCAGATCGCGTTCGGCCTGATCCTGATCATGATCTACGACGCGTTCTATCGCTCGTCGACCGCCGCGGTGCAGCCGATGGCGTTCCGCCAGGTCGCGTCCTACGTGTGGCTCGGCCAGGCGCTGCTGATGATGCTGCCGTGGAACGTCGACAGCGAGATGCGCGCGATGATGCGCAGCGGCGGGGTGGCCTACGAGCTGAGCCGGCCGGTCGATCTCTACACCTGGTGGTACGCGCGCGCCGCGGCGCAGCGCACCGCGCCGGTCGTGCTGCGCGCGGTGCCGATGCTGGTGTTCGCGATGGTCGGCCTGCCGCTGCTCGGCCTGGGCGAGTGGCGGCTCGGCCCGCCGGCGTCGCTGGCCGCGGCGATCGGGTTCGCCGCCGCGCTGGTCGGTGCGCTGGCGGTGGCGTGCGCGTTCTCGGTGCTGCTCTACATCGCCTGGATCTGGACGCTCGCCGCGGATGGCATCGTGACGGTCGCGTCGACGGCGGTGTCGATGCTGTCGGGGCTGCTGATCCCGCTGCCGCTGTTCCCCGACTGGGCGCGCACGGCGCTGCGCTGGCTGCCGTTCGCCGGCATCCTCGACCAGCCGGCGCGGATCTACACCGGCCACATCGCGAGCGGGGAGCTGGCGGCCGTGCTGGCGCGCCAGCTCGGCTGGACCGCGGTGCTGATCGCGCTCGGGCGCCGGCTGCTCGCCCGCGGGTTGCGCCGCGTCGTGGTGCAGGGCGGATGACGGGCCTGGGCAACGCGATCGCGCTGTACGGCCGCTACGCCGCGGCGTCGGTCAAGAGCCAGCTGCAGTACCGCGCGTCGGCCGTGATGACCGCGCTCGGCACGCTGCTGATCACCGCCAGCGAGTTCGTCGCGGTGTGGGCGCTGTTCGATCGGTTCGGCCAGATCCACGGCTGGCGGCTGCCCGAGATCGCGCTGTTCTACGGCCTGATCTCGATCACGTGGGCGCTGTGCGACGCGATCGCGCGCGGCTTCGACAACTTCGCGCAGATCGTCAAGTCGGGAGAGTTCGATCGCATCCTGCTGCGGCCGCGCTCGACGGTGCTCCAGCTGCTCGGCCAGGAGCTCACGCTGCGCCGGGTCGGCCGGCTGGTGCAGGGCGCGGCCGTGCTCGGCTACGCCTTCGCCGCCGGCCGCATCGACTGGACGCCCGGCCGCGCGGTGCTCCTGGTCGGCTCGATCGGGTGCGGGATCTGCGTGTTCCTCGGCATCGTGATGCTGCAGGCGGCGTCGGCGTTCTGGACCGTCGAGTCGCTCGAGGTGTGGAACTCGTTCACCTACGGCGGTGTGACGATGGGCCAGTACCCGCTCGCGATCTACCGGCCGTGGTTTCGCGCGCTGTTCATCTACGTGTTCCCGATCGGCTGCGTCACCTACTTCCCGGGCGTGGCGATCCTCGGCCGCCCCGATCCGCTCGGCGCGCCGCCGATCGTCGGCTGGCTCGCGCCGCTGGCCGGGCCGGTGTTCCTCGCCGGGTGCCTGCAGATCTGGCGGATCGGCGTGCGGCACTACCGCTCGACCGGCAGCTGAGCCGCGAGCGCGGCGGCGGACGGGGTCACGACAGCAACTGGGCGGCGTTGTCGATCACGTAGCCGGCGCCGCGGGTCGCGAGCGCCATGATCGTCTCCATCGGGTTGACCCCGATCGGGGTCGGGAACAGCGAGGCGTCGGCGACGATCAGCCGGTCGGCGTCGTGCACCACGCCGAACGGGCTGGTGACCGCGGCGCTGCGATCGGCGCCCATCCGCGCGGTGCCCATCATGTGGACGGTGACGACCTCCCAGCCCTTGAGCGGGATGGGCTGGTGGAGCAGGCGGCGCGCGTCGTCGGGCGAGTACAGATCGCGCGCGCCGTGGAACGGCAGCAGGATCCGTCGGGCGCCGGCGGCGAACAGCAGCTCGGACAGCAGCACCACGCCGCGCTTGAGGTTCGCGGCGTCGGCGCCGGCGAGCTGGTAGAACGCCTGCGGCTTGCCGTCGATCGTGCGGACCCGGCCGGTGGTGGTGTCCTCGCACAGCATGCCGGCGGTCACCATGTGGTCGTACTGGTCCATCAGCTCGCCGAGCGCGGCGCCGCGGTGCGAGAACGACATCGCCAGGATCGACGGCGGGAGGTTGACCGCGGCGAACAGCAGGCCCTCGTCCTGGAACTCGCGGACCTGGAACGCCTGGTGGGTGCCCTTCCAGCCGGTGATCGGCTCGTCGAAGATCGCGACGACCTTGACGTTGGGGTGCATCGACAGGTTGTGGCCGAGCTGGCCCGACGGCGAGCGAAACCCCGAGCGCACCAGCAGGGCCGGGGTGTGGATCGCGCCGCACGCCGCGACCACCAGCCGCGCGCGCACGGTGATCCGGTGGCCGGTGCCCTTGACCGTGCCGACCACACCGGTCGCGCGCTTGCCGTGGCGGGTGATGCGGTCGACCCGGACGTCGGCGTAGATCCGGGCGCCGTAGTGCAGCGCGCGCGGGATGTAGCTGACCAGCGCGCTCTGCTTGGCGCCGGTCGGGCAGCCGAACCCGCAGCGGTTGGAGCCGACGCAGTGGACCTGGTTGCGCAGGTTGTCGATCAGCTTCCAGCCCTTGGCGTCGGCGCCCTTCTTGAGCAGCCAGTTGTCGGTGCCGATCACGTCGGGATCCATCCTGGCGACGTGGATCCGGCGCTCGACCCGCGCGAAGTAGGGCTCGAGCTCGCGCGCGATGCCGGCCAGGCCGAGCTCGCGCTCCCAGCGCGCGAGGATCTTGTCGGGGGTCCGCCACGACATCCCGCCGTTGATCACGGTCGAGCCGCCGACCACGCGGCCCTCCTGGTAGAAGATCGGCGGATCGCCGAGCGCCGCCGTCGCGCCGCCGTCGCGGTAGAGCTGGCGGGCCATCGCCGAGTTGTCGGCGGTGAAGTCGCGGGTCTGGTAATAGCTGCCCTCCTCGAGCACGACGACGTCGAACCCGGCCTCGGCGAGCTCGGCGGCCATGGTCGCGCCGCCGGCGCCCGAGCCGACGATCACCGCGTCGGCGTCGAGCACGCTGTCGCGGTGGTGGTCGCGCCGGGTGAACACGCCGGGGGTCGGCGGGCCCTCATGCACGGCGGGCCTCGCGGTCGCCATCACCGGCGCTCCTTCGTCTGGACGGTCCGGACGGCCCGGACGGCCCGGACGACCCGGACGCCGGGGCGCAGCGGATCCGGCGCGACGATCTGCTCGGCCTGGCGCTGCACGTCGTCCTTGTACACGGTGAGCCGGCGCTGCGTGACCTCGGCGATCCACGGGCCGGGCCGGTAGCCGACCCGGTCCATCATCTCGGGCTGCTCGTAGCACGCCAGGCTCATCAGCTGCTTGATGCCGCGCGCGAGCTGGCGGTGGATCGGGGTCGGCCCGTCGTACCACCACGCGTAGTAGCGCTCGGCGCGATCGCCGGTGAGCGAGCGGGCCCGCCGGACGTAGCGCGGCAGCGCGGTCAGGTCGTAGAGCACCAGCCCGACCGCCATCCCGCGCTGGATCGCGACCGGCGACGCCGCGATCGTCGGCTCCATGTGCTCGACGATCGCATCGCCCAGCGCGAGCGCCTCGGGCGGACAGATCACCGGCACGAGCGAGCGCAGCACCGCGCGCCCTGTGGCCGAATGGCGATACGCCGCCATGGCTACGCCGCCCCCAGCGCACCGACCAGCTTGGCGTCGTGGCGCTCCAGGTAGTCGGCCATCAAGGTGCACGCCGCGTCGGCGTCGCCGGCCTCGATCAGGTCGAAGAACTGGGTGTGGACCGCGACGTAGTCGTCGGGCGGCCGCACCGCGAACCGCAGGGTCGCCGCCGCGTCGAACCAGACCTCGGAGAGCCGGTTCATCAGCCACAGCCCGGGGGTGAACTGCGCGGCCTCGACGATCGTCCGCATGACCTCGAAGTCCTCGCGCGGGTAGCTGGCCTGATCGCGCACCGCCCACGCGCGCGCCATCGCCGCGCGCGCCGGCATGGTCCCGCCCTTGGGGACGCGCCGCGCGGTCAGCCGCACGACCTCGAGCGCGACGGCGCGGCGCATCGCGAGCACGTCGAGCAGCATCTGGACCACGTCGGGCTGGCCGTGCTGGGGCTTGCCGTAGCGCAGGTACGCCGCGATCACCTCGATCGACCAGTTGCGATACGGCCGGACCACGACCCCCGAGCCGCGGCGCGGCTCGACCAGGTTCCACTCGCCGAGCCGGCGCAGCGCCTCGCGCAGCGTGGGCCGCGACGCGCCGAGCTGGCGGGCGAGCTCGCGCTCGGCGGGCAGCCGCGTCCCCGACGGGTACGCACCGCCGACGATGTTCTTGAGCAGGGTCTCGAACACGGCGTCGATCGCGGTGACTTCAGTCGGCTTGGGCAGGGCCATGAGAGCGCTCCCTTGACTGGTAAGGCCAATCGGGCCAATTGGTAAGACCAAAGGTGGCAAGCGGTCAAGCGGAATCGACGGTCTCGCGCGACGCGATCGCAGCCCGCGTCGAGACGCGACGTGGCGGGAGGTCGCCGTGTGGGTCCGGTGCGGTGTTCCAGATGCGTCCACCCTGCAAGCGATCGCGGCGGCCTCGCCCGGGAAGAATCGCGCGTCCCGACCGCAAGCGCGTGCGGCTCGATCGGATCGCGGGCCGAGATCGGCGCGCCGGGCCGAGGCGAATCGCGACGCGGGCCGCGCGGCAGGACGGCAGTTCACCCCGAGTGCGCGGGCCTGCAAGACCCATCCAGACCGAGACAACACCGCTCCGCCCCGGCAGCTCCGGACGCGCGGCAGCCGGCTGCGCCGCGCGGCGTGATCCGCGATCCACGGAAAATCCCCGGCACCGGATCGACCGCGACCGCACCTGTAGGTGGCGTGCGTCTCGTCGACCTCACGTGCGTGAGGTCGACGAGAAACTGCCCGTCATTACAGGCAGGTCGGCTTGACGCCCCGGGAGATCCGCCGCTAGCTTCCGATCCATGACCAAGGCAAAGGCAGGGGGAGAGCAACCGGTCGAGATCCCCGACACGCTCCCCATCCTCCCGCTGCGCAACTCCGTGCTGTTTCCCGGTGCGATCATTCCCATCGACGTGGGCCGCCGCAAGTCGGTCCGCCTGGTCGAGGACGCGATCGCCAAGGAGCGCCCGGTCATCGGCATCCTGACCCAGAAGGATGCGCGCACCGAGGATCCGGGATCCGGCGATCTGTACATGGTCGGGTGCGCCGCGCGGATCCTCAAGGTCATCAAGCTCGCCAAGGACAACTTCTCGGTGATCCTGCAGGGCGTGTCGCGGTTCGAGGTCGCGATGTTCGACGGCGCCGAGCCGTTCCTCGCCGCCCGGGTCCGCAGCATTCCGGATCCGACGTCGTCCGACGTCGAGCTCGACGCCCTGGTCATGAACCTCAAGGACATCGCCAAGCGCGTGGTCAAGCTGATGCCGGAGCTGCCCAAGGAGGCGGGCGCGCTGGTCGACAGCGTCACCGAGGCCGGTCACCTCGCGGACCTGATCACCAGCCACCTCGAGCTCGAGGTTGGCGAGAAGCAGGACGTGCTCGAGACCTTCGACCTCAAGACCCGGACCCGCAAGGTGCTGCAGTTCCTGTCGCGCCAGCTCGAGGTGCTCAAGGTCCGCGAGCGGATCAACACCCAGGTCCAGGAGGAGATGGGCCGCAACCAGCGCGAGTACGTGCTGCGCCAGCAGCTCAAGGCGATCAAGGAGGAGCTCGGCGAGCTCGATGACGGCGGCGGTGATCTCGACGAGTTCGCCGAGAAGATCACCAAGGCCAAGATGCCCGAGGAAGCCGAGAAGGTGTCGCGCAAGCAGCTCGACCGGCTCAAGGGCATGCAGCCATCGTCGGCCGAGTACACCGTCACCCGGACCTACCTCGAGTGGCTGGTGGAGCTGCCGTGGTCGATCTCGACCGAGGACCACATCGAGCTGCCCGAAGTCCGGCGCTGCCTCGACGAGGACCACTACGACCTCGACAAGGTCAAGAAGCGCATCGTCGAGTACATGGCGGTGCGCAAGCTCAAGAACGACAAGAAGGGGCCGATCCTGTGCCTGGTCGGGCCCCCCGGCGTCGGCAAGACCTCGCTCGGCCGCTCGGTGGCGCGCGCGATCGGCCGCAAGTTCGGCCGGATCTCGCTCGGCGGCGTGCGCGACGAGGCCGAGATCCGCGGCCACCGCCGGACCTACGTCGGCTCGCTGCCGGGCCGGATCGTGCAGGGCATCAAGAAGGCCGGGACCAACAACCCGGTGTTCGTGCTCGACGAGATCGACAAGCTCGGCCACGATTTCCGCGGCGATCCGGCGTCCGCGCTGCTCGAGGTGCTCGACCCCGAGCAGAACAGCTCGTTCAGCGACCACTACCTCGAGGTCACGTTCGACCTGTCGAAGGTGCTGTTCATCGCGACCGCGAACCAGCTCGACCCGATCCCGTGGGCGCTGCGCGATCGCCTCGAGATCATCGAGCTGCCTGGCTACACCCGCCAGGAGAAGAAGATGATCGCGCGCAAGTTCCTGGTGCCCAAGCAGACCGATGACCACGGGCTGACCGCCGACCGCTGCGAGATCACCGACGACGCGATCTTCGAGATCGTCGACAGCTACACGCGCGAGGCCGGCGTGCGCAACCTCGAGCGCGAGATCGGGTCGGTGTGCCGCGCGGTCGCGGTCAAGGTCGCCGAGGGCCAGGCCAAGGACCACGAGACGATCGACGCGGCGATCGTCGAGGAGGTGCTCGGGCCCAAGAAGTTCGTCAGCGAGGTCGCCGAGCGCGTCGGCGAGCCGGGCGTGGCGACCGGCCTGGCATGGACCGCGGTCGGCGGCGACATCCTGTTCATCGAGGCGACCCAGATGCCCGGCAAGGGCAAGCTGACCCTGACCGGCCAGCTCGGGGACGTGATGAAGGAGTCGGTCACCGCGGCGCTGTCGTTCGTCCGCGGCCGTGCGGCAGCGCTCGGTCTGGACCCCGGCAACTTCCTGGAGAACAAGGATCTCCATGTCCACGTCCCGGCCGGCGCGGTGCCCAAGGACGGTCCGTCGGCGGGCATCACGATGTACACCGCGCTGGTGTCGCTGTTGACCGGCGTCCCGGTGCGGCCGGACGTCGCGATGACCGGCGAGATCACCCTGCGGGGCAACGTGCTGCAGATCGGCGGCGTCAAGGAGAAGCTGCTCGCCGCCCACCGCGCAGGGATCCGGCGAGTAATCATTCCCGAGCGCAACGTCAAGGACCTGATCGACGTCCCCGAGGAGGTCAAGAAGGAGATGGAGATCCTGAGCGTCAAGCGGATGGACGAGGTGCTCGCCCTCGCGCTCAAGGATCCCCCACCGTCGATCATCGACCTGGCCAAGGCTGCCCAGCTCGAGACCCAGGCCACGGCGTAGATGGGCGCGCCATCGGCCGAGCGCGTTCCCGCACCACCGGCGAGAACCTCGTCTGTGCGCAGGGATCGAGCGACGAGGTCCTGACGTTTCGCGGTCGACGAGCTTAGAGGATCGACGAGCACTGGGCTCGCAGGTGCAGGGCCGCGCGACGCGGCGCGCGGTCGCCGGTCGTGAATGATCCGCCCGGCTTTGCCGGCCATCCCCCGGAGGGGGGGCATGGGAAAGCCCCCTCTCGATCGATTGGCCCGACCGGAGCGAGCGCCGGCGACCCCGCGCGCACGCAACAGTACGTTCGAGCGACAGCGAGACAGGGGTGGGGACCCCAACGGCTCCGCCGGCGGGGCGGGGGGCAGCGCCCCCCGTGGGATCGATGACCTCCCCGATCGGGCGAAATCACGTGCCTGTCTTGACGGTCGCTTGGACGCTACTTAGGTTGCGCAGCACACACATCCAAGAATCGAGGAAATCACGTCATGGGCAAGATCATCGGCATCGACCTGGGAACGACCAATTCCGTGGTCGCGATCATGGAAGGTAAGGATCCCAAGGTCATCTCGAACGAGGAAGGCGCTCGCCTGACCCCCTCGGTGGTCGCCTTCGACGACAAGGGCGACGTCCTCGTAGGCCAGATCGCCCGGCGTCAGGCCATCACCAACCCGGAGAACACCGTGTTCTCCAGCAAGCGGTTCATGGGTCGCAAGTTCAGCGATCACATCACCCAGGAGGAGCTCAAGCGCGTCCCGTTCAAGATCGTCGCGGCCCCCAACGGCGACGCGGCGTTCGAGATCCGCGGCAAGCGCTACTCGCCGCCCGAGATCGGCGCGCGCGTGCTGATGAAGCTCAAGCGCGCCGCCGAGGAGTACCTCGGCGAGCCGGTCACCGAGGCGGTGATCACCGTCCCGGCGTACTTCAACGACAGCCAGCGCCAGGCGACCAAGGACGCCGGCAAGATCGCCGGCCTCGAGGTCAAGCGCATCATCAACGAGCCAACCGCGGCCGCGCTGGCGTATGGCCTGGACAAGACCAAGGAGCAGCTGATCGCCGTGTTCGACATGGGCGGCGGCACGTTCGATATCTCCGTCCTCGAGGTCGGCGACAAGGTCGTCGAGGTCGTGTCGACCAACGGCGACACCCACCTCGGCGGTGACGACATCGACAACCGGCTGATGGACTGGCTGGTCGCGGAGTTCAAGAAGGACACCGGGATCGACGTCAGCAAGGACAAGATGGTGCTGCAGCGGCTCAAGGAGGCCGCCGAGAAGGGCAAGATCGAGCTGTCGAGCGTGCAGGAGACCGAGATCAACCTGCCGTACCTCACGGCGGACGCGACCGGTCCCAAGCACCTGCTCAAGAAGCTCAGCCGCGCCAAGTTCGAGCAGATGATCGAGGACATCGTCGCCCGCGCGATGGAGCCGTGCAAGAAGGCGCTGTCCGACGCCGGCAAGAAGGTGTCCGAGATCCACGAGGTCGTGCTGGTCGGCGGCTCGACCCGGATCCCGATGGTCCAGGCCAAGGTCAAGGAGTTCTTCGGCCGCGAGCCCAACCGGAGCGTCAACGCCGACGAGGTCGTCGCGCTCGGCGCGGCGGTCCAGGGCGGCGTGCTGTCGGGCGACGTCAAGGACATCCTGCTGCTCGACGTCACCCCGCTGTCGCTGGCGATCGAGACGCTCGGTGGGGTCGCGACCGTGCTGATCCCGCGCAACACGACCATCCCGACCCGCAAGAGCGAGACGTTCTCGACCGCGGCTGACAACCAGACCTCGGTCGAGGTCCACGTCACCCAGGGCGAGCGGCCGATGGCCAAGGACAACAAGACGCTGGGCAAGTTCCAGCTGACCGGCATCCCGCCGGCGCCGCGCGGCGTGCCCCAGATCGAGGTCACGTTCGACATCGACGCCAACGGCATCCTCAACGTCGCCGCCAAGGACAAGGCGACCGGCGCGGAGCGCACGATCCGGATCGAGGCGTCGAGCGGTCTGTCCGAGTCCGACATCAAGCGCGCGGTCGAGGACGCGGCGCAGCACGAGGCCGAGGACAAGCAACGCAAGGAGACCATCGAGGCCCGCAACCAGCTCGACACGCTGGTCTACAGCACGCGCAAGCTGGTCCAGGAGAACGCCGCCAAGCTCGGCGACCCCGAAAAGCTGATGATCGAGGAGGCGCTCAAGGACGCCGAGGGCGCCCTGGAGCGCAACAAGGACGCCGACCGGCCGGACGAGCTGCGCGCGGCGTTCGAGAAGCTGCAGGGGGCGGCCCACAAGCTCGCGGAGGCGATGTACAAATCGGCGGGCGGCGGGCAGCCCGGCGGTGAGGGCGCGCCGTCCGGCGACGGCGGGGAGGGCGGCGGCAAGGACGACGTGATCGACGCCGAGTTCGAGGACAAGCACTGACCCGGCCGGGTCCTGGCGCACGAGCCCAGGGCCCCCTGGATGAGCGGTCGCAGTTCCCGGGGCGCCCCAGGTTGCCCCGGACGCCCCGGGTGGGTGTGTGTTGCGGCGACACCGGCGGACCCCGCTGGTGTCGCCGCATTTTTTCGGCCCTCGGGCCGGCCGCGATCCATACTGGACCCACTCGATGGCGACGCGGTGCCTCGTGCTCGCGGTGGTGCTCGCCGGCTGCGCCGAGCTCGGCGTGGTCAGCGATGGCACCAGCATCTCGGTCGGCAAGGCGAGCAACGGATATCTGATCGACGGCGCGCGGCTGCCCGATCACGGCGAGGGCTTCACCACCCGCGACGTCTGGCGCGCGCGCGACAACCGCTTCGGCACCGACGAGCTGATCGACCTGATCGTCGGTGTGGCGCGGCGGATGCACGGGCAGGTGCCGGGCATCCAGATCGTGATCGCCGACCTGTCCAGCGGGGGCGGCGGCGAGCGCTACGCGTTCCACCGCTCGCACCAGAGCGGGCGCGACGCCGACTTCCTGTACTACCTGCGCGACGCGACCGGCCAGCCATTCGAGCCCGACGCGATGCACGTGTTCGATCCCGCCGGGCGCGCGCGCGACGGCAGCGGGCTCACCGTCGACGTCCCGCGCACCTGGCTGCTGGTCAAGGAGCTGATCACCGCCCCGGAGGCGCCGATCCAGTGGATCTTCATCTACGAGCCACTGGCGCGCCGGCTGCTCGACCACGCCGCCCGGATCGGCGAGCCCGAGGCGCTGATCGCCCGCGCGCGCAGGACGCTCAAGCAACCGGGCGACAGCGCACGCCACGACGACCACATGCACGTCCGGGTGTACTGCGCACCGGCCGACCGGGTCTACGGCTGCATCGACCTCGGGCCGATGGAGCTGCTCGTCGAGCGCGAGGCCGAGCCGTCGCCGGTCAGCGCGCTGATGGCCGCGCTGACCGCGCCGCCGCCGAGCGCGCTGGCGAGCCCGTCGCCGAGCCCGTCGCCGAGCCGTGATGATGCCCCGGCGGCCGAGGGCGCGCCCGCCGGCGCCGGGTTCTCGGCCAGTGCCGCGGCGGCGGCCGGCGTGGTCGTGCCGGCGAGCCTGGGCCGCCTCCTGCGCGCGCGCGCCGACCACCTGTCGCTGCGCGGCTGGCGCTGAGCGCGCCGCTTCCGCCCGCCGCGGGCCGCCGCCCTCCGGGTCGAGGTCACAGCGAGCGGATGAACTGCACCACGTTGTGCTGGTCGGTCGCGTTCAGCCCGGCGAACGCGGTCGCGGCCGCCTTGCCCTGGCCGTCGTGCGCGGCGATCGCGGTCGGGATGTCCGACGTCCGCCCGTCGTGCAGCAGGTGGTTGCGGAACCGGATGCCCCACAGCGGCGCGGTGCGCATCTGGCGGGTCCGCGCCAGGCTGTCGCCGTCCACGCCGATCTGGTCGCCCAGCGTGCCCATGTCGTGGACCGCGAAGTCGGAGAACGGGTTGAACGCGAAGCCGCCGGGGACCCCGTTGGGCGCCGGGTTGGGCGTGGTGAACGTCGTGGTCACGTGACAGCCGTTGCAGCCGATCCGGCTGAACACCGGCGCCCCGGCGTTGATCGCGGCCGCATCGCTCAGGTCGCGCGGCGCCGGTGCGAGGAACGTCATGAACGTGAGGAAGTTCTGGACGTCGTCCTGGACCTCGGTCAGGCCGCCGGCGCAGCTGCCGACCGCGTCGTCGGTCCCGGCCGGGACGCCGGCCGGAGCGGCGGGCGCGAGATCATCGCAGCCGGCCGGCACGGCGACGCCGTTGGGCTTGGACTCGGCGGTGAACGCGGTGATCGACGTGCCCTGGAAGCAGTGCTGGGTGGTGATCCCCATCTCGTTCTGGTACGCGCCGGCGGCGAAGTCCGCGAGGTTGGCCGTGTCGGCCTTCCAGCCGAACCGCGCGACCCGCACCGTGCCGATGCGCTGCGAGGCGTCGCGCGGGTTGGGCAGCGCGATCGCCGCCGTGTTGACCGTACCGCGCACGGCGGTCGGCTCGGCGGCAACGACGTTGCGGAGGAACGTATCCGGCATCGCGTCGACCAGGCCGAGCCCGAACAGCGGTGTGGTCAGCCGGCCGACGTTGTGCACGGTGGCGTCCGACGGCTCGTGCTCCACCGGGATGTTGCAGGCCTGGCCGCTGGCGCCGGTGAACGCTCCCAGCGACTTCAGCTGACGGAGCGAGCCGCCTTCACTGGAGAGCGAGTTGAACACGCCACTGGCGAACCTGCCGAATCGTCGCTCGATCTGCTCGCCCGAGCCGCCGATCGCGCCGAGCGAGTGACAGGCCCCGCACGCGACGTCGTTGAAGATCGGCCCGAGGCCGTCGTCGATGGCCTCGGCCTGGTTGAAGTTGGCCTGCGCCGCGGTGAAGTCGGCGTCGCTGATCCCGGCGAGGTGGCCGCCGACCACGGTGGCCGCGGCCGTGGTGGCGCCCTGGTCCGGGTCGTCGACCGCCGCCTGCGAGCACCCGAGCAGTGCGCCAGCGCTCAGCGCGAATATCGCCTTCCAATGCCGAGTGAACACAACTGTCATCACTGATACCTCCGAGACAATAGGTACTGATTCCCGACGGTGACGACCACCGTCGAGGTGAGAGCGAGCTGACCTGAAACAACGATCATCGGGCCACCGGCGACGCACGGGCGGTCCCCAGGCGTCCGGTGCCGCAGATCAGGAACCACGGGTTCCCGACATGCGAACTCACCCTATGCTCGCGCCGCGCACGCTGTCAATCGCGAATATCGAACGTGTGACGGTTTCACATCTCGTGGAAGTTGTTTCATTCGATATGAGCGATTGATTCGCTCGCGGCGAATTGCCTCGACGCTCGATGTGGAGTGAATCGTATTGTGTCGACGCGTCGATCGAGCGAGTTCACGTAGCAGCCAGTCGTTCGTCATCACTCATCACGCGCCGGCGGCGCGGGCTCGCGCAGCGAGCCGGTCGTCAACGCGTCCTCACGAACCGCTGCGGGCGACGCGGGCGCTCGCGCACGTGATCGCGTGCGTTGTCAGGCCCACACAAGATCGAGAAACAGACAGATTCCTGATTCCGGTGGACGCACCGCGATCGGGAGACCGACAGATTCCTGAGCGGTCCGCGCGCGCTCCGATCGGCGGGCTCGGCTGGATTCAGTCCGCCTCGGCGCGATGCGTTGCCCGCGCGGTGCCGGGGCCCGCCGCGTCGCGCGGCGCCGCCGGATCCGGGATCAGCCCGAGCTTGATGTAGTGCGGCCGGCTGACCCGGCGCAGCCCCGGCAGCACCGCCGCGAACACCGCGCCCGAGGTCACGCACAGCGCGCCGGCGACCGCGAACGTGTGGATCGCGCCGATCTGGCTGGCCAGCGCGCCCTCGAGCAGCGATCCGATCGGGGCGCCGCCGAAGAACGCCACCGCGTACAGGCTGATCACCCGACCGAGCATCTTGTCGTCGACGATCGACTGGATCAGCGTGTTGGTCGCGGCCATCTGCATCATCATCGACATGCCGACCACGAACAGCAGCGGCACGGCGATCGCGACCTGCGACGCCAGCTCCATCGCGACCATGCCGGCGCCCAGGCCGATCGCGCAGCGCAAGATCACCGCCGCCAGGCCGACCACCGAGGTGCGGCTCGCCAGGTACAGCGCGCCGGCCAGCGCGCCGAGCCCGGCCGATCCCATCAGGATGCCGAGCGTGTGTGGGCCGCCGTGCAGCGTGGTGGCCGCGATCACCGGCAGCAGCGTCGAGTATGCGCCGCCGAGCACGCTCGACGCCGCGAGCAGCAGCAGCACCGCGCGGACCAGCGGAAAGTGCCAGACGTAGTGCAGGCCGTCGGCGAGGTCCGCCAGCACGCGGCGGGACCGCGCCGGCGCCGGCCGCGGCTTGACCGTCATCGCCAGCAGTGAGCCGATCACCGCGAGGTAGCTCGCCGCGTCGATCGTGAAGCACACCGCGGCGCCCCAGCCGGCGACCAGCGCGGCGGCGATCACCGGGCCGATCAGCCGCGCCGCGTTGACCATCGACGAGTTCAGCGCGATCGCGTTGGGCAGATCCGCGCGGTCCTCGATCATCTGACCGAGGAACGACTGGCGGGCCGGCATGTCGAACGCGTTGATCACCCCCTGGACCGCGCCGAGCGCGATCAGGTGCCACACCGTCATGTGGGTGAACGCGAAGAACGCGAGCGCCGCCGACTGCAGCATCGCGGCGATCTGCGTGACGAGGATCGTCCGGTGGCGGTTCCAGCGGTCGACCATCACCCCGGCGAACGGTGCGAGCAGCGACGTCGGCGCCTGCCCGAAGAACCCGACGAGGCCGAGGATCAGCGGCGAGTGGGTCAGGTCGTACGCCATCCACACCGTCGCGAACCGGGTCAACCAGGTGCCGATCACCGAGATCCCCTGGCCGGCAAAGAACAGCCGGTAGTTGCGGTGCTTGAGCGCGCGACCCAGGCGGCCGACCATGCTCAAGCCTAGCGTGCGACGGCCAGCTGGCTGCGCCGGGCGCGGGAAATCCTTCGCGGAACGTTCGGCGGAAGCCACGGGTGCCCGGAGCTGGGATGCCGCAGGCCTGTCGCGGGTGCGCGCGACGGGCCGCCGCCCTACGATTTCCCCGGGCCGCGGTCGCCGTCAGGTCAGCGCGCCGATGACGTGGACGTATCCATCCGGGATCAGCCGGCAGCTCCCGCCCCCGAACGAGATTGTCAGCTGGTGCGTGCGGACGATCCCTCCGACGATCCCGCCGGTGATCCGGGCCGCCTGCTCCGGCGTCCCGGGCCGGGCGGTGTGGACGTCCTGCGCGATGACCAGGTACTTCCACAGCCCCTCGGCCTCGTAGGTGAAGCGACGCAGCGCCGTGTAGGTACCGTCGCCCGGCGCGGCGTCGGGAGCCACGCCGTCGTCCTGCAGGACCACCCGGATCAATTGTCCACAGGGGCCGATCAGGAAGCACTGGACGAACAGCTCGGCGCCGGTCATCCGCTTGCCCCGGGCGTCCCAGAACCGCGCCTGCACGATCCAGGCTTCGTCCTCGTAGGCGTGGTTGACCTTCGGTGCGGTGATCTCGTACCTCGACAGCACGTGCGCGTTGTGGTGCACGTCGTTCGCGGCGTGGTGGTACTCGCGCGCGGTGGTGATCCGCGTGTACCGCCAGCGCGCGCCGACCGCGAACGGCTTGCCGGGCACGACCGGCACGGGGAACGTCAGCTCGGTGTACAGGCTCTCGGCGATCGTCAGCTCGCCGGGGCCGGGCCGCGTATGGTCCTGGCCGAGGCGGAATGGGTCGCCCGGATCGCCGAGCCCGGTCGCGGTGACGCACGCCGCGGCGGCCGCGACGAGGCCGGCCACCAGGTGGCTCGAGCCGGCGCCGCCGGCGATCAAGCCGCACGACCGCTGGCCGTGGCCCGCCGGGCCGGTCTTCACCGGGTCGCCGCTGCCCACGGTCGGGCCGCCCGCGACGACCGACGACGCCAGCACCAGGGCGACCGCCACGACGCACAGCACGGCCGTCCACCCCCGATCCTCGAACGGTGGCTCGCCGTGCGCGCCCGCGTAGGGCAGGGTCGGCTCCCAGACGCACGCGATGGCCTGCGGCAGGTACCAGCTCGGACACAGCTGGATCTGCCCGTCGAGCGCCGCCTCGAGGACGCCGGACAGCAGATCGGTCTCCGGACGGAACGCCGTCAGCGGCCTCCTGGGGGCGCCCGCGGTGCACTTGCAGCCGCAACCGGAGCCGCCGCCGGAGCGGCAGCCGCACCCGGGGCCGCAGCCGCACGGGCCGCCGCCACCCCCGCCGAGGCCGGTGCCGCCGCCGCCGCCCACGCCGCCGCCGCTGCGGCTGCCGCGACCGCCGCCGGGTCCGCAGCGGACGTCGTCGACCGGCCGCACCAGCCGCGGGAACCCCACGCGCAGGACGCCCTCGGGCGTCTGCATCGCCACCGTGTTGCTGCGCGCGTCGAACGTCGTCCGGGTGACGAAGATGTCCTTGAGGACGTGCGTCCGGTTGCCGGACGAGTCGATCAAGACGAAGCTCAGCTGCTGCTTGCCGGGGGTCGCCCGGGTGACATCCACCCGCCACCGGAGCAGCCGCGCGCCGCCCGGCGGAAGATCGGTGATCAGCGGCGTCGCCGGAACCACGACGATCCCGGGATCCGAAACGCTCTCGATGTACACGCTCGCGGTCGTCACCGTCGTGCTGCCGGCGTTCTCGACATGGGCGTTGATCACCAGCTCGCCGAACGCGATCTCGAAGATCCCGTCGGGCAGCGCCAGCCCGGTGATCAGCTCGGATGCGAACGGCCGATCGGGAATGTGCAATGTCGCCATGACCGGTTCCCCTTCACCGGGCTTCCACGACCAGCAGGCTGAGCCCGCCGACCACGCTGCCCTCGTGCCGCTGCTCGACGTGAAGCAGCGCGGCATCGCCGTCGATCCGCCCGATCACGGACAGCCCGGTCCGCGCGCGGCGCGCGACCCGGACGCGGATCTCGGGGGGCTCGGCGGCGGTCGCCTCGGCCCGCGGGCACGGCTCGTGGGAGAACGCCAGCTCGGTCAGCGTGCCGGGATGCTCCGGAGGCCGGATCCCGAGGCACCGCATCGTCGCGACCAGCTCCTCGGCGGTCGCGGTGCGGACCCGGATCGTGAACTCGCGGTCGACCCGCAGCGGGTTGTCGACCTCGAACGCGAACTGGAAGGCTCCGCCCATCATCGCGAGCACCGCCAGGTTGCGCTGCGCGACGTGGCGATCGGTGTCGGCGCGGAACGCGCTCCCCGGCGGCAGCGGGTCGAGCGTCGGATGAAACACCTCGACCACCAGGCAGACGTGACCCGCGTTGACGAACGCCGGGACCCACGGGGTCAGGCACAGCACGTCGGCCTCGTCGGGGTAGCACAGGCTGACGTACGAGCTGCCGATCCGTGTCGCGGTGGTGCGGTCGAACCCGACACCGGGATTGGCCCAGTAGAACTGGAGCGTCGCGTTCTGTACGGGGGTATTCCCCGTGTTCAGCACGTGCGCCCACACGTAACACGGCTGTCCCGCGACCGGCGGTCCGGGCGGCCCCAGCGGATCGGCGCCGGGCACGGTCCAGATCGCCATGCTGTCCCACCACGGGGTCCCGTGCGGAATCTCCAGCGACACGCCCATCGTCTCCTCCACTTCCCTGGCCCGCAGAGGCCCGCCGCGCGCCTCGGCCGGTGGCGCGGTTGCACTCGTCAGTACGCGTGCTGCACGGCCGGTACCAGCCAGTTCTGGACTCCGCGCTTTCCATCACTGGATGTCGCCCGGAGATCGAGAGTCCGTCATCCCGCGGTCCTGTGGCATCGCGGCTCGATGCGCGACGGTGCGCGGCGTCCGGCGCGCGACCTGGGCCGGTGCAGGAGTCACCGCGGCGCGATCGCCGGGCTGGCTTGCTCACATCGCCACACCGCGATCGCAGCATGCCGCGAACTACCGGGTGTACCGGGTGCCGGACGCGACCGAGCATCCCGCCTTGCCGACCGTGCTCATCGCATCGACGCGACCCGGTCCGCGCTCGCCTGGGCGCGCGCGCCGGTGGATGCGAGGCCGAGCACGACGACGGCTGCCCCGAATCCAGCGATCACCCAGAACACGACGTGGGTGGCATCGGCGAAGTCGGGCCGGTGCGCGGACTCGATCCCGGCCTTCGCGAGCGAACCGGCGAGCGCGACCCCGAGCGACGCCCCCACCTGCCGGCTGGTCGACGTGACGGCCGCCGCGAGCGCGGCCTGGGATCGGGGCATCCCGGACACCGCCGTGTTGGTGATCGGCGTGTTGACGGTCCCCAGGCCGACGCCAAAGATCGCGTACGCGACGACGAGGTACGCGATCGACGTCTCCTCCGCGAGCGCCGTCAGCAGCAGCGCGCTGATCGCCATCGCGACCCCGGCCACCACGAGCGCGACCCGCGCACGGCCCGCAGCGACGAGGCGCCCGGACAGCGGGGAGCACACCATGAGCGCCAGCGCGACCGGGACGGTCGCGAGGCCCGCCGTCGATGCGCGCATCCCGCGCGATTCCTGCAGGTAGAGCGAGTTCAGGAACAGGAACCCGTTGAACGCCGCGAACGCGATGACCGCCGTGAGCGTGGCGGCGCTGAACGGGAGGCTGCGAAACAGCCGCAGGTCGAGCATCGGCTCGCGGCGGCGAGACTCCCACGCCACGAGCCCTGCGATGCACGCGAACGCGGTCGAGAAACCCATCGCGATCGGCCAGGACGTCCAGCCCACGCGGCGTCCATCGATCACGGCCGCGGTCAGCGCGAGCAGCGCCACGATCACGAACGCCTGCGCGACGAGATCGAGGCGCCGGGGCCGGTCCGCGCGCGACTCGGGGACGACGCGCGCCGTCAGCACGAGCCCCAGGATCCCGAGCGGAACGTTCACCCAGAAGATCGACCGCCAGCCGATGGTCTCGATCAGCAGGCCGCCGATCGGGGGCCCCGCCGCCATCGCGACGCCGAACACCGCGCCCCAGATGCCAATGGCGCGTGCGCGCTCCCGGGGGTCGACGAACGTGTTGACGATGATCGACATGGCGACCGGGTTGAGCATCGATCCGCCGACCGCCTGCAGCATGCGGAACGCCACCAGCGCGGGCGTGCTCGGGGCGAGGCTGCACAGCAGCGAACCCAGGCTGAACACGCACATGCCGAGCTGGAACGTCCTGCGGCGGCCGAAGCGGTCGGCCATCGAACCGGCGAGGAGGAGAAAGCTTGCGACGATGACCGTGTAGCCGTCGATCGACCACTGCAGCCCCGCGACGCTGGCGTGCAGATCGCTTCGGATCGCAGGCAGCGCGACATTGACGATGGTCACGTCCATCGTGACCAGCACGAGCGAGAGGCAGCACGTTCCGAGGATGACGAGCTGGCGGCGGCGGGACAGGATCATGGGACGAAGCTAGGGCGTTCGACGGAATGAATCGAATGAAAGTTGTGAACGTGGTACATGCACGAGATGCAATCCGCTGATGCCAACCTCCTGCTGGCCCTCGACGCGCTGTTGCGGGAAGGCAGCGTGACGGCGGCCGCGCGCCGCATGAACGTCAGCCCGCCCGCGATGAGTCACACCCTCGCCCGCTTGCGCGAGACGGTCGGCGATCCGCTGTTCGTGCGCGCGGGCAACCGCCTGGTGCCCACGCCGCGAGCGCTCGCGATGCGGGAGCGCGTCGGGCGCGTCGCGAACGAGATCGAGGATCTGCTCCGACCCGAGCAGCCGCTGGACGTCGCGACGCTCGAGCGGACGTTCGTCGTTCGCGCGTCCGACGCCACCATCGTGACCCTCGGGCGCGCGCTCGAGGCGATCGTGCGCTGCGAGGCACCGAACGTGGCGCTCCACTTCGTCGGATCCTCGCTGCCCGGCGGGATCGAGGTCGACCTCGACATCGGCGTACAGTACGGCCTCGGGCCCGACCTGCGCATCCAGCGGTTGTATCAGGACGACATGGTCCCGGTCGCCCGGCGCGATCACCCGCTGGCGAACCGCCGCATGACGCCGGCCGGCCTCACCGCGCTCGAGTCCGTCGCCGTCGCCTCGCAGCGCGCGAAGCTCGAGGAGATCCGCAGGACCCAGCGCCGTCGAGCTCGCCGCCCACCGAGCCGCGTCGTGCCGTCGTTTCTGGCCGCGCTGTCGCTGGTGCGCCAGAGCGACGCGTACACGGTCGTCCCGGCGCGACTCGCCTCGGTGATCCTCGACGCGTTCGGGCTATGTCGACTGTCCGTTGCGGGCGCGCCGGCGAAGGTCACGATCGCGCAGGCGTGGAGTCCGCGCCTCGACAACGACGCCGGCCACACCTGGCTTCGTGGCTGCGTCTGGCGTGCGTGCGCCTCCGCCGATGGCGCCGGCCGTCGGGTCGACGCCGCGTGACTGCGGCCGCGGGAATCGGCCGGGTCAGCTGCGGCTCAGGTCGCGCCAGGAGTGGCCGTCGCGCGCGATCATCTCGTCGGCCTCGGCCGGGCCGGGGGAGCCGGGCTCGTAGAAGTGGACGCCCGGGGTGGCCTCCCAGATCTGGAGCGCCGGCTGGATCAGCTGCCAGGCGCGGTCGACCGAGTCGCGGCGGTTGAACAGGGTGGCGTCGCCGCGCAGGCAGTCGAGCAGCAGGCGCTCGTAGGCCTCGGAGATCGGGCGCTTGAATGCGTCGGCGTAGGTCATGGTCATGACGACGTTGCCGACGTTGATGTTCTCGCCGGGGACCTTGGCGACGAACCGCAGCGAGATGCCCTCGTGGGGCTGGATCCGCAGGGTGAGCACCGCGGGCTGGAGCACGGAGCCGGCGGCTTCCTCCTTGAACAGGACGAGCGGGACGGCGCGGAAGTGGATGTTGACCTCGGTGACGCGCTCGGCGAGCCGCTTGCCGGCGCGCAGGTAGAACGGGACTCCCTGCCAGCGCCAGCTGTCGATCATGAAGCGCATCGCGGCGTAGGTCGGGGTCTGGGAGTCCGGGGCAACGCCCTCCTCGTCGCGGTAGCCGCGGTACTGGCCGCGCACGCAGTGGTTGGCGACGTCGTTGAGGTCGAGGTTGCGAACCGAGCGCAGGACCTGGGACTTCTCGTCGCGGATGTCGTCGGCCGAGAACGAGGCCGGGACCTCCATGGTGACCAGCGACATGACCTGGAGCAGGTGGTTCTGGATGATGTCGCGGACCACGCCGGTGGCCTCGTAGAACGCGCCGCGGCCCTCGATGCCGATCGACTCGGCGGCGGTGATCTCGACGAAGTCGACGTGGTTGCGGTTCCAGATCGGCTCGAAGATCGAGTTGCCGAACCGGAACACCAGGATGTTCTGGACGGTCTCCTTGCCGAGGTAGTGGTCGATCCGGTAGATCTGCGACTCGTCGAGATAGCTGCTGATCATCTCGTTGAGCTGGCGCGCGGAGGCGAGGTCGCGGCCGAACGGCTTCTCGACGATGACGCGGCACGCCGGCTTGCCGGGGTGCTGGACGGCGCGCTCGATCAGCCCGTGCTGCTGGAGCTTCTGGAGGATCACCGGGAACACCGACGGCGGGGTCGAGAGGTAGAACATCCGGTTGCCGCGGGTGCCCCGGGCCGCGGCGGCGTCGAGCTTGGCCTTGAGCGCGGTGTAGGTGGCGTCGCTGTCGAACTCGCCGCCGACGAAGTCGAGCGTGCTGGCGAACTTGTCCCACATCGCGGGCTCGACCTTGCGGCGCGAGAACTCGATGGCCCGCGGGCGGAGGTGGTCGGCGAACTGCGGGCCGGTGAGCTCGCCGCGGCTGGTGCCGATGATCACGGTCGGCTCGGCCAGCGCGCTGTCGAGCATCAGGTTGTAGAGCGCGGGGGCGAGCTTGCGGCCGGCGAGGTCGCCGGTGGCGCCGAATATGACGATCGTGGTCGGATCGGGACGGCGCCGCTTGGTGATGACGTCGCCGAGGATCTCGCCGGTCACCGAGGACGCGACGGACACCGACGCCGCGGGGCCGGAGGGCGATGACGCGGGCGAGGCGGACGACGCGGGCGGCGCGGGCGGCGCGAGGTTCTTGGGTTCGCTCATGAGCGTGCGTCCTTGTGGGTGGCTGCGTGGTGCGCGGCGCCGAACAGCGCGGCGCGGGGTTCGAGGGTGACGCGGACGCCGAGGCTGGCCATCCACGCGGAGAACCGGCCCTTGGCCGTGAAGCGATCGAGGAAGCGGTGGTGCTGGAGCGCGGCGAGGATCTTGGGCGGGATGCCGCCGCCGATCACGACGCCGCCGGTCGCCAGGCCACGCAGCGCGAGGTTGCCGGCCTCGGCGCCGAGGATCTCGACGAACATGTCGAGCGCGCGGACGCAGGCCGGATCGCGGCCGGCGAGGGCGACGTGGGAGATCACGGCGTTGCGATCGCTGCTGGCGAGCTCGGCGGTGAGCCAGGCGGGCTCGGCGGTGCCGGTGGTGGCGCGCACGAAGTCGTAGAGGTCGCCGATGCCGGCGCCGGACAGCACGCGCTCGTAGCTGATGTGCTGCCCGTACTTCTTGCGCAGGTACCGCAGGAGCTCGATCTCCTCGTCGGTGCACGGCGCGAAGTCGGCGTGGCCGCCCTCGGACGCGAACGAGTGATAGCGGCCGTGGCGATCGGGCGACAGGAATGCTTCGCCGAGCCCCGTGCCCGGGGCGATGACCGCGATCATCGCGGCGGGCGTGGCGCCGGGTTGCAGCACGCAGAACTTCTCGCT